>NZ_JAMYUA010000002.1:0-378543 GCF_040322715.1 Mesorhizobium sp. M0106 | reverse complement strand
GTCATCCGCAAACCCACGCACCAAATGACGCGTCAGCGGCTTCGTTCAATCCCCTTCGATTCCGTCAAATCAGGAACCGCTCTAGTGCTCCCGCAGGTCTCCAATATGCTTCCGCCGCATGGCGTTGCGCATCGGCTAAACAAACGAAGCCCGCGCCTCTGGCGGAGGGCGCGGGCCGATCGGGTTGCACCCGATCTGCAGCAGAATCCTGGGAGGTTCCCGCTGCTTAAGATAACAATTAGAGACTTCTAATGTTCCGCGCCAGGGGAAGATGCCGCTGCACCAGAAATCTGATGATGGTCGGCGCGATGATGATCGAGCCGTCAGTTCGTGCGCAAGTCGATCTGGAAAATCCGCTCGTCGAAGTGCCGCGTTTCAACGGCAAAGGTCAAAGCCACTTCAAGGACCAGACCGCCACGGTCGTCCCGGACCTTGACTGCAATCCTGCGATGAGGAAGGCCATCCCTGGCCATCTCGGCCAATGTGCGAAGGGCTTCTTTCCTGACCAGCGGGAGATCGTCATATAACGTTCCCTGATCGTCGGAATAGACGATTCCGTCTTCATCGGAATCGAAGAAGTAGCGGGGCATTGCGCTTGGCCGAAGCGGCGGCATCCGGGCACGTTGTCGATAGCTGGCCGGATCTCGGCCGATCGCGATCAGCGCCTCTCCACCGTTGGCTTCACCGCCAGCTCACTTGCGCTCGCGCAATGCCTTCACCGCCTGCGAGAGGATCATCCGGTCGCCACCGGTCCTTTTGATCAGCTTGCTCACCTGGCTGGGCGAAACACCATTTTCCCGCGCGAAATGTTCGACCTCATAATATTCATCCGCCGAAACGCGATTGCGGTCGCTGAAGTCTCGCTTGCTCTTGTCATCGGCCATTTCCGCTCTCCTCGCCCCTTCTCTTCGCTTCAGGGGGGTCAACTTTGGTGCACACAGCAATTTGAGGGTTCGCCCGCCACAAAGTGACGCGCGAACCCTTATCGGCGCAGGAAGGGACAGGGCTGCGCAGATGCCGGGTTCGATCGGAATGGAAACAGCCAGGACCGGTGCGAGCAACCGTCGACCTTTTCCATGGAATCCTCCCGGAATGTGCAGCCAGCAACGGCTAGGTGCCGCGGCGGTTCCGGGTCACGCGGCAAACCCACCCTTTGCGCGCAAGGATCAGACTTAGGTCCTGCGGCGACACGTCGGTTGGTCCCTGCCGGGCGGGACCGAAGCCCCGTCGACGGAACGTTTTCAGCTGCCTTCCGTTCGAATGAGCCTTGGCGCGAAGAGCGGACCGAGTTCGCAAAGGAGACGACCATGAGAATGCATCTTTCCACCGCGGTGGCGGGTTTTTTGCTGCTGGCAGGCATCGGCGCCGCTGCGGCGCAAGACGTTGTCATCGAACCGCAGCAGGAAACGGTCATCAAGGAGTATGTGAAAAAGCAGCCGCTGGCCTCGGTGAAAATCCCTGGGGTGGAGCTCAACATCGGCTCGACGCTCCCCGATACCGTCGAGCTTCATGAAGTCCCCAGCGTCAAATACCGCTATGTCATCGTCGACAATCGCACCGTCGTCGTCGACCCAGCCCCGCCCAATAGCGACAACAAAATCGATTCCCGTCAACGTGCGGGCCCCCGGCGCCCGCCGCTCGCAATTCCGCGGCGGGCGACGTATGCGTTAGGCGGTTCCTCGGCGTCGTCGCTCAGCAGGAACCCGCCGTACCGTCGAGGGCCGGGGGGCCTCACAGGCAGTTTCAATGCGAACAATCAGCAGACTTTTTGATTCCCATGACCAGGCGGCGCGAGCCGTCGAAGCACTTCAGGCGGCAGGGATCGCCCGCCACGAAATCAGTGTCATCGGACCCTATGATGACGAAATCGGCGCCGTCTTGCGCGGTCCAGGCAGCGGTGCCGCCCTCGGCGCGGCGGCGGGTTTGTTGGCCGGCCTCGGCGCCTTCGATATCCCCGGCATCGATCCCCTCGGCGCGGGATGGCTGGCATCGGCCCTCGTCGGTGCAGCCTTGGGCTGCGTTGCCGACAGACTTTTCGGGACATCGCCCGGTATCCGCAAGCAGCCAGGCCAGCCGGATGCCGCACAAGGTGTGATCCTGGTGCTGGCGCATGTCGATGAAAGGCAGGCCGACGCCGCACAGGCGGTGCTTGGGGCTTCCGTTCAGGCAACGCAGTCTTTGGCCAGGGCGGCATGAAGATTCAGCTCGGGCAAAGCGCTTGACCAGGCCGCGCAGCGGGCGGCGATCCAAGCGCGAATTCAAAAATCTCTGGCAAGCCGCCGCCAGAAAGTGTTGAACACCGTGCCGATCACATTCGGCGAGCGGTTGCGCTCGGCGAGGCTTGATGATTTGCTGTCGGTTTGCGGAGAACGAATAATGCATGAGCCTGTCGGTCAAGACGAATATGGGTCGACCAGCCCGTTCGATCCGGACGATCTGTCGAGGTTGAACGCAATCGGCCCGAGCGCCGGCAGCAACGATTTCGAAAAATACGCAGTCGCCGTGATCATCGTGTTCGGCGCCCTGATCATCGGTGGCCTGATGGCTGCCGGCTTGAGCTTCGGGCGCCGCAGCACCTTCTTTTTCGCGCTTGGTGGCGCCACCGCGGCGTGGATATCCGGCAATGCGCTTCTGCTCGACCGGCCGCGCATCTACGCGCTGTTCGTCGGCATCGCGGCGCTGATGCTGATAGCGTCGACGATCGCGCTGGTCACCTGAAGCAAGGCGCAATCTTCTTGTTGACCATGATCTTATCCGAAAACCGGTTCCCACTTTTGGGGTTTAATACCCGATAGCCTTGCCGGCTGCGGCGCGGCTGTCGATGGCGCCGTTGTAGCGGGCGCCGCCACCCTTCTCGATTTCCGCCAGGCTCTTGCCGCCGACCAGGATGCCGGCCGCCTGGCCCCAGGTCGTGTCGGCAAGATCGAGGCGGTAGCCCATGCCGGTAAGCAGCTTTTCGGTATCGGGCGACAGGCCGAAAGGTTCGATATAGACCGTGTCGGGCAACCATTGGTGATGGATGCGCGGTGCGTCGATGGCCTCCTGGATGTTCATGCCGTGGTCGACGACGTTGACGATCGCCTCCAGCGTGATGGTGATGATGCGTGAACCGCCGGGGCTGCCGATGACCATGAACGGCTTGCCGTCTTTGGCGAGGATAGTCGGGCTCATCGACGACAGCGGCGTCTTTTTCGGCGCGATCGCATTCGCCTCGCCCTGGACCAGGCCATAGAGATTGGGCACGCCGGGTTTCTGGGTGAAATCGTCCATCTCGTTGTTGAGCAGGATGCCGGTGCCGGCGGCGACCACGCCGGCACCGAAAGAGCCGTTCAGCGTGTAGGTTACCGCGACGGCATTGCCGTGTCGATGATCGAAAAATGCGTCGTCTCGTTGCTCTCGCCAAAGCCCTTCGGCATCAATTCCTGCGAGACGCCGGCCCGGAACGGATCGATCTTTTCGCGAATTTCCCTGGCGTAATTCTTGTCGAGCAGTTTTGCGACCGGATTGTCGATGAAACCGGGATCGCCGAGCGCCGAATTGCGGTCGACATAGGCGTGGCGCATCGCCTCGACCATGACGTGAACCGTCTCGGCCGAACCGGCGCCGAGATAGGACAACGGATAGAACTCAAGCACGTTGAGGATCTCGCAGATGATGACGCCGCCGGAGCTCGGCGGCGGCGAGGAAATGATCTCGTAGCCGCGATAATTGCAGGTCGCCGGCTTGAGCTCGCGCACCGCATAGTTTTCGAAATCAGCCCTGGCCAGAATGCCGCCCTTCTCGCCACTCGCTTTGACGATGGCGTCGGCGGTCGCGCCTTTGTAGAAGGCATCCGCCCCGCGTTCGGAAATGGCGGCAAGCGAAGCCGCGACATCGGGCTGAACAAGGCGCTCGCCGACAGCATAAGGCTTGCCGTCCGGCTTGAGGAAAATGGCCGCCGCCGCTGGGTCCCTCGCCAACCGCTCCGCGCCGCCCTGGAGCGAGGCCGCATCGCCCTGCTCCAGCACGAAGCCTTCCTTGGCAAAGCGGATGGCCGGCGCCAGCAAGTCCTGCCGCGACAGCGTGCCGTATTTCTCCCGCGCCATCTCGAAACCAGCGACCGAGCCCGGCACGCCGACCGCCAGATAGCCGTCGAGACTGGCGCCTTTTACCGGCTTGCCGTCCTTGTCGAGATACATGGTTTTGGTCGCGGCCAGCGGCGCGCGCTCGCGAAAATCGAGGAAGGTCGAGCGGCCGTCCTTGAAGCGGATGGTCATGAAGCCGCCACCGCCGATATTGCCGGCGGTCGGATAGACCACGGCCAGCGCATAGCCGACCCCGACCGCGGCATCGACCGCGTTGCCGCCCTGCTTCAGCACCTCGACGCCGACCTCAGACGCAAGATGCTGGGCGGTCACCACCATGCCGTGCTCGCCCTTCGCCGGCTGCGGCGAGGCGGCATAGGCGAGGAAGGGTACGAAGGTCAGGGTGAGGGAAAGGCTGACGGCGATTAGGGTTCGGCGGGTGTTGTGCATGGCCGTTCTCCGAGGCGTGGGGGTGTGCCTAGGAAACGCGCTTGGAGCGGTTGAGTCTACTGCGAAGATCGAAAGAATCGGGAGGGTTCGCACGCCTGTGCCGGTTCGCCTCGCAACCGCCGTTGCAATCTTCGGCGACTGCAACGGCATGGATCCTAGGGTCTCCGCTACGTCGCTGCGCTCCTGCTCCGCCCTAGGATGACGAAGGGAGGGAGAGATCGGCTAATCCCGAAAGTTTGCGATTTGCCAGCAGCCGCCAGCCTGCAACGTTTGCCATTGCCATCAGCCGCCAATCCCCAATATCTGCGATTAGCTGTAGGCCCTCACGCCTTCGTCATCCTAGGGCGGAGCAGGAGCGAAGCGACGTCGCGGAGACCCTAGGATCCATGCCGTTACTTCTGAGCGCCGCAGCGTTGGAAACAAGGCCACGCTTCATCGCGGCTCTCAGAATTTTCACGTTACAGCAATTTTGTTCTTGCTTTGTGCCGGCAGCTATGCTACTAATTTCGGTATGGTGCTAATTGGCTCCAACGACCCGCCCTTCGTGGCGGGTTTTCATTTTCACCAACATCAAACAATCCCGCCGCCGACGCTCGCCACGGCCGGCCGTTCCGCTGCAACCTTCGCCCGGTAGCCCGCGGCGCGGTAGGCGGCGACCGGATCGATGGCGCCGCCGGTCTTCAGCCGCGCCATGGCAAGGATCGGCTCGACGTCGGTGCGATAGGCTGTCTTCAGCGTTTGCGTCGCCATCAGCGCGTCATTGGCGTCCTGGAAGCCTTCGAGCGCCTTGCGGTCGACCAGCAGCGCCTGGGCATAGGCGCGCTGCACCTCGACCGCCGACAACATCAGGCTTTCTATCGGATCGGTGACGTTATGGCTCTGGTCGAGCATGTGGGCCGGATCGAACCCTTCGGCACCGGCAAGCTCGGCATCGACCAGTTCATTGAAGACGAGGAACAGCCGGTAGGGATCGATCGAGCCGGCGTCGAGATCGTCGTCGCCATATTTCGAATCGTTGAAATGGAAGCCGCCAAGTTTCTTGAACTGGATCAGTCGCGACACGATCATCTCGATGTTGACGTTGGGGGCGTGATGGCCAAGGTCGACCAGACAGAACGCCTTGTCGCCAAGCTCTTTGGCGATGATGTAGTTGGTGCCCCAATCCTGCACGACGGTCGAATAGAAGGCCGGCTCGTACATCTTGTGCTCGGTGAACAGTTTCCAGTCATCCGGCAGCCCGGCATAGATCGCCCTCATGGCGTCGAGATAACGCTCGAACGCCTTGGCGAAATTGACCTGGCCGGGAAAATTCGAGCCGTCGCCGATCCACACCGTCAGCGCTTTGGAGCCCAGCGTCCTGCCGATCTCGATGCATTCGAGATTGTGCTCGACCGCCTGCCGGCGTGTTGCTGCATCGGCATGCGACAGCGAGCCGAATTTATAGGAGAGTTTTTGGTCCCTGGCGTCGGAGAAGGTGTTGGAGTTGACGGCGTCGAAGCCGAGGCCGAAGCGGGATGCCGCCTGCTTCAGCCGGTTCGGATCGGCCTTGTCCCAGGGAATATGCAGCGAGACGGTCGGCGTCGCCTGCGTCAATTGCCGGATGACGGCGCAGTCCTCGATCTTGTCGAAAATGTCACGCGGCTCTCCGGCGCCGGGAAAGCGGGCAAAGCGGGTGCCGCCGGTGCCGACGCCCCAGGACGGGATGGCGACGGCGAATTTCTCGACCTTGTCGCGGATGGCGTCGATGGCGATGCCGCGGCGGTCGAGGCGCTCGCCGAGAGACTCGTAGTCGCGTCTGAGGTCGGCATCGCGCGCGGCATTGTGCCTATCGACGAGGTCGGCGGAGATGATGGTTTCGGACATGGTGGTTTCCTCCCAATTTGCGTTGGTCGGCGCTGCCCCTCACCCTTACCCTCTCCCCGTAAAAAACAAGGGGGAGAGGGGGATCACCTGCGTTGTAGCGCTTCCCTTCTCCCCGTCACCATACGGGGAGAAGGTGCCGGCAGGCGGATGAGGGGCAGCGCAACCCTCAAAGACGGTCGCTTATCGCGTAAAACTCTGTGCGTTGCCGGCGTCGACGTTGATGATGTTGCCGGTCGATTTGGCCGACATATCGGAGGCGAAGAAATAGATCGCCTCGGCGATGTCTTCGGGGAACACCGACCGCTTCAGCATCGAACGCGAGCGGTAGTGCTCCTCGAGATCGTCGGTCGACATCTTGTAGGCGGCGGCGCGCTGTTCCTTCCATTCGCCGCTCCAGATCTTCGAGCCGCGCAGCACAGCGTCGGGGTTGACGACATTGACCCTGATCTGCGCTTCCGCGCCTTCCAGCGCTAGGCAGCGTGCCAGGTGGATTTCGGCGGCCTTGGCAGTGCAATAGGCGGCGGCGTTTGGCGATGCGGCAAGCCCATTCTTGGAGGCGACGAAGACGACGTTGCCGCCGATCTTCTGCGCCCGAAACAGCCGGAACGCCTCCCGCGAAACCAGGAAATAGCCGGTCGACAGGATGTCCATGTTCTTGTTCCACAGCGTCAGCGTGGTGTCCTCGATCGGCGCCGAGGAGGCCAGGCCGGCATTGGAGACCAGAATATCGATGCCGCCGAATTCGACCGCCGTTTCGGCAAAGCCGGAGATCACCTGATCCTCGGACGTGACGTTGATGACTACGGGCCGCACGAAATCCTTGCCATAGGCCTTGGCAAGCTCGTCATTGGCGCTGGCAAGGGCTGCTTCGTCGATATCGGCCAGCACGACGCACGCGCCCTCGCGCAGCAGCCGGTTGGCGGTGGCCCGGCCGATGCCGCCGGCGCCGCCGGTGACCAGCGCAATCTGGCCGGCAAGAGCCTTTGGTTTCGGCAGGCGCTGCAGCTTTGCCTCTTCGAGCAGCCAGTATTCGATGTCGAAGGCTTCCTGGTCGGGCAGGCCGACATAGGTCGAGACCGTCGAGGCACCGCGCATGACGTTGATCGCGTTGACGTAGAATTCGCCCGATATGCGCGCCGTCGCCTTGTCGCCGGCGAAGGTGAACATGCCAACGCCGGGCATCAGATAGACGACGGCGTTCGGATCGCGCACCGGTGGCGAATCCGCGTGCTTGCAGCGGTCATAATAGGCCTGATAGCCGACGCGATACTCCGCCACATCATCGGCAAGACGGGCAATGACGGCATCGACGTCGGGATTTTGGGGGTCGAACTCGATGACCAGCGGCCGGATCTTGGTGCGCAGGAAGTGGTCCGGGCACGACGTGCCGAGTGCCGCCAGCGGCCGCAAATCCCTGGAATTGACGAATTCGAGCACGGCAGGGGAATCGTCGAAATGGCCGAGCTTGTGGCTGTTCTCCGAGATCAGGCCACGGATCCTCGGCATCAGTTTTGCGGCCACGACGCGACGCGCAGGCGCATCGAGGGATTTGACGACTTCGCCGCCGAAAATCGGCTTGCCCTGGCTCTTGCGCTCGAACCAGTCGATCGCCTGGTTGATCACCGAGATCGTCGTCTCGTAGCATTCCTTCGGCGTGTCGCCCCAGCTGAACAGGCCATGACTGGCCAATACGACACCCTTGGCTTCGGGGTTTTCGCGGCAGAATTTCTCCAGCCACAGGCCGAGCTCGAAGCCCGGACGTTTCCATGGCAGCCAGCCGATCGTGTCGCCGAAGATCTCCTTGGTCAGCGCCTGCGAATCCTTGGCGGCGGCAATGGCGATGATGGCATCGGGATGCATATGGTCGACATAAGGCTTCGGCACGAAGGCATGCAGCGGCGTGTCGATGGAAGCCGCGCGCGGGTTGAGGTTGAAGGTGCAATGGGGCAGATAGCCGACCATCTCGTCTTCATGTTCGAGGCCGCGATAGAGACCTTTCAGCGCGCGCAATTTGTCCATGTAGAGCGTGGCGAAGCCGTCGAGCTTGATCGAGGCGCTGTCGCCGCCCGAGCCCTTGACCCACAGCACTTCCACGCTCTCGCCGGTGAGCGGATCGTTTTGCCAGATCTTGGAGGAGGTGTTGCCGCCGCCATAATTGGTGACGCGCTTGTCGGAGCCAAGAACATTCGAGCGATAGACCAGACGTTCGGGCTCGCTCATTGCTTGCGCTTTTGCGTCATCCCAAAGATTGGCGAGGCGCGTGCCGGAGCGCTTGTCGAGCATAGGTATCCTCCCTTTGGGACACGCAAACGGCGCGGGTCCCTTTTGTACGAATTTCTACGCAAGCGGCGGCCTTGTCAATCACAAACGATCAATATCAGTCATATTGCATTGCACAATGAAATTATCTGATCGGAAATGATTGACACTGCGCGCTTTGGGTGACTAGATGCTCCGGCAGGGAGGAACCATGCACGAGAAAGAGCGCCACAGGATCATTCTGTCCGCCGTCCAGGAAAAGCCTGTGGTGACGGTGCAGGAGATGGTCGACCTGACGGAGTCGTCGGAGGCGACGATCCGGCGCGACATCGCGGCATTGCATGTGCAAAAACGGCTGCGCCGGGTGCGCGGCGGCGCCGAGGCGCTTTCACCGCCGCAGTTCATCGGCCTTGCCGGCCGGCCCTTTTCCGTCAACGAGACCATCAACGCTTCGCAGAAGCGGGCAATCGCGCGGGAAGCCGTGGATCTGTGCAAGGACGGCGAGCCGATCATCATCAATGGCGGCACCACCACCTTCCAGATGGTGCATTTCCTGACCGGCCGCCGCATGCCGATCTTCACCAATTCCTTCCCGATCGCGGAGCACTTGCTCAGGCACTCCAAGAACACGGTGATGCTGTCGGGCGGCACCATCTACCGCGAGCAGAACATCATCCTGTCGCCGTTCGACAATGACGTGACGCGCAATTTCTACGCGCGCCGCATGTTCATGGGCGCGCAAGGGCTGGGGCCGCTCGGTCTTATGGAAGGCGATCCGCTGCTGATCCAGGCCGAGCAGAAACTGATCGACCAGGCAGACGAATTGGTGGTGCTGGTCGATTCCTCGAAGTTCCGCAAACGCTCGAGCCTGATCCTGTGCGGCCTGTCGCGCATCGCCACGGTGATCACCGACGACGCCATCGAGGATCGCGAAGCCAAGATGCTGGAGACCGCCGGCGTGACGCTGATCATCGCCCGCACAACGGCAACCAACAAGGAAGAATCTTCGCTGCAGGCCTGAGAACCACTCACGCCCGCAGCGGCGATGGAATGCAACGCTCAAGGGAGGATATTCGATGAGCTTTCTGAAGAAATTGATGGTTACGGCGGCGTTCTCCGCCGCCATGTTCGTGAATGCCGCCTACGCCGAAAACGTCAAGATCGCGCTGGTGGTGAAGTCGCTCGGCAACGGCTTCTTCGACGCCGCCAACAAGGGCGCCGAAGAGGCGGCCAAGGAGCTCGGCGATGTCGACATCATCTACACCGGCCCAACCAAGGCGACCGCCGAAGCGCAGATCGAAGTGGTCAATTCGCTGATCGCCCAGAAGGTCAATGCCATCGCCATTTCGGCGAACGACGCCGACGCGCTGGTGCCAGTGCTGAAGAAGGCGATGCAGCGCGGCATTACCGTCATCTCGTGGGATTCAGGCGTCGCGCCGGAAGGACGCCAGCTTCACCTCAACCCCTCCGATACCAACCTGATCGGTGAGACCATCATCAAGCTGGCCGCCGACTACCTGCCGGAAGGCGGCGATGTCGCCATCCTGTCGGCTTCTTCGACCGCGACCAACCAGAATGCCTGGATCGACGCGGCCAAGAAGGTGCTGCCGGAGAAGTTCCCCAAGATCAAGCTCGTCGCCACCGTCTATGGCGACGACGACTCGGCCAAGAGCACGGACGAAGCCAAGGGCCTGCTGAAGTCCTATCCGAACCTCAAGGCGATCATCGCACCGACCACGGTCGGCGTCGTTGCCGCCGCGCAGGTGGTGACCGATGAAGGCCTGATCGGCAAGGTCAACGTCACCGGCCTGGCGCTGCCGTCGGAGTTCAAGAAGTTCATCGACAATGGCGCCAGCCAGGCGGTTGCGCTGTGGAACCCGATCGATCTCGGCTACTCCGCCGTCTACCTCGCCCACGACCTGGCGGTGAAGAAGGAAGAGGCCAAGCCCGGTGCTACGCTGTCGATCGGCCGCGTCGGCAAGGTCACGCTCGACGACACCAACTCGGCTGCGATGGCTCCGCCCTTCCAGTTCGACAAGTCGAACATCGAAAAGTTCTCCAAGATCTATTGATCCTGGGACCTTCGAAAGGGTGCGGCGGGGCTCAGGTTCCGCCGCGCTTTCAAACGAACCTTGCTACAGGGCTTGATACGATCATGGACACGACAGCCCGGCACGAAGTGGCACATGAAGCGCCTTTGTCATCCGGACCGCGCCTGACGCTGTCCGGCATCTCGAAAAGCTTTCCCGGCGTGCGGGCGCTGCACAATGTCGGCCTGTCGCTCTATCCCGGCCAGGTAACCGCGCTGATCGGCGAAAACGGCGCCGGCAAGTCGACGCTGGTCAAGATCATGACCGGCATCTACCAGCCGGATGCTGGCACGATCAGCATCGACGGCCAGCCGGCCATACTGCCCAGCGCCCACGCCGCGTTCGGGCATGGCATCACCGCCATCCACCAGGAAACCGTGCTGTTCGACGACCTGACGGTGGCCGAAAACATCTTCCTCGGCCATGCGCCGCGCACGCGTTTCAAAACCATCGACTGGCGCACCATGCGCAAGAATGCCCGCGAGGTGCTCGACACGATGGGCGCCGGCCATATCGACGCCGACGCCAGGCTGAAGGATCTCGGCATTGCCAACAAGCACCTAGTCGCGGTTGCCCGCGCCATGTCCATCGACGCGCGGATCGTCATCATGGACGAGCCGACGGCAGCGCTTTCGATGAAGGAGATCGAAGAGCTTTTCCTGCTGATCGAATTCCTCAAGAGCGACGGCAAGGCGATCCTGTTCATCAGCCACAAATTCGATGAGATCTACCGCATCGCCGACCGCTATACCGTGTTCCGCGACGGCGAAATGGTCGGCGAAGGCCTGATCAAGGACGCCGGCCAGAGCCAGATCGTGCGCATGATGGTCGGCCGCTCGGTCGATCACATCTTTCCGCAGCGCAAGGCCGAGATCGGCGCGCCGGTGCTGGCCGTCTCCGGCCTGTCGCACCCGACCGAGTTCGACGACATAGGCTTCGAGCTGCGCAGGGGCGAAATCCTCGGCTTCTACGGCCTTGTCGGCGCCGGGCGCAGCGAGGTGATGCAGGCGATATCAGGCATCACCCGCACCAGCGGCGGCACGATCACGCTGGAGGGTAAGGCAATCGCGCCGAAATCGGCGGCGGATTCGATCGACGCCGGCATCGTCTATGTGCCGGAGGAGCGCGGCAAGCAAGGCGTGGTGATCGGCCTGCCGATCTTCCAGAATGTCTCGCTGCCCTCGCTCAAACGGACATCCAAGTCCGGCATATTGCGGCTGGCCGAAGAGTTCGCGCTGGCCCGCTCCTACACCGAGCGGCTCGATCTGCGCGCCTCCTCGCTCAGCCAGGACGTCGGCACGCTATCGGGCGGCAACCAGCAGAAGATCGTCATCGCCAAATGGCTGGCGACCGCGCCCAAGGTGATCATCCTGGACGAGCCGACCAAGGGCATCGACATCGGCTCGAAGGCGGCCGTGCACGGCTTCATGGCCGAGCTCGTCGCGCAAGGCCTGTCGGTGATCATGGTGTCGTCCGAATTGCCGGAAATCCTCGGCATGTCGGACCGCGTCGTCGTTATGCGCGAGGGCCGCATTGCCGCGGTCTACGACAATAAAGGGCTCGACGCCGAAACCTTGGTCAGGACGGCAGCGGGGATCGCGGCATGAAGGCTCTTCTCAAACATCGCGAGGTCTGGCTGCTGGCGGCAATCGTCGTGCTGATCGGGCTGATCTCCACGCGGTTTCCAGGTTTTGCCGATCCGGCCAACCTGCGCCAGGTGTTCAACGACACGTCGATCCTGATGATCCTGGCGCTCGGCCAGATGGTCGTCATCCTGACCCGCTCGATCGACCTGTCGATGGCTTCAAATCTCTGCTTCACCGGCATGGTGGTGGCAATGCTGAACGCCGCTCATCCGGCGATCCCGATCCCGCTGCTGATCGTCATCGCACTGCTGGTCGGCCTGGTGCTCGGCGCCATCAACGGCCTGCTGGTATGGCGGCTGAACATTCCCTCGATCGTGGTAACGCTCGGCACCCTCACCATCTACCGCGGCGCCACGTTCGTCATTTCAGGCGGCGCCTGGGTCAACGCCGACCAGATGAGCGCTGATTTCATCGGGTTGCAGCGCGCGGCTTTCCTCGGCATTCCGGTACTGTCGTGGATCGCCCTGCTGGTTATTGCACTGTTCTTCCTCGTGATGACTCGCACCGCGCTCGGCCGCTCGATCTATGCCATTGGCGTCAACCCGACAGCATCGGTCTATGCCGGCATCGATGTCGGCCGGACGAAATTCATCGTCTTCTGCATCTCGGGGATGATCGGCGGCCTCTGCGGCTATCTGTGGATCTCGCGCTACGTCATCGCCTCGGTCGAGGTCGCTAACGGCTATGAGCTCAATATCATCGCCGCCTGCGTCATCGGCGGCATTTCGATTGCCGGCGGCATCGGTTCGGTCGGCGGCGCGGTGCTCGGCGCGCTGTTCCTCGGCATCATCTCCAACGCGCTGCCGGTGATCAACATCTCACCGTTCTGGCAGATGGCGATTTCAGGCAGCGCCATCATCCTGGCCGTGGTGCTCAACGCGCGCGGCGAACGCCGGCAAGGCCGCATCATCCTCAAGAAGGCGGAAGCGGCATGACCGACACCCCTGCCCCACGCCATATTCCCGACCGGCTCGACAAGCCGCTGACGTCGGCGATCTTCTCATGGGAGGCGCTGCTGGTCGTCGTGGCGGTTGCCATCTTTGCCGTCAACAGCTTTGCCTCGCCCTATTTCCTCGACGCGTGGTCGCTGTCGGACCTGACCTTCAACTTCACGGAAAAGGCGCTGATCGCGCTGGCCATGGCGCTGCTGATCATCTCCGGCGAAATCGACCTGTCGGTGGCCGCCATCATCGCGCTGGCGTCAACAATGATGGGCATGGCGGTGCAGGCCGGCGCCGGCATGCCTGAACTGGTGGCAATCGGCCTCGTCGTCGGGCTCGGCTGCGGCGCCTTCAACGGACTGCTCGTCACCAGGCTCGGCTTGCCGTCGATCGTCGTCACCATCGGCACGATGAGCCTGTTTCGCGGCATTGCCTTCATCATCCTGGGCGACCAGGCCTACAAGGGCTATCCCGCGAGCTTCGCCTTCTTCGGCCAGGGCTATGTCTGGTGGGTGGTGTCGTTCGAACTGACGCTTTTCCTGATCGCGGCAGTCGTCTACTGGTTCCTTCTGCACCGGACGAGCTTCGGCCGCCGGGTCTTTGCCATCGGCAACAACCCGGTCGCGGCGCAGTTTTCCGGCGTACGCGTCGGCCGTATCAAATTCATCCTGTTTTGCCTGACCGGCCTGATGGCGGGCATCGCCTCGGTGCTGATCACATCGCGGCTCGGCTCGACCCGGCCGTCCATCGCACAGGGCTACGAGCTGGAAGTCATCACCATGGTGGTGCTCGGCGGCGTCAGCATCCTGGGCGGCGCCGGCAGCATTCTGGGTGTGGTGCTGGCCGCCTTCATCATGGGACTGGTGACCTTCGGCCTCGGCCTGCTCAACGTGCCGGGGATCGTTATGTCGATCTTCATCGGCCTGCTGCTGATCATCGTCATCGCGCTGCCGATCCTGTGGCGGCGAGTACGGCGGGAGCGCTTTGCCTGATGCCGGAGAAATACGCGTTCAAGATGAAGCTCAATCCGGGCATGAAGGCCGAATACAAGAGGCGCCACGACGACATCTGGCCGTCGCTGGTCGCGCTGCTCAAGCAGGCCGGTATCTCCGATTACTCGATCCATCTCGACGAAGAGACCAACACCTTGTTCGGCGTGCTGTGGCGCCGTGACGACCATGGCATGGACGAATTGCCGAAGCATCCGGTGATGCAGCGTTGGTGGGCCGAGATGGCGGACATCATGGAGACCAAGCCGAACAACGAGCCGGTGGCGGTGCCGCTGGAAACAATGTTCCATATGGAATGACCCGCCACGTCGCCGTCATCGATATCGGCAAGACCAACGCCAAGGTGGCGCTGGTCGATCTTGCCGCGGCAAGCGAAGTCGCGCTGCGCAGGATGGTGAACGAGCCGGTTCGGCAAGGCCCGTACCCGCACCATGACGTCGAGCGGTTATGGGCGTTTATCCTTGGCAGCCTGGCCGAGATCGATCGCGAGCAGCGCATCGATGCGATATCGATCACCACCCATGGCGCTACGGGCGTGCTGGTCGACGCATCAGGCGAACTGGCGCTGCCGGTGCTCGACTACGAATTCGACGGGCCGGATGCCCTTGCCGGGGACTATGACACGATCCGTCCGGCGTTCTCCGAGACCGGCACGCCGCGCCTGCCGGCCGGCCTCAATCTCGGCGCGCAGCTGTTCTGGCAGCAGAAGCGCTTTCCGGCGGATTTCGCCAGAACCGCCGCGATCCTGATGTATCCGCAATACTGGGCCTTGCGCCTGACCGGCGTCGCCGCCAGCGAGGTGACTTCGCTCGGCTGCCACACCGATCTGTGGAACCCGTGGAAAGCGGATTTTTCGTCGCTGGTCGACCGGCTGCAATGGCGCCGGCTAATGGCGCCGGTGCGGCAGGCCAAGGACCGCTTGGGCCCGATCCTGCCCGCTCTCGCGCGGCAAACCGGCCTCGACCCGCAAACGCCGGTGTTTTGCGGCCTGCACGATTCCAACGCCTCGCTGCTGCCGCATCTCCTGTCCGACAGACCGCCTTTCTCCGTGGTCTCGACCGGCACCTGGGTGGTGTCGATGGCAGTCGGCGGCAACAAGATCGCGCTCGACCCGGCACGCGATACGCTGGTCAATGTCAACGCGCTCGGCGATCCCGTGCCCTCGGCGCGCTTCATGGGTGGCCGCGAGTTTTCCGTGCTGACCGAGGGCCAATCGGAGAACTGGACGGAAGACGATGTTGCCACGGTGCTAGCGCGCAAGACGTCCCTATTGCCCTCGACCCAACAGGGTTCGGGGCCGTTTCCGCATCATACCGCATCATGGCTTAACGCGGACGGTATGAGCGTCGGCCAGCGCTTTGTCGCCATCTCGTTCTACCTGGCGCTGATGACCGCGACCTGCCTCGACCTGATCGGCGCGGACGGTCCCACCATCGTCGAAGGACCCTTCGCCCGCAACCGGCTGTTCACCCGCATGCTGGCTGCGGCGGCGGCGCGCGCCGTCATTGCCTCCGAGGCTGCGACAGGCACCAGCATCGGCGCCGCCTTGCTGGCGTCGGACCAGGGGACACCGCAAGGCAGAGGCGAAAGGACCGAACCGTCGGCCGATCCACTCTGGACCAGTTACGTGCGCTCCTGGCGTTCGGCGGTCGACGAACGAGCCTGACCGCCGAGCTCATGGCGCCCTGATGTCCGGAGATGCCTAGCCCACGTAGAGCAATCCTTGCGGATCGATCTCCGGCTTGCGGCCGGCGACCACGTCAGCAAGGAATTTTCCCGAACCGCAGGCCATGGTCCAGCCGAGATGGCCGTGGCCGGTGTCGAGGTAGAGATTGTCGTACCGCGCCCGTCCGATGACCGGCACGGAGTTCGGCATCATCGGGCGAAGTCCAGCCCAGAGCTCAGCCTTGCTCTCGTCGAAAGCGCCGGGGAACAGGTCCTTGCCGGTGTTCAGGATCGAGTTGAAATCGCGTGGCTTGAACGTGCGGTCGAACCCGGTGAACTCCGCCGTCGAGGACATCCGCAGCCGATTTCCCAGCCTGGAATAGCCGATCAGCCGGTCCTCGTCGGCGCCACCCATGATCGGCCCCTTGTTTTCATCTTCCAGCGGAACAGTCACGGTATAGCCCTTCACGGGATAGACGGGCAGATCGATGCCGTAGCGGCGGCCGAGCAGACCGCTCTCCGGCCCCATGGAAATGACCACCGCGTCACCGGCCACCGGGCCGGCCGAGGTCATCACGGCGCGCACCCGGTCGCCGTCGATGTCGAGGCCTTCGACCGTGGTGCCGTAGAGGAATTGGACGCCGAGTTTCTCGGCAGCATAGGCAGCGAGGCGCTGCGTGAATTGGCTGGAGTCGCCGGTCTGGTCGATCGGCGAATAGACGCCGCCGGCTATCTTGTCCTTGGCGCCGGCAAGGCCGGGCTCGAGCTCGACCAGCCGGTCGCGGCCGACGATCTCGATCGGCAGGCCGTGTTCGCCGAGATAGCGATAATTGTCGGTGCCGGTATCGAAGCTCTGCTGCGAGCGGAAGAAATAGAGAATGCCTTTCTTGCGCTCGTCATAGTGGATGCCGGTTTCGGCCGAGACGGCGTTGATGCAGTCGCGCGAATAGAGCGCCAGACGAAGCTTGACGTCGGTGTTGGCGCGCATGCGCTTATGCGTGCACTGGCGCAGGAAGCGCAGGCTCCAGGCGAAAAAATACGGATCGAAGCGCAGCCGCACCTTGATGCCGAGATCGTGGTTGTAGAGGCCGCGCAGGAACGTCTTCAGCGCGCCTGGCGAGGCCCAGGCGGTGGCGTCTCCGGGCGACACCAGGCCGGCATTCGACCGGCTGGTGCCGCGTGCCGCCGCCGGATGGCGCTCGATCACCGTCACCTCATGGCCGTCGCTGGCCAGATAATAGGCCGCCGCCGTACCGACGACGCCGGCCCCAAGCACCAGGATTTTCATTCCGCCCTCAGCGCGCTGAGCCAACCTTTGCGGAGAGCCCTTCTTCACCCCAGAGCCGAATTCTTGCTGGTCAGGATGCGCTCCCAGGCAAGCGCATCGGCAACGATCTGGTCGAGGTTGTCGCGCTGCGGGGTCCAGCCGAGCTCGCCGCGCGCCAGCTCCGAATTGGCGACGACCGCGGCGGCGTCGCCGGCGCGGCGATCGCCCATCCGCACGTCGAAATCATGGCCGAAGACGCGGCGGACGCTGTCGATGACCTCGAGCACCGAATAGCCGTGGCTGTAACCACAATTGGCGACCAGGCTCGATCCGCCGGCACGCAGCCGCTGAAGCGCCAACCGATGCGCCGCCGCCAGGTCGCTGACGTGGATATAGTCGCGCATGCAGGTACCGTCCGGCGTCGGATAGTCGGTGCCGAACACCTGCATGAAGGGGCGCTTGCCGAGCGCCGTCTCGCAAGCGACCTTGATCAGATGCGTGGCACCGGGCGTCGATTGGCCGGTGCGGCCCTTCGGATCGGCGCCGGCGACGTTGAAATAGCGCAGCGCCGTATAGCGCAACCCATGGGCAATCGCCGCGTCGCGCAGCATCCATTCGCTCATCAGCTTGGACAGGCCATAGGGCGATTCCGGCGCAAGCCGGGCATCCTCGCGCACCGGCTCCAGGCCGGCGCCGCCATAGACGGCGGCGGTCGAGGAAAAGATGAAATTGGGCACGCCTTCGCGCACCGCGGTCTCGATCAAGGTGCGCGTCTTGCAGGTGTTGTTCTCGTAATAGGCAAGCGGGTCGGCGACCGATTCGGGGACCACGATCGAGCCGGCGAAATGGATGATCGCGTCGACCTTATTGTCGCGAATGATCGAGGCGACCAGTTCCCTGTCGGCGACGTCGCCGACGACGAGCTTTGCTTCCGGGGCGACCGCCCATTCAAAGCCGGTGGAAAGCCGGTCGAGGACGACGACGTTGTCGCCCGTGTCCAGCAATTCCCAGACCATATGGCTACCGATATAGCCGGCACCGCCTGTCACCAAAACCGTCATCCGCATCCTCGCTATTCATGATTTGTCGGAACTGTCTCAATCGTCGCCGTACTGGAAAATCTGCCGCCAGGCCATTAAAACCTGCGGTAACCAGTCTCATCGGCGCGTGGCATTGTCCTGAAACAAGATTGATCCACATCAAGGGAATAGGCCACGTTCCGTGGTCGTTAGGAACAGGCTCGGGGCGTGGCATTTTGACCAAAAAGGCCAGGTGGACGATGAATGGGCCAATGACTATGATCCCGCGCAAAACTGGGAAGGCGACATGAATTACCAGCGGTTTTTCGAGGAAGCGATCGACCAGCTCCATGCGGAGCGTCGCTACCGCGTCTTCGCCGACCTTGAGCGTATCGTCGGGAAATTCCCGCGCGCCATCTGGCGCGCCAATGGCCGCGCCGAGGAAATCACCGTCTGGTGCTCCAACGACTATCTCGGCATGGGCCAGCATCCCGACGTCATTGCCGCGTTCCAGAAGGCGGCAGGCAAGATGGGGTCGGGGGCCGGCGGCACCCGCAACATTTCCGGCACCAGCAACCCGCTGGTCGAGCTCGAACTGGAGCTGGCCGACCTGCACGACAAGGAAGCCGCACTGGTTTTCACCTCCGGCTTCGTTTCCAACGAGGCGTCGATCTCGACCATTGCAAAGCTGCTTCCCAATTGCCTGATCATCTCGGACGAGCTCAACCACGCTTCGATGATCGAGGGCGTGCGGCGCTCAGGCGCCGAGAAGAAGATCTTCCGCCATAACGACGTCGCGCATCTCGAAAGCCTGCTGCAGACGGCCGGCCGCGAGCGCGCCAAGCTGATTGTCTTCGAGAGCGTCTATTCGATGGACGGCGACATCGCGCCGATCAAGCAGATCGTCGATCTCGCCGAGCGCTACAACGCCATGACCTACATCGACGAGGTCCACGCCGTCGGCATGTACGGGCCGCGCGGCGGCGGCATCACCGAGCGCGAAGGGCTGGCCGACCGCATCGACATCATCGAGGGCACGCTGGCCAAGGCGTTCGGTACGCTTGGCGGCTACATCGCCGGCAACACTGCGGTGATCGACGCGGTGCGCTCCTATGCGCCGGGCTTCATCTTCACCACGGCGTTGCCGCCGGCGATCGCCGCCGCGGCAACCACCTCGATCCGCCATCTCAAGCGCTCGCAGGCCGAGCGCGATGCGCAGCTGCGTCAGGCGACACGGACCAAGCAAGTGCTGGCCGCGGCCGGCCTGCCGGTGATGGAGTCGCCTACCCACATCGTGCCCCTTCTGGTCGGCGATCCCGAGCTCTGCAAGATGGCCAGCGACCGCCTGCTCGGTGTGCACGGCATCTATATCCAGCCGATCAACTATCCGACGGTGCCGCGCGGCACCGAGCGGCTGCGCATCACGCCTACACCGTTCCATTCGGACGCGTTGATTGCGTCCCTGCAGGACGCGCTGGTCGAGACATGGGATGCGTTGGGGATTCCCTACGGTTCGGCGGGCCGACCGTCGGTCGCCAAGAGCGACCGCGTCATTCCGCTGCTGGTGCCGAAGTCGGGCGGCTGAAGCCCGTTTGAAACTCTACTGCGGCGGCCATCTGACGCGGCTTTCTGCGCTTCCGGTGCTCACGGACCGAAATGTCCGCTGCGCTCCGGTTCTCGAAACCCACGCCAGCTGACTCGCCGGAGCGAGTTTCAACTTGGGGCTTCGAGGCAGCTCACATACTCTTCATCCATTTCGCCAGCCGGTGTGCGGCTTCCTCGAGCTGGTCGAGGCGGCGGTGGAAGCACAGCCTGAGGAAGGCTTCGCCGCCGGGGCCGAAGGCGGTGCCGGGAGCCAGGCCGACATTGGCGCGGTCGACCATGTCGAAGGCGGCGGCACGGGAATCGGTGATGCCGTCGACCGCGAAGAACAGATAGAATGCGCCCTGCGGCACGGTGAACCGCGCCCTTCCGGTTTCGGCGAGAATGCCGCAGACCAGGTCGCGCGCCGCCCTCGCCCGCTCCACCTGCTCGACGATGAAGGCGTCGCCCTCATCGAGGGCAACGACGGCGCCGCGCTGCATGAACTGCGCAACGCCGGACGTCGAATACTGGACCAGGTTCTCGAACACCTGCTGCAAGGCGGGATGAATCTTGATCCAGCCGATGCGCCAGCCGGTCATCGCCCAGTTCTTGGAGAAGGAATTGACGAACAGGATGCGGTCCTCATCGGCCATGATGTCGATGAAGGACGCCGCCCGGCCGTGGCCGTAATGAAACAGCGAATAGATCTCGTCGGCGATGATCCACAGGCCCCTTTCGCGGGCAAGATCGAGGATCGCCTGCAGCGTCTCCTTGTCGGCGGTCCAGCCGGTCGGGTTGGACGGCGTGTTGACGAACAGCGCCTTGGTCCGCGGCGTGATCGCGGCTGCGATCTTGTCAACATCGCAAGACCAGCCATTGCCAGACTGGTCGAGCGTGACCGCGACCGGAACGGCGCCGGCGACGCCGGCGGCGGCGGCGAAGTTCGGCCATGCCGGCGACAGGTAGACGAGTTCGTCGCCGTTGCCGGCCACCGCATCGATGGCCATCTGGATGGCATGCATGCCGGAGCCGGTGACGATGAATTCCTCGTTGGCGAAAGTCTTGCCGAAATGCCTGGTGTAGTAGCGGGCGAGCGCCTGCCTGAGTTCGGGAATGCCCCGCTGCCAGGTGTAGAAGGTCTCGCCGCCGGCGAGTGCCTTGGCGGCGGCATCGGTGATGAAGGCAGGCGTCGGCAGGTCGCCCTCGCCGGCCCAGAGCGGGATCATGCCGTCGCGGCCGCGGCCACGGTTCATGACTGCGACAATGCCGCTTTCAGGCGCCGCCCGCGCTTCGGCGCGCAGAGTATCGATCAGGGTCATGGATGGGTCCGTTTTCGTTTGCTCGACTGCTAGCGTGTTTCAGGGCGGACGAAAACAGAAAACCCCGGCCGCAGGCGACCGGGGTTTTGGTCCAGAAAGTTGCCGCAGGCGCTATTTTCTGGCGAGGAGATCGCGAATTTCGGTGAGCAGCGCGACGTCGGCCGGTGGCGGAGCGGCCGGGGCAGCTGGCTTCTCACGCTCTAGCCGTTTGCGCAGATTGTTCACCGCCTTGACCATCAGGAAGATGATGAAGGCGAGAATGAGAAAATTCAGCGCCACGGTGATGAAACTGCCATACGCAAAGACCGCGCCCTGTTTCTTTGCCTCAGCCAGCGATGTGGCGTTAACGGCCGAGGACAAGGGCAGAAAATAGTTGTTGAAGTCCAATCCGCCCAAAATCGCCCCGATGACCGGCATGATGATGTCGTCGACCAGCGAGGTGACGATCTTGCTGAAGGCAGCGCCAATGATGACGGCGACGGCCAGGTCCATCACATTGCCCCTGGAAATGAATTCCTGAAATTCTTTCAGCATTCGACCCTCCTTGTCCTGACCGGCCGTGCTGCCGTCCACGCCTCGGCATCGACCGGCCGGCAGAATAGCAAAAACCTGCGGTTGCGACAGGCGCAAAGACGTGTTTCCCCGGCCTGGATTGCGCGAAGCCACAGCCATAATGCGCCGAAAGCCGCGATGGACTCGGTCGCCAAGCTGTGATTGCGTCTGCAAGGCCGGATGAAAAAGCCGGCGCAGGGAGGAAGTTCGAGCCGTGCAGGGCTGGTTCATCGTCATCATCGCGATCGCCTATGTGACGTTGCTGTTCGTCATCGCCAGTCTGGGCGACCGCCGCTCGACTTCAGCCGGGCCTGGCCGCGCCCGGCCCTTCATCTATGCGCTCAGCCTCGCCATCTACTGCACCTCCTGGACCTTCTTCGGCTCGGTCGGGCTGTCCTCCGAGCGCGGCCTCGAGTTCCTCGGCATCTATATCGGACCGGTGCTGGTGTTTGTGTTCGGCTTTCCGCTGCTGCAGCGCATCGTCAGGCTGGCCAAGACCGAGAAGATCACCTCGATCGCCGACTTTCTCGGCGCCCGCTACGGCAAGAGTTTTGCTGTCGCGGCGATCGCCACACTGATCGCGACCATCGGCGCGGTGCCCTATATGGCGCTGCAATTGAAGGCGATCTCCGGCTCGGTCAGCCTGATGGTCGAGCACTATACCGGCTCGCCGCCGTCGTTCGATCCGTTCGTCAGCGACATCTCGCTGGTCGTGGCCATGCTGCTGGCGCTGTTTGCGGTGCTGTTCGGCACGCGCCATGCCGATGCCACCGAGCACCAGGACGGGCTGGTGCTGGCGGTGGCGGTCGAGACCGTGGTCAAGCTCGCCGCCTTCCTGGCGATCGGCCTGATGGTCACGTTCCTGATCTTCGGCGGGCCAGGCGATATGTTCGACCAGCTCGCCGAAAACACGCAGGTGCGCCAGGCGATGGGCTACAACACCTCGCTCGCTACCTGGCTGGTGCTGACATGCCTGAGCGGCTTTGCCATCCTCATGCTGCCGCGCCAGTTCTACGTCACCATCGTCGAAAACCGCAGCGAGGCCGAGCTGCGCACCGCGACATGGGTGTTTCCGCTCTATCTGGTGGCAATCAACCTGTTCGTGCTGCCGATCGCGCTGGCCGGCCTGGAACTGGTCGGCCCCAGGACCAGCAGCGACCTTTACGTGCTGTCGCTGCCGCTGTTCAGCGGCCACGACGTGCTGGCCATGGCCGCCTTCATCGGCGGGCTGTCGGCGGCGACCGCAATGGTGATCGTCGAAAGCGTCGCGCTGTCGATCATGATCTCCAACGACCTGGTCATTCCGCTGTTCGTGCGCCGGCTGCTGCGGACCACGACATCCGAGAACGAGGACTGGTCGACGCTCATCCTCAATGTACGGCGGGCGGCGATCTTCATCATGCTGTTCATCGCCTTTCTCTACTACCGCGAGAGCACCAACAGCGCGCGGCTGTCCTCGATTGGCCTGATGTCGTTCGCCGCGATCGCGCAGTTCGCGCCGGCAATGATCGGCGGCCTCGTCTGGCGCGGCGCCAACGGAAGGGGTGCCGCACTTGGCATGGTCGCCGGCATCGTCGTCTGGAGCTATACGCTGCTGCTTCCCTCGCTCGTCGCGCCCGATACCGGCATCCTCGTCCACGGCCTGTTCGGCTTCGATGCATTGCGGCCGCAGGCTCTTTTCGGCACCGTCGCCGAGCCGCTGAACCATGGCGTGCTGTGGAGCCTGTCGATCAACGCGCTGTTTTTTGTGTTCGGCTCGCTGTCGCGCGCCTCAGTGCCGCTGGAACGCATCCAGGCATCGATCTTCGTGCCGCGCGAGACGGGGCCGCTGCCGAGCCTGCGCCGCTTCCGCACCACCATAACCGTCAACGACCTCAAGGACACGATCGCGCGCTATCTCGGTGTCGAACGCACCGAGCGGTCATTCCAGTCATTCGAAAAGAGCAGCGGCACTTCACTGCACGGCAACGAACAGGCCAGCATGGATGTCATCCGCTTCTCCGAGCAGCTTCTGGCCAGTGCCGTCGGCTCCTCTTCGGCGCGGCTGATCCTGTCGCTGCTGCTGCGCCGCAACGACCGCGAATCCAAGGACGCCTTCCGCCTGCTCGATGACGCCACCGAGGCGCTGCAGCACAATCGCGATCTGCTGCAGATCGCACTCGACCAGATGGAACAGGGCATCACTGTCTTCGACCGCGATTTCCGGTTGATTTGCTGGAACCGCCAGTACCGGGCGCTGTTCGACCTGCCCGACGAGATGGGCCAGGTCGGCGTCTCACTCGATCGTTTCCTGCGCCACCTTGCCGAGCGCGGTGACATACCGGCAGACCAGCGCGTCACCATGCTCAACCGCCTGACCAGCTTCGTCAGCCCATGGCAGATGGAGCTGAAGACAAGCGGGCGCATCCTGGAATTGCGCTCCAATCCGATGCCGGACGGCGGCATCGTCGCCACCTACGCCGACATTTCCGGACGTGTCGAGCAGGATCTGGCGCTTAAGCGCGCCAACGAATCCCTGGAACAGCGGGTGAAGAGCCGCACCGCCGAGCTCACCCGCGTCAACGAGGAGCTGGCGCAGGCGCAGATGCTGGCCGAGGAGGCCAATCTCGGCAAGACCCGCTTCCTCGCTGCCGCCGGCCACGACATCCTGCAGCCGCTGAACGCCGCCCGCCTCTATTGCTCGTCGCTGATCGAGAAGACCGGCAAGGGACCTGCCGGCAAGGCGGCGATGAACATCGAATCGTCGCTGGAATCGGTCGAGACCATCCTCGGCGCGGTGCTCGACATTTCGCGCCTCGATGCCGGCGCGATGAAGCCGGACGATACGAGCTTCGGCCTCGACGGGCTGCTGCGCCAGATCGGCAACGACTTCCGGCCGCTTGCCGCCGAAAAGAAGCTCGAACTCTCGATCATGCCGTCGTCGCTCAGCGTCATGACGGACCGCAATCTGCTGCGCCGGCTGATCCAGAACCTGGTTTCCAACGCCATCAAGTATACGCGCCGTGGCCGCATCCTGGTCGGCGCGCGGCGGCGCGGCGAACTGGCCGAGATCCAGGTTATCGACACCGGCATCGGCATTGCCGGCGACCAGCTGAACACCGTGTTTCGCGAATTCACCCGGCTGGACGAGGGCGCACGCGAGGCGGAAGGCCTCGGCCTTGGGCTCTCCATTGTCGACCGCATCGCCCGCGTCCTGCGCCTCGAAATCCGGATCTTCTCCAACCCAGGCAAGGGCACACGCTTTTCCGTGTTGCTGCCGGTGGTGGCCGTGCAGGCACCGCGGCGCGAGGCCGAGGCGAAGCCGCCTGCCCGTGCCGCGACCTCGCTTGCCGGGCTCCATGTGCTCTGCATCGACAACGACGCCCGCATCCTCGACGGCATGCGGCTGCTGCTCGAGGGCTGGGGCTGCAGCGTCGACACGCTTTCCGGCGCGGAGGATCTCGAGAGGTCCGGCATGCATCGGCCGGACATCGTGCTTGCCGACTATCATCTCGACGACAAGACCGGCCTCGAATTGATCGCCCAGTTGCGTGCGATCCATGGCGAGGACCTGCCGGCCGTGCTGGTCACCGCCGACCGCTCCAGCGAGGTTCGCGCCGCTGCCGGCAGGCTGGACGTGCCGGTGATCAGCAAACCACTGAAACCGGCGATGCTGCGCTCGATGATGGCCAGGGTCAGGCCGCTGGCGCCGGCGGCCGAATAGGAATCAGCCGGCCGTCTGCAGCGGGTCGCTGCCGATTTTGGACAAAAGGATCACCGCCTGAGTGCGGCTGTCGACGCCGAGCTTCTGCAGGATGGCCGAGACATGCGCTTTGATCGTTGCTTCGGAGACCCCGAGCTCATAGGCGATCTGCTTGTTGAGCAGTCCCTCAGCCAGCATGCCGAGCACGCGCGTCTGCTGTGGGGTCAGCGCCTGCAGCCGCTTGATCAGGTCGGAAATCTCGGGATCGCGCTCGACACCGAGATCGACCCCGGCGGGTGCCGCGATATCACCTGCGAGCACCGACTGCACCGCATTGCGGATGTCCTCCATGCTGGCCGATTTGGAGATGAAGCCGGAGGCGCCGAGATCGAGCGCGCGCCGGATCGTCACCGGATCGTCATGCGCCGAGACCACCATCATCGGCACCGCCGGATGGATGCCGCGCAGCGAAATCAGGCCGGAAAGACCGCTTGCCCCCGGCATCGAGAGATCGAGCAGCACCAGATCGACATCCTCATTGGCCAGGACCAGCGCCTTGGCGCTTTCGAAATCGCCGGCCTCATGAATGGCGGCAACGTCTCCGATGCCCGCGAGAGCCTCCCTCAATGCACCGCGAAAAAGCGGGTGATCATCGGCAATGACGAATGTGTAGCCCAACGGTGATATCCCTCCCCGAATCCCGTTGGCGATTTTCCGCCTTGCAGGATCTGAACGATCATAACACTACGCCTGCTGTTCGGGTGGGCGGCTTGCTATTCCCGCCCCAGGTCTTTTTGCGAATTGCCTAGGTCTTTTGCGAATTGGGCTTGGCGCTGTCTTCGTCCTTGTCCATGTCCTTGACGATGTCCATGAAGCTGCGCAGGAAGCGCTCCATGTAGCCCATCGTCTTGTTGAAATCCTCCTCGCTGGGCAAAGTCGATTCGAAACGCGCGGCAAGCGAATTTTCGAGCTTGGCGACGCGTTCGTCGAGCGCCTTCACCGAATTTTGCAGCCGGTCGACCTCATCTTGTAGGGCGGCACGTTCGTCGGCCGCCGTCTTGCAGACGAGTTGGCCGGAGCGTTCCTCGCAGAGCGACATGGCGCCGGTTTGCGTATCCATGCGGACATAGCCATTGGCCGATTTCTCCAACCGGTAGCGATCGGCTTCCTCGGAAAAGGCCGACGCCGCGACAAGCGACACCAGTGCTGCGGGGATCAAGACGTGTTTCAGACGCATGTTTTCCTCCATGAGCCAGTCAGCGCAATCTATCACAGTTTGCGCCTGAAATGGGGATGAACCTGAAATGGGGAAGAACACGGGCCTGCCCTTCCCCGCGTGGTCGGTTCGGACTATAGCGCAACGATGTCCGAGATCATCTACAAGATAGTTCCCGAGGCGCTGTGGCGCGAGGCTGAAAGAGAAGGCGGCTTCACCGGCGCGCCGATCGACGTCGCCGACGGCTTCATCCATTTTTCCACCGCCGGGCAGGTTCGGGAAACGGCGGCCAAACATTTCGCCGGCCAAAGCCGGTTGCTGCTGGTCGCCGTCGATAGCGCGCGCCTCGGCGATGCGCTGAAATATGAGGTCTCGCGCGGCGGCGCCCTGTTCCCGCATCTCTATGGCGGGCTCGGCCTCGATGCGGTCGTTTCGGTGCAGGCATTGCCGCTCGGCGCTGACGGCCGGCATGAATTCCCGGCGCTGGAGGCCGAATGAGCGCGTTCGACCGGATCGGCCAGAAACTGCTGTTCACGCTCGATCCGGAAACCGCGCATGGGCTGTCGATTGCCGCGCTGAGATGCGGGCTGCCGGTCGCCGGTCGTCCGCCGCAGGACAACAGGTTAAAGGTCAGCCGTTGCGGGCTCGATTTCCCGAACCCGCTCGGCATGGCCGCGGGTTACGACAAGAATGCCGAAGTGCCGGACGCGCTGCTCGGCCTCGGCTTCGGCTTCGCCGAGGTCGGCACGATCACGCCGCTGCCGCAGACGGGCAATCCGAAGCCGCGCATCTTCCGGCTGCCTTCGGACGGGGCAGTGATCAACCGGCTGGGCTTCAACAATGAGGGCCACGCCGCCGCGGAGAAGCGCCTTGCCGCCCGAAAAGGCCGCCCCGGCATCGTCGGGATCAACATCGGCGCCAACAAGGACAGCGCCGACCGCGTCAGTGATTATGAGCGCGGCGTGATCCGATTCGCGCGATACGCCGGCTATCTGACAATTAATATCTCCTCGCCGAACACGCCGGGCCTGCGCAACATGCAGGCGCGCGAACAGCTTGGCGAGCTCCTGTCGCGGGTCATGGCCGCGCGTGCGGCGGCACCGGCAAAACCGCCCGTGTTCCTCAAGATCGCGCCGGATCTGGTCGAGGCCGAGCTTGAGGACATCGCTGCCGAGATCAGCGACAAGCAAATGGACGGCGTCATCGTCTCCAACACAACGATCGCGCGAGCCGGCCTGAGCAGCGCCGGCCTTGCCGGCGAGACCGGCGGGCTTTCGGGGAAACCCTTGTTCGAGCGCTCGACTATCGTGCTGGCAAGGATGCGAAAACTGCTTGGCCCGGATCCCACTATCATCGGCGTCGGCGGCGTCGATTCCGCCGAGACGGCGCTGGAAAAGATCCGTGCCGGCGCCGATCTCGTCCAGCTCTATACCGGCATGATCTATGCCGGGCCCGCGCTGCCGGGGCGCATTCTTTCCGGCATGGCCCGTTTCATGGACAGTCAACGGCTGAAGTCGCTGCGCGAGCTTCGCGACAGCCGCCTCGATCACTGGGCGGCGAAACCGCTTTAGCGATCAGTTAAAGGCTGTGCGCACCCGCAGCCGCAATATGGCGAGCAGGCTGAAGCCGCGTACCAGCAGGAAGACATGCAACGCCGCCCACAAGCCGTGATTGCCGAATGCCGGCGCCAGAATCAGCAGCGCGGCGCTGAACGACAGGAACGACACCAGCATCATGTTGCGCATGTCGCGCGACCATGTTGCGCCGATGAAAATCCCGTCCATCTCGAAAGCCAGCGCGCCGCTGAGCGCGGTGAACGCCGCCCAGGGCAGGTAGATGTCGGCAATGGCGCGGACGTCCGTCGAGGTCGTGATCAGGGCGATCAGATCCGTGCCCTCCAGCAGGAAGAAGAGTGTCGCCGCGCCGGCCAGACCGAATCCCCAAAGCAGCGTCAGCCGCACCGCCTGGTTAAAGGCGGTGGCGGCGCGCGCTCCGATGGCGCGGCCGGCGAGCTGCTCGGCGGCAGTGGCGAAACCGTCGAGGAAATAGCCGGCAACCAGGAAGAGGTTCATCAGCACGGCGTTGGCGGCCAGCGTCAGCGTGCCGAACTGCGCGCCCTGGCGCGTGAACAGCGCGAAGGCGGCGAGCAGCGAGAAGGAGCGGATCATGATATCGCGGTTGAGCGACATCATGCGCAGGAATGCCGGCAGATCGAGGACGCGGTGGCGCGGCAGCCTGGGTGCCGCCCGGAAGCGCCGGCCGACGATGGCGAGACCCAGCAGCATGGCGACGAATTCGCCGGTGACCGTTGCCCAGGCAACGCCGGCAACGCCCCAGCCGAGCTCCAGGCCAAGCAGGAAGCAGAGGGCGATGTTGATGCCGTTCAGTATCAACTGCAGCATCAGCCCGAGCCCGCCCTCGCCGCGCCCAAGCACGTAACCGAGGATGGCGTAATTGATCAGCGAGAACGGTGCTGCGAGCATCCTGATGCGGATATAGACGTCCATCGCCGCGCTGACGCGCGGTTCGGCGCCTATGAACCATTGCCCGGCGGTGGAGACCAGCGGCGCAAGCGCGGCAAGCACGACGCCGGCGACGACCGCGATCAGCACGGCGCGCCAGAACACCGCCTGCTCCTCCAGCGCATCGCCGCGCCCGAAGGCCTGGGCGACGAGGCCGGTGGTGCCGGAGCGCAGGAAGTTGAAGGTCGTGAAAACGACGTCGAAGATCAGGGCGCCGGCCGCCAGGCCGCCGAGAAGGGCGGCGTCGCCGAACTGCCCAACCACCGCCGTGTCGACAATTCCGAGCAACGGTGTCGTCAGATAGGCAAGCGTCATCGGCACGGCGATGGCGAGCACCGAGCGGTTGGTGACGACAAAGGCCCTGGCTTCGGTGGCGTGGACTTCGGTGGGCAAAGCCTGCTCCAAACGCGTGTTGCTTTCCGTTGCGGCTTGATCGGCCAGCCGATGTGCCCCAGTTTGCGGACCTCGCGCAACCATCCACCCCGTTACGGTCAACCGAAACCCGCCTCTGGCGCACCGGCCGCCCCATGCCCTTGCAGATCGTTCATCATCCCGACTACGACGCCGGCTTCGCCGTCAACCACCGCTTCCCGATGAGCAAATATCCGCTGCTGATGGACGCCTTGCGGGCACGCGGCCTGGCACGTCCCGAAGCGCTCAACATGCCGGAGGCGGCGCGGCCATCATGGCTGAAGCTTGCCCACGCGGTCGACTATGTCGACCAGGTGCTTGCCTGCGAAGTGCCGGTGGCGATCGAGCGCGAGATCGGCTTTCCCGTGGGACCGCGGGTTTCGCTGAGGGCGCAGCTCGCAACGGCCGGCACGGTGCTGGCAGCGCGGCTGGCGTTGCTGAACGGCATCGCCTGCAACACCGCCGGCGGCAGCCATCATGCACGGCGCGCGCAAGGCGCCGGCTTCTGCACCTTCAACGACGTAGCCGTTGCCGCGCTGGTGCTGCTCGCCGAAGCTGCTGTCCAAAACATCCTGGTCGTCGACCTCGACGTGCATCAGGGCGACGGCACGGCGGATATCCTGAACGACGAGCCGCGCGTGTTTACCTTCTCCATGCATGGCGACCGCAACTAGCCCGCACGCAAGATCGCCTCCAATCTCGATGTCGCCCTGCCCGACGGTGCCGGCGATGCAGCCTATCTGGAGCGGCTGGACGCCATCCTGCCGGAGCTGTCGGCGCGAAGGCGCTGGGACCTCGCCTTCTACAATGCCGGCGTCGATGTCCATGTCGAGGACCGGCTCGGCAGGTTGTCGCTCACGGATGACGGGCTGCGCGCCCGCGACGATATGGTGATCCGCCATTTCCGCATGCTTGGCATACCGGTATGCGGAGTTATCGGCGGAGGCTATTCGACGGATGTCGCAGCACTTGCTGCACGGCACGCCATCCTGTTCGAGGTGGCGGCGGGCTACGCCTGAAAATTCATTTCCGGTAGTTAGCGATCCTGAGCAGGATGAAGGCCGGCACGACGATCGCGGCACCGAGCAGGATGTAGCCGAGAAAGCGGTCGATGGCGTGGAAGCCCAAATTCCACAGGTCGATGAAGAATTTGCGAATGCCATAAAGCACATCCATCGGCGACCAGCCGAAGGCATTCATGACCAGCCCGACGAGGAACGACACCACAAGCAGCTTCAGGATCACCCGGAGCGGCGTATCGCCGAGAAAGCGGTTCAGTGCGGACAAGCCTGTCTCCACAGTCGGGTGCCGCGATTCGGGCACATGCCTAGAAATACGCAGTTGATAGCCCTGCATCAAGCCGAGCCCTCAAACCGGATTGCGCATCGGCGCCGGGCCATGATATCGGAGGAACCAGCGCGGGTATGATGTAATGGTAGCTTGTCAGCTTCCCAAGCTGAACGCGCGGGTTCGATTCCCGCTACCCGCTCCAGCTTTTGCCCCGGCATTGCACTTGTTCTGGCCAAGCTGAAAACCAGCGGATTTATAGGCAGTTTTACGGCCAGGGCTGGCCGTCTTTCATCTGTTTGGCCGATGTGCCAGTTCGTGGAATATCTCACATTGAGGGTCGGCGGGGCCTCGAATGACCCCAACCGGAAAGTCTACCCTTGGTCCGCTGGCTTCTGCTGGCGGGCCTTTTTTGAGCATCAGGCAGTAGTGGCCGACGTGCATCGGCGCCGCTGCTGGCGGGCCTGTCTGGTCGTCTGGCCGGCCACGGGATGCGCCCGCTACCCGCTCCAACCCTCAGCCCACCTCTCGCAAAATAAAATCGTGCAGCATCTTGGCTGCCGGTGACAGCGCGCGGTTCTTCACCGTGATCAGGCTGTAGGGCCTGACCTCGATGTCGAATTCAGTCTGGACGACATCGATAGCGCCGGCCAGGCCTTCGGGGTTCTGGATGAACTTCGCGACCTGGATCGACACCGGCGCGATGGCGTCGGATTGCGCGACCATGACCAGAGTCAATAGCAGCGAGCTGGTGTTGAGGATGCGGTCCGGCAGCGCGATGTTTCGGTTCAGGAAGTTACTCTCCATCGCCTGGCGCAGCGGCGAGCCGCCCGACTGGAAAACCCAATCATAGGCGGCGGTGTCTTCCAGCCGCACCGCCTTGCCCTTGGTCAGCGGGTGGCCGCGGCGCACGATCAGGCAGGCTTTCTCGACGCCGATGACGCGCGCTTCGAACAGCCGCGGATTGAGGTCGTCGGGGATGCGGGCGATGATGAAATCGTGGCGCGAGGCGATCAGCTCGCGCGCCAGCACGTTCGAGGTCTCGACCTGCATGGTGATTTCGATGCGCGGATAGAGGCGCCGGATCTCGCGGATCGCCGGCACCGCCAGCTCGATCGCCGGCGCCGTGACTGCGCCCAGGAACACCGAGCCGCCTTTGCCCGCCTTGAGCTCGAATATCTCGCGGTCGACCTCGCGCATCTCGAGCAGGATCGATCGCGCGCGCCGTGCCAATGCCTTGCCATAGGGCGTCAGCGTGATGCCGCGCGGCAGCCTTTCGCAGAGCTTGACGTCGAGCACGGCCTCCATCTCGGCGATCATGCGCGAAGCGGCCGGCTGCGAGATGTTCATGACCTGGGCCGCGGCACTCACCCGGCCGTGCTCGTCGAGGGCTGCGATCATGCGCATGTGACGCAGGCTCAAGCCGCTGCGCAGCAAGGTTCCGCCATCACCCGGGATTTCATCGTAACTGGCTGATATTCCGTCAGGATTTCGCAGCGCCGCCATGATTCTTCCCTACTCTTACGCCCGGCGCCCTGGCTGGATCCGGCAGCGTCGTCACTAGCCTAAGCCATATCAGTCTCGATATAGCAACCATCAAAGATCGCATTTGACAGTTATGGCAAAGCGACACACCCTTCGCGCGTCCTGAGGCTTGACGGTCGGTGACGAGGGGGAAACTCGTATCGATTGAAACCAGAGTCTTGGGGCCGATTGGGAGGATACCGGAGATCGATTGACGGCAGCGGCGCGTTTGGCGCTCCTGCACGATTGCGCGGCCCACGAAACCCAAGGGTACGCGTCCATCAACCAGGGAGAGTTAATGTGAAGATTATCAAGACACTGGCCGCCGTCGCGGCCCTAGGCATCGCGGCCATGACGCTGCCGGCGCAGGCGGGCGAAGGCCTGATCGGCGTGCTGATGCCCACCAAGACCTCGCAGCGCTGGATCAACGACGGTGACGCCGTCAAGTCCCAGCTCGAGGCTCTGGGCTACACTGTCGACCTGCAGTACGCGCAGGACGACATTCCGAACCAGCTCAGCCAGCTGGAAAACGAAATCACCAAGGGCCCGAAGGCGCTGATCATCGCTTCGATCGACGGCACCACGATGGGCGATGCGTTGCAGAAGGCGAATGACGCCGGCGTTGTCGTCGTCGCTTACGACCGCCTGATCAAGAAGACGCCAAATGTCGACTACTACACCACCTTCGACAATTTCGGCGTCGGCGTCATCCAGGCCAAATCGCTTCTCAAGGGTCTCGGTTATCCCGAGAAGAAGGGCCCGTTCAACATCGAGCTGTTCGGCGGTTCGCCGGACGACAACAATGCGTTCTTCTTCTATAACGGCGCCATGTCGGTTCTTCAGCCGCTGATCGACGACAAGACCCTCGTCGTGAAGTCCGGCCAGATGGGCATGGACAAGGTCGGCACGCTGCGCTGGCTGGCGGCAACCGCCCAGGCCCGCATGGACAATCTGCTCTCCGCCAACTACTCGGACGGCAGCCGCGTCGATGGCGTGCTCTCGCCCTATGACGGCCTGTCGCGCGGCATCATCGCTTCGCTGCGCGCCGTAGGCTACGGCACCGCCGATCAGCCATGGCCGATCGTCACCGGACAGGACGCCGAGACCGCTTCGGTCAAGGCGATCATCGCCGGCGAACAGTATTCGACGGTGTTCAAGGACACCCGCGAACTCGCCAAGGCGACGGTCGAACTCGTCGACAAGGTGCTCTCGGGCGGCAAGCCGGAAGGCCTCGACACCACGACCTACAACAACGACGTCAAGGTCGTTCCCTCGATCCTGTTGACACCGCACGACGTCGACAAGTCGAACTATCAGGCCCTGGTGGTCGACTCCGGCTACATCAAGGCCGAAGAGCTGAAGTAATCGCGGTTACAAAGCCTGGGGTCCTGCGCAGGCAGGGCCCCTTTTCGTTGGCGAGCCAGCCCGGTATTGTTTGCGGACCTCGCAGGAGTGGTATTCTCAATGGCATCGACGATTTTGGAGATGCGCGACATCACCAAGACGTTTCCCGGCGTCAAGGCGCTGTCGAACGTTAAGCTCATGGTCGAGGAAGGCGATATCCATGCCGTGGTCGGCGAGAACGGCGCCGGCAAGTCGACGCTGATGAAGGTGCTGTCGGGTGTGTATCCGTCCGGCACCTATGACGGCCAGATCATCTATCGCGGCGATGAGTGCCATTTCAAAGGCATCCATGACAGCGAGCGCAAGGGCATCGTCATCATCCACCAGGAGCTTGCGCTGGTGCCGATGCTGTCGATCGCCGAAAACATCTTTCTCGGCAACGAGCACGCCAGATACGGCGTCATCGACTGGAATGCCAATGAGGCGCGCACCAGCGCCCTGCTCAAGAAGGTCGGCCTCAAGGAAGACCCCAACACGCTGATCACCAATATCGGCGTCGGCAAGCAGCAGCTGGTCGAGATCGCCAAGGCGCTCAGCAAGGAAGTGAAGTTGCTCATTCTCGACGAGCCGACCGCGAGCCTGTCCGAAAAGGACAGCCAGGCGCTGCTCGATCTGCTGCTCGAATTCAAGCGGCAAGGCATCACTTCGATCCTGATCTCGCACAAGCTCAACGAGGTGAACCGGGTCGCCGACAAGGTCACCATCATCCGTGACGGGCGGACCATCGAGACGCTGGCCAAGAAGGACATCTCGGAGGACCGCATCATTACCTCGATGGTCGGCCGTTCGCTCGACGACCGCTATCCGCCGCGCGAGCCGAAGATCGGCGAGACCGTTCTGGAAGTGAAAAACTGGTCGGTCTACCACCCCATCCATGCCGAGCGGCAGGTCATCAAGGGTATCAATCTCAACGCCCGCAAAGGCGAAGTGGTCGGCATTGCCGGGCTCATGGGCGCCGGCCGGACCGAGTTTGCCATGAGCCTGTTCGGCCGGTCCTATGGCCGTCGCATCACCGGCGAGGTGTTCCTCAACGGCAAGCCGATCGACGTCTCTTCGGTGAGCAAGGCGGTGGAACACGGCATCGCCTACGTTACCGAGGACCGCAAGACCTACGGTCTCAACCTGATCGACCACATCAAGCACAACATCACGCTGGCCAACTTGCCCGGCGTGTCGCGCCACGGCGTGATCGACGATTTGCGCGAGCTTTCGGTCGCCAACGATTATCGCGGCAGGACCAATATCCGCGCCTCGAGCGTCTACCAGATGACCGGCAACCTTTCTGGCGGCAATCAGCAGAAGGTGGTGCTGTCGAAATGGCTGTTCGCCAATCCGGAAGTGCTGATCCTCGACGAGCCGACACGCGGTATCGATGTCGGCGCCAAGTATGAAATCTATACGATCATCGCGCGTCTCGCCTCCGAGGGTAAGGCAATCATCGTCATCTCGTCGGAAATGCCCGAACTGCTCGGCATCACCGACCGCATCTACGTCATGAACGAAGGACGCATCGTCGGCGAAATGGCGGCAAGCGACGCCAGCCAGGAAAAGATAATGCGCGCCATCGTCCGCGGAGAAGGAAAAGCATCATGAGCACCGAAAGCGCTCCCGGGCCGCAGACCGGCGTTGCCCAGGATCTACAACAGGGACCTCGCATTGCCGTCTCGGCGCTGGTCACCAACCTGCGCGAATACGGGTTGGTGCTGGCGTTGATCGCAATCATGGTGTTCTTCCAGTTCACCACGTCCGGAACGCTGTTCAAGCCGGTGAACCTCAGCAATCTCGTGCAGCAGAACAGCTTCATCATCGTGATGGCGCTGGGCATGCTTCTGGTGATCGTTTCGGGTCACATCGATCTCAGCGTCGGCTCCGTCGCCGGCTTCATCGGCGCACTGGCGGCGATGATGATGGTCATCTGGCCGCTTGGCCCATTGAGCAATCCGCTGGTGGTGTCGATCATCTGCCTGATCGTCGGTGGTGCGATCGGCGCGGCACAAGGCTACTGGATTGCCTATCACCGAATACCGAGCTTTATCGTCACGCTGGCGGGCATGCTGATCTTCCGCGGCATCTGCCAGGCGCTGCTGGGTGGCGGGTCTTCCGTAGGGCCGCTTCCCGTCGGCTTCAAGGCGCTCAGTTCCGGCTTCATTCCGGACCTGATCGGCCCATTGACGCTGATACCGCCAACCGTGAACGCCGCCGGCAAAACCATTGTCGGCAGCGGCCTGACGCTGCACCTGACGACGATCGTGATCGGCCTCGTCGCCGTGCTCGCCTATGCCTATTTCGGGCTCAGGGCTCGGCGCACCCGCGAGAAGCATGGCTACGAAGCCGAGCCCTTCTCGCTGTTCGTCGTCAAGACCCTGGTGATCAGCGCGCTGGCGCTGTTTCTCGTCTACCAATTCGCCACCTATAGGGGCCTCCCCATCGTTCTCATGGTGATGGGCGTGCTGATCGCGTTGTTCGTCTTCGTTACCAAACGCATGACGATCGGCCGTCGCATCTATGCAATGGGCGGCAATGCCAAGGCAGCCCAGCTATCGGGCATCAAGACCGAACGGCTGACGTTGATGGTGTTCATCAATATGGGCGTGCTGTCGGCACTCGGCGGTCTAATTATCGCAGCGCGCCTGGGGCAGGCTGTGCCGGCGGCCGGCCTCGGCAGCGAGCTCGACGTCATCGCCGCGGTGTTCATCGGTGGCGCTTCGGCGATGGGCGGCGTCGGCCAGGTCATCGGCGCGGTGGTCGGCGGCTTCATCATGGGCGTCATGAACAACGGCATGTCGATCATGGGCGTCAATGTCGACTGGCAGCAGGTGGTCAAAGGCCTGGTGCTGCTCGGCGCCGTCGTCTTCGACGTCTACAACAAGAACAAGGCTTGAGAGGCAACCAGGAGGCATACGGGTCACATCGCGGCGCTGCCGGGCGGCGCAAAGAAGTCCCCCGAGGGACCTGATCCGCGAGCGCAATCCGGACGAAGAATTTCAACCGAGGCGCGGACAGGGTCCGGGCCGCGCAGGGCAGGGTTTGCCAAGAAAGGCACGCCAAGCCCACAATTCAGAGAGGGTTACCATGCTGATCTCACAAATCTTCGACGACGCCGAGACGATCCGCGTCGTTGCCCGCAGCGGCGGCAAGACCCGCGTCATCAACGGCGCCCGCAGCGTCTATTCGCTGGCGATGGAAGCCGCGCGTACCGGCAGCGGGCTTGTCGCCCTGATCGAGCGCAAGGGCTTCGGCGAAACCGTCGATCTCGACGCAGCCTACAAGAAGGGCCGGCTGCTGTCGCCGATCAACCATCCCGATCCGGCGCATCTCCATCTCACCGGTACCGGGCTGACGCATCTCGGCTCCGCCGCGACCCGCGATTCCATGCACAAGAAGCTCAGCACGGACGGCGAGGAACAGCTGACCGATTCCATGAAGATGTTCCGCATGGGGCTTGAGGGCGGCAAGCCGGCGAAGGGCCAGACCGGCGTGCAGCCGGAATGGTTCTACAAGGGCAACGGCACCATGGCGGTGGCGCCCGGTGCGGCGCTTATGTCGCCGGCCTTCGCCCAGGATGCCGGCGAGGAGCCGGAAATCGCCGGGATCTATGTGATCGGCGACGACGGCGCCCCGTTCCGTGTCGGCTTCACCCTGTCGAACGAGTTTTCCGACCACGTCACCGAGCGTGTGAACTATCTCTTCCTCGCCCATTCCAAGCTGCGCAACGCTTCGTTCGGCCCGGAGATCCTGATCGGCGACCTGCCGTCCGACATCCGCGGCGCTTCACGCATCCTACGCGACGGCAAGCTGCTTTGGGAAAAGCCGTTCCTGTCGGGCGAGGCGAACATGTCGCACACCATTGGCAATCTCGAGCATCATCACTTCAAATACTCGGCCTTCCGCCAGCCGGGTGACGTGCATGTACACATGTTCGGCACGGCGACGCTGTCCTTCGCCGACGGCATCAGGACCGAGGCCGGTGACGTATTCGAAATCGAGGCGCAGGATTTCGGCCTGCCTCTGCGCAACCCGCTTGAAATCGAGCAGCCGGTGAAGGTGGCGGTGAAGGCGTTGTAAACTGGTGACATAATTCAGGGGCGAGAAATGAACGGCCTGCGGATTGGCACTGTGTTCGTAAGTTTAGTCCTGTTCCTCGCCTATTTCTCCCCAGCGGCTTACAGCGCCGGACAATGCAGCGCAAGATCCTATCGCGAAGCCCGAATGTCGATGACTGACCGGCTTCTGGCCACCGGCTATTCGAAATCGCAAGTGAGCTTTCTGATGCGCAACGCGGATCGCATGACGTCCGCACTCCGCGCTGACAGACTGAACGACAATGGCAGAGCCTGCGGTATCGACTCCGCCAGAGCCCATGTGCTGGGATGTCTCGGCAAGCAGTTGTTCCCCTTGCAGTCCAGCTCAAGCGCCTCACTTGACGACGAGAAGCAAACCAGAGGTTTTTGGGGGAAGAAGCGATTGGCAGTGCGAGAACTGCTCTTTGTCGGTCAGTTTCATGGCTGCCTTGGCGCCGCGAAAGAATATCTGTTTCGCGGCTGATGGCCTGCGAACAAGATCAGCGGGCGACGCGGAAATGCTTGGACAGTTTCAGGCCCTGCGCCTGATAGTTCGAGCCTAGATCTGTGCCGTAGAGCGCCTGCGGCCGTTTCAGCATGTGCTCGTAGACCAACCGTCCGACGATCTGGCCGTGATCGAGGATGAACGGCACTTCGTGGCTGCGCACCTCGAGCACCGCCCGGCTGCCGGTGCCGCCCGACGCCGAATGGCCGAAACCCGGGTCGAAGAAACCGGCATAATGGACGCGGAACTCGCCGACCAGCGGGTCGAAAGGCGTCATTTCGGCGGCGTAGAGTGGCGGCACATGCACCGCCTCGCGCGACACCAGAATATAGAATTCGTCCGGATCGAGCACCAGCTCGCCGGCACCGCTCTTGTAGAGCGGCTCCCAGAAATCGACGACATCCTGCGCGGCGCGCTTGTCGACGTCGACCAGGCCGGTGTGGTGCTTGCCGCGATAGCCGACAAGCCCATCCTTGTCGCCGTCGAGGTCGATCGACAGCGCGATGCCGCCGCCTGAGATGTTGGGTGGTTCGGTGGCGACCAGCATCTCGGCGCGGTGCAACTCGTGCAGCTCGCTTTCTGACAAGAGCGCATTGCCGGTGCGGAACCTGATCTGTGACAGCCGCGAGCCGGTGCGCACGACGATCGGGAAAGTGCGCGGGCTGACCTCCAGATAGAGCGGACCTTCATAGCCTGCGGCGATCTTGTCGAACTCGTGGCCACGGTCGGTCATTACCCGGGTGAAGATATCGAGCCGTCCGGTCGAGCTTTTCGGGTTGGCCGAGGCGGAAATATGCGCGGGCAGCGCCAGGCTTTCGAGCAGCGGCACGATGTAGACGCAGCCGGTTTCCAGCACGGCACCTTCGGCGAGGTTGATCTCGTGCAGCTTCAGCCGGTCGAGCTTGTTGACAACCCTGTAGTCCGGGCCGGGCAAGAAGGAAGCACGCACCCGCCAGGCCTTGTCGCCGAGCCTGAGGTCAAGGCTGGCCGGCTGGATCTGATCGGAATCGAGCGTGCGCGGCGATTTCAGCGCGCCCGTCTGGAACAGCGCGGAAATATCCTGATCGGGAAGAATGCCTGTCTGCCGCAAGGGTCTGGCTCCGTTCGAACGCCGGGCGAGGTCTTGTTCTGTCGCAGGTCCGACCGTGGACGCCTTTGGCACCTGCTTGGTACAACCCTCTTAATCATGCCGGCAATTGACGCAAGCGTGGCGCGGGTCTAAAGCTCGTTATCCCGTGGTGATTTGGCCGGTCGGCTTGCAGCCACGTTAAACAAGTCGCTAAAGGACCGTCGGGCCGCAAGGCCATATGGACCGGTTGCGACTTTCGCGACCGGTTTTTTGTTGTTTGGACCAATTTTGGTGTTTGGATGGAATGATGACCAAGAAGCGCGACTGGAAGCCTCAGACCGCACTCGTGCATGCCGGGACGCTGCGTTCCGGCTTCGGCGAGACCTCCGAGGCGATGTATCTCACCCAAGGCTATGTCTACGAGACGGCGCAAGCGGCGGAGGCCCGCTTCAAGGGCGAGGAGCCGGGCTTCATCTATTCGCGCTATGCCAATCCGACGGTCGACATGTTTGAGAAACGCATGTGCGCGCTGGAAGGAGCCGAGGACGCGCGCGCCACGGCATCCGGCATGGCGGCGGTGACGGCAGCACTGCTGTGCAGCGCCAAGGCGGGCGACCATATCGTCGCGGCGCGCGCGCTGTTCGGCTCCTGCCGCTGGGTGGTCGAGACGCTGGCGCCGAAATACGGCATTGAGGCAACGCTGGTCGACGGCACCGACATCGCCAATTGGGAAAAGGCGGTCAAGCCGAACACCAAACTGTTCTTTCTGGAAAGCCCGACCAATCCGACGCTGGAGGTGATCGACATCGCCGCCGTCGCGGCACTTGCCAATTCGATCGGCGCCAGGCTGATCGTCGACAATGTCTTCGCTACGCCCTTGCAGCAGAAACCCCTGCAGCTCGGCGCCCACATCGTCGTCTATTCGGCCACGAAGCATATTGACGGCCAGGGGCGCTGTCTTGGCGGCATCGTTCTGTCGGACAAGAAATGGATCGACGAGAACCTGCATGACTATTTCCGCCACACCGGCCCAAGCCTCTCGCCCTTCAATGCCTGGACGCTGCTGAAAGGCCTGGAGACGCTGCCGCTACGCGTACGCCAGCAAACGGAAAGTGCCGGCCGCATCGCGGATTTCCTCGCCGAGCGCCCGCAAATCGCCCGTGTCATCTATCCTGGCCGTGCCGACCACCCGCAAGCGGCGGTGGTCAAGAAGCAGATGTCGGGTGGCTCGACGCTGATTTGCCTCGATGTGAAGGGCGGCAAGCAGGCGGCCTTTGCCTTCCAGAACGCACTCGACGTCGTGCTGATTTCCAACAATCTCGGCGACGCCAAGAGCCTGATCACCCATCCGGCGACGACGACGCACAAGAACTTGACCGATGAGGCCCGCGCCGAGCTCGGCATCGGACCGGGAACGCTCAGGCTGTCAGTTGGCCTTGAGGACGCCGACGACCTGCTCGAAGACATCGAGCAGGCACTGAGAGTTGCCGGATAAGGGCTGGCCGAATAGAGGCGAGCGGGGACGCGCCGATCAGGCGCCGGACGGGGTCTCTTCCAGCTCCGCGACGGGCTTGGTCTGGATAGTCATCACATTGCCGCGCCAGTCGACGGCGCCGCTCAGCCATCCGCGCGCCCAAATGGCGGGAAGCATCAGGTCTCGCGCCATCATCGCCAGGATGGTGCGCAGCGACAGGTGCCATCCCTTGGCCGAGGCCAAGGCGCATTCCGGCAGGTAGGCCGCGACCAGCACGGCGATGGCGGTTGCCGGCAGGCTGACGCCGGCGTCAGCCGCCGCGATCAGCGCAAGCACCAGCGGCGGCGCTGCGCCGATCAGGATCTCGGGGGCGAAGAACAGCGCGAAGGTGACGCGGCGCAGCCGCGCCCAACGCGCCTGCCGCGACCAGATCTCGCCAAACGTGCGCCGGCCGAGCGGCTGTTCAAAGGGCGAGGCGACAAGATTGACCCGCAGTCCGAGCCCGTTGACCAGCTTGGTCGCGGCGGCGTCTTCGGCGATCTCGGCAGCAAGCGCGCAGATGCCGCCATTGGCGTCGAGCATCGGCTTATTCCACAACATGCTCTTGCCCTGCGCGAAGCCGAGGCCGAGCGCCTCTCCGGCGTACTGCCAGCGTGCCTGCAGCGTGTTGAGAAAGGCGCATTCGACCTCCCCCCAGAAGCCGTCCGGCCGCGAGCCGATCGGCGTCGAGCAGACGAGGCCGGTGTCGTGCCGCCACGCCGCCATCAGGTGCTGGACGTAGTCGCTCGGCATAAGCACGTTGGAATCGGCAAGGATGACCCAGCTATAATGCGCCGCTTCCCAACCCTTAACGCAATTGTTGAGTTTTGGATTGCCGCTGATGCGGTCGTCACCGACTAGAAGGCGGGCGCGAATAGCTGGAAAGCGCGCCATTGCGGCGGTGATCGGCTTGACCACCGGGTCGTCGGCATGGGCAACGCAGAAGATGAGTTCGTAGCGCGGCCAGTCGAGTGAGAAGGCGCGCTCCAGCGTCTCTTCGGCAAACGGCTCTACGCCGCGCGCCGGGATGACGATCGATACCGGCGGCGCGTTGGCCGCGGGCGGTGCGATCCTGCCTGGTCGCTTCAGCTTCAGCGAAGCTAACAGGATGCTGGCGAGATTTGAAAGAAGGAGGGCTATGGAAAGGAGGGCGGCTGCGAATGTCGGTTCCATCGAGATCTGGTCACTCCAGAAGTGCCGGCCGCATGACGGCCGTTTTCAACAATTCGACAGAACGCTGAGTCGCCCGGCACAAGCCTGCACACCATCATTGTCATGTGTCACTTAAATGACATTGTTTTTCGGCACCTGCGCTCGAGTCGGGCAAGGAGATGACGCGCATCGTTGATCAAACTGCGCTGAGCGTCGAAGTTCCATCTACATTGCTTTGGAGTAGTTTATGTACAGCGCCGTCACCCGCAACATCGAAGTGCAGGTCAGGCCGTTCTATCTGGAGGATCACTCCGACCCGCCGCAAAACCGCTATGTCTGGGGATATCAGGTGACCATCGACAATCAGTCGGATGAGTTCGTGCAGCTTCTGTCGCGCTACTGGCACATTACCGACGGCACCGGCAAGGTCGAGGAAGTGCGCGGCCCCGGGGTCGTCGGCGAGCAACCCGGACTCAACCCCGGCGACAGCTATCAGTATACGTCTGGATGCCCGCTCTCGACGCCGTCCGGCATCATGGTCGGGCACTACACCATGCGCAACAAGCGGGGCGAGACGTTCGACGTCGCCATCCCCGCCTTCTCGCTCGACTTGCCGGGAATGCGGCGCACCGTCAATTGACGGCCGTCATCCGGCCGCTGCAAACTCCGCCGGGTCGAAGTCATATTGCTTCGAGCAGAATTCGCAGGCGACGTGAATGCTGCCATCCTCGGTGCTGTCCCTGATCTCCTCGGCGGAAAAGCCTTCGAGGATGCCGTGGATCTTTTCCCTCGAGCATGAGCACTGGTCGGCGACCGGCACCCCGCCGAACACGCGGACGCCATGCTCGTGGAAAAGCCGGTAAAGCAGCCGTTCGGCGCCGATCGTCGGATCGATCAGCTCGGTCGGTTCAATAGTACCAAGCAGCGCCAGCAGCTCCTGCCAGGAATTGTCGGTCGGGTCGTGGATTTCCTCACGCGGATCGCCGTCGCCACCGGGAAGGTCGGGTACGCGCATGCGCTCCGCCGACTGCGGCAGGAATTGTGCCAGCAGGCCACCGGCCCGCCATTGCTCGCGGGCACCGCCGACGCCGGGCGTCAGAAGCTTGGCAACCAAAAGCCGGAGGTCGGTCGGAATCTGCTCCGACTGGCGGAAATAAGTGCGTGCGGCATCTTCCAGTGTGACGCCGTCGAGCTGGACGATGCCCTGGTAGCGTTGTGTGTGAGCGCCCTGGTCGATGGTCAGCGCCAGGACGCCGCTGCCGAGCAGCGTCTGCGGTGACGTCTCGCCGGCAGAAGTCAAAGCCTGCAGCCGGTCGGCATCGAAGCGGGCATAAGCGCGCAGCGCGTGCGGCGTGGAGAAATCCGCGACCAGCATGTCGACCGGCCCGTCGGTGCGGGTCTGCAGAATGAACTTGCCCTCGAACTTCAGCGAAGTTCCGAGCAATACCGTCAACACACAGGCTTCAGCCAGGAGCCGGGCGACCGGCTCGGGATAGTCGTGGCGGCTGAGAATAGCATCGAGCATCGGCCCGAGCTGGACGGTGCGACCGCGCACGTCGAGCGGGCCGACCTCGAACGGCACGACATGGTCGTCGCCGGCGTAGCCGAATTCGCCGAGCTTGGGTTTATGTTCAGCCAATTGATGAGTTTCCAACATGACAAAGCTCCGGGGCGCGGCGATGCCGCCCTCCGGGGCGCATGCGACGAGACGCGCTCGATTTGCGTGATGCGCCTGAGATAGGCACCACCAACTCGCGGATCAAGGCGGCCCAGATCAAGGCGGCGCAGATCAGGCCGGCCCGGATCACCGCGGCTCGTATCAAGCGCCCAGGCACCAGGCCAAGACCGCCTTCTGGGCATGGAGCCGGTTCTCGGCCTCATCGAACACCACCGAATGCGGTCCGTCGATGACCTCGTCGGTAACCTCCTCACCGCGATGCGCCGGTAGACAGTGCATGAACAGCGCGTCCGGCTTGGCTTTCGCCATCAGTGCCGCATTGACCTGATATGGCAGGAAGACATTGTGGCCGCGGGCACGGTGCTCCTGGCCCATCGACACCCAGCAGTCGGTGACGATGCAGTCGGCCTCGTGAACGGCCTCCTCGGGCGAACGGGTGAATTTCAGCTTGCCGCCATTGGCTTTCGACCAGTCGACATGCTTCTGGGCCGGTTCGCTGCCCTCCGGCACGGCGACGTTCAGCTTGAAATGGAACCGCGCGGATGCCTCCAGCAGCGAATGCAGCACGTTGTTGCCGTCGCCGGTCCAGGCGATCGTTTTACCGGCCACCGGACCGCGGTGCTCTTCGAAGGTCATGATGTCGGCCATCAGCTGGCAGGGATGGGTCTCGTCGGTCAGCCCGTTGATGACGGGGACCGTAGCGTTTTCCGTCAGTTCCAACAGCCGGTCATGCGAGGTGGTGCGGATCATGATGGCATCGACATAGCGCGACAGCACCTTGGCCGTGTCGGCAATGGTCTCCGAGCGGCCAAGCTGCATCTCGGTGCCGGTCAGCATGATCGTCTCGCCACCCAACTGCCGCATACCGACGTCGAACGACACGCGCGTGCGCGTCGACGGCTTGTCGAAGATCATCGCCAGCACCTTGCCTTCGAGCGGCTTGCTGCGTTCGCCGGCCTTGAGCCTTGCCTTTCGCACCGCTGCGTCGTCGAGCATGAAGCGCAGATCGCCTTCGGAAACGGCGGAAAGATCGGTGAAATGGCGAAGGGACATCAGGAATTCCAGGATTACTTCGCGGCGGCAGCGACGATGGCATCTGCCAGGCTCTTGGCGCCGGCACGAATGCGCTCGAGCGCTTCGTGGATCTCGGCGTCGGTGACGGTGAAAGGCGGTAGCAGGCGGATAACGTTGTCGCCGGCCGGAACCGTCAAGAGATGCTGGTCACGCAGTGCCACCGTGACCTTAGTGTTGGGCATCGCGCATTTAAGCCCGAGCATCAGCCCGGTGCCCCTGATGCTTTCGATAACATCCGGAAATTCGTCGGCGACGCCAGCGAGCCCCTGCTTCAACAGCAGTGCCTTGCGCCGGACGTCTTCGAGAAAGCCGTCTTCCAGCACCACGTCGAGCACGGCGTTGCCGACCGCCATTGCCAGCGGATTGCCGCCGAAGGTGGTGCCGTGCACGCCGGCGGTCATGCCGACCGCTGCCTCGTCGGTGGCGAGGCAGGCACCCATCGGGAAGCCGCCGCCGATGCCTTTGGCCACCGCCATGAGGTCGGGTGTGACACCCGCCCACTCATGCGCGAACAGCTTTCCGGTGCGGCCGACGCCGCATTGGACCTCGTCGAAAATCAGGAGCAGTCCGTGCTGATCGCAGAGCTGCCTGAGCCGCTTCAGCGATTGCGTCGGCACTTGCCTGATGCCGCCCTCGCCTTGCACCGGCTCGATCAGGATCGCCGCGGTTTCAGGCGTGATCGCCTTCTCGGCGGCATCCATATCGTCGAAACCGACCTGGTCGAAGCCGTCGACCTTGGGGCCGAAACCTTCCAGATACTTGTACTGGCCGCCGGCGGCGATGGTCGCCAGGGTGCGGCCGTGGAAGGCGCCTTCGAAGGTGATTGTGCGGTAGCGCTCGGGATGGCCCTTGACGAAGTGGTAGCGCCGCGCCGTCTTGATGGCGCATTCGAGCGCCTCTGCGCCGGAATTGGTGAAGAACACCTTGTCGGCGAAGCTTGCGTCGGCCAGCCGCTCGCCGAGCCGGCTCTGTCCCGGAATCTCGTACAGATTGGAGACGTGCCAGAGCTTGGCGGCCTGCTCGGTGAGGGCCGCGACCAGATGCGGATGGCTGTAGCCCAACGAATTCACGGCGATGCCGCCGGCGAAATCGAGATATCGCTCGCCCTTGTCGGTGACCAGCCAGGTGCCTTCACCATGGTCGAAAGCCAGGGGTGCGCGAACAAAGGTCTCGAAAAGCGCCGAACCGCTCATTATATGCGTCTCCGGAACCGGAAAAATCAAAAAGCCGCCAAAGCGGCGGCCCTTGTGGCTTATCGTGTTTTTCGGCCGTGAAGTCAACGAAAAGGTCGCGCAAGGTCGCGCGGCAAGCCCCCCAGCATAACGCCGGCTCATAAGCGACCGGGCAAGTTGGGGAAAACCGAAAAAACCGATTCGTGTTGGCCTTGGGACTCTTGTCACCGAGTCAGCGCATAAGGTAATTGTAGTAGAGAAATAACTAGATTTCGTGCGGCGGACCTAATCACCCGATATATGTGGTGTCTGCCCGGCAGAAGCCGGGTCGGGAATGGATTCCGATTGCCGCACGTTTCAGCAGGAGCGCGGTCTCATGAACTGGACTGACGAGCGAGTCGAACTTCTCAGAAAATTGTGGTCGGAGGGCCTCAGCGCCAGCCAGATCGCCGCACAGCTTGGCGGGGTCAGCCGCAATGCGGTCATCGGCAAAGTGCACCGGCTGAAACTGTCCGGTCGCGGACGCACGACCGCCTCACCGGCACGCCAGAAGAAGACGGTGCAGGGATCGACGATCCAGAAATCGGTGTCCCGGGCAGCAAGCGCCACACGCCATGCCACCACCTCGATGTCGATCGGTGCGACCGCGCTCAAGGCGCAGTTCGATGCCGAACCGGTGGCGCGCCACTATATCCGCCCGGTCGAGAACGTCGTGGTGCCGATCTCGCGGCATCTGCAACTTGTCGAACTCAACGAGCGCACTTGCAAATGGCCGAACGGCGATCCGCTTTCGGAAGACTTCCATTTCTGCGGCAACGACGCCGCCGAAACCGGCCCCTACTGCAAGTACCACGCCCGTGTGGCGTTCCAGCCGGCATCGGAGCGGCGGCGGAGCAGATAGTTAGGGGAATAGGGGAGTAAGGCAGTACGGCAGTAGGTGAATTGTAGAGAAGCGCGCTCCCGAAGCGATAGCCTACTGCCCTACTGCCCTACTGCCCTACTGCCCTACTGCCCTACTGCCCTACTGCCCTACTGCCCTACTGCCCTACTGCCCTCGCTTCAAAGCCACCCATTCTTGCGAAACCGCCAGTAAAGAAACGTGCAGATCAGGGCAATTGCCGCCAGGACGGCCGGGTAGCCATATTCCATCCTCAGTTCCGGCATGTCGCTGAAATTCATGCCGTAAATGCCGGCGAATGCCGTCGGCACGGCCAAGATTGCGGCCCATGAGGCAAGCTTCTTGGAGATCGCCGTCTCCTGGCTTTGACCGACCAGAAGGCTCGCCTCGAAGGCGAAGGCGAGAACCTCACGCAGGCTGTCGATCTTTTCCTGGACAGTGCGGATGTGGTCGGTGACGTCGCGAAACAGCGGGTGCATGGCTGTGTGGATTTGCGGCAGATCGGCGCTGGTGAGCCGCCGGCAGACCTCCACCAGCGGCAGGGCCGCATTACGCAGGCGCAAGAGATCGCGGCGCAGCATATAAAGCCGTTCGATATCGGAGCCGGTCATCGGTTTCAGCAGAACCTTGTCCTCGATCGCCTCGACCTCGTTTTCGATCTGCTCAAGCACCGGCATATAGTTGTCGACGATGAAGTCGAGAATGGCGTAGAGGACGAAATCCTCGCCCTTGGCAAGGGAATGTGGGCAGCTTTCCCAATGCTGGCGAACGGCGGCGTAGGAGGTCGACGGGCCATGCCTGACGCTGACAATGTAGCCCGCGCCGACGAACAGATGCGTCTCGCCGAAGGTGACGCGGCTGTCGATCAGCTGCGCCGTGCGGGCAACGATGAACAGGGCATCACCATATTGCTCGATCTTCGGTCGCTGGTGCGGATGCTCGGCGTCCTCGATCGCCAGCTCATGCAGATGGAATTGCGCCTGGACGCGCAGCAACAAATTGCGGTCGGGCTCCAGCAGTCCGATCCAGACCACGTGGCCCGGCTTCCCGGCCCATTCGCCGGCTTCCTCGATCGGAATGTCGGCGATGCGCCGCCCAGCCGTATAGACGCCGCAAGCGATTATACCCGACATCGGCGGCGCAGGAGCAAACTCGCGGACGTATTCCATCGCAGCCTCCTGAAGGCGGGGCCTTCATCGCGGAACTGAGAAGTCGGCGCGTCGAAAGCTTAGCGCAATTTTCTGTCAGGTGGCGAATCCGAAATTCGCATCAGTGCTGAGAGAACTCACTTCGCTGGTTGGGTTGCGGGAAGAATAATCTTGTCCGTCTTGTCGCCCTTCGGACGATCGGCCGGCATCTGATCGCCGGTGACGATATAGTAGATCGTCTCGGCGATGTTGGTAGCGTGGTCGCCGATGCGCTCGATGTTCTTGGCGCAAAACAGGAGATGTGTGCAGGGCGTGATGTTGCGTGGGTCTTCCATCATGTAGGTCAGCAATTCGCGAAACAGAGAGGTGTACATGGCGTCGATCTGGTCGTCGCGGTCGCGCACGAAACCGATTTTCTCCACCGACCGCGACGCATAGACGTCGAGTACTTCCTTGAGCTGGGTCAGTGCCAGATTGGCCAAAGCCTCGAGGCCGCGGAACAGGCTGTTCGGCTGGCGCCCGTCTGCGACGGCAACCACCCGCTTGGCGACGTTCTTGCCGAGGTCGCCTACCCGTTCGAGGTCAGCCGAGATGCGGATCGCGCCGACGATCTCGCGCAGATCCGTCGCCATCGGCTGGCGTTTGGCGATGATGATGATCGCCTTGTCGTCGATCTCGCGCTGTCCCTCATCCAGAACCAGGTCGTCCCGAATGACTTTCTGGGCAAGCCCCGGATCCGCATTGACCAGCGCCGCGACCGCCTGCTCGACCATGCGCTCGGCATGCCCGCCCATCGCCGCGATGCGCTTCGACAGATATTTCAGCTCCTCGTCATAGGCGCTGACGATATGCACGGACTGCATGACGAAATGCCTTCCCGGGATCTCGTGGTTGAGTCGTTCCCTCGAATCCCCGCTGATACGCTAGCCGGATGACAGAAAAAAGAAACGGCCCATTATGTGCTAGAGATAGTACTACGTTAGCGAGCCGGCAAATGGACCGTGAACGCCGCACCCTTGCCGACCTCCGACCTGATGGAGAGTCTGGCGTTGTGGCGGGTCAGGATATGCTTGACGATGGACAGGCCAAGGCCGGTGCCCTTCTGGGTTCGGCTGTTCTCGACGTCGACGCGGTAGAAGCGCTCGGTGATGCGCGGGATGTGCTCTTCGGGGATGCCGGGGCCGAAATCCCTGATGGTGACGTCGATGCCCGGTTCGGGATCGCTGTCGCTGCGTATGATCGACACCACGACGCGTCCGCCCAACTGACCATATTTGCAGGCGTTTTCCAGCAGGTTTTCGAAGACCTGGAAAAGCTCGTCCCGATCGCCGGGCACGTCGAGCGGCCCTTCCGCGAAATCACGCTCGATGACGACGCCGTTTTCCTTTGCGAGCGGCCCAAGCGAATCGATGACGCTGTCGATGGCCTGGCGCAGGTCGACCTCGGTTCCCGGCTTGAGATAGGGCTTCATCTCCAGGCGCGACAGCGACAGAAGATCGTCGATGAGGCGCGCCATGCGGCTGGTCTGGTTCTGCATGATCTGCAGGAACTGCTCGCGCGCCGCGGGGTCGTTGCGGGCCGGCCCGCGCAGCGTCTCGATGAAGCCGGCGATCGAGGCGAGAGGCGTGCGCAGCTCGTGGCTGGCATTGGCAATGAAGTCGGCACGCATTCTGTCGATCCGGCGCGCCTCACTCTGGTCCTTGAACACCAGCACGTAGAGATCCGTGGCATGGCCGACTGAAGACGCGCTCACCCGATAGGCTCGTTCGACCGGCAGCTTTTCTATGTAGTCGACGCTGTCCGAAGCGACGTTGCCCGCCAAGATACTATCCAGCAAGGCCTGCATTTCCGGCGCGCGGAATTTCAGCGACAGCGACATGCCGGGCGCAATCCCGCCGAAGGCGGCAAAGGCAGCAGCGTTGGCGTGGACGATGGCGGCGGAGCGATCGAAAATGATCAGCGGATCGGCAACCGCCGCCGCGAGATATTCGCCGGAAAGTTGTTGCACGCTCGACTCGATGGCCGCGGCATTTTCGGTCGATTGGCGGGCGATGCCGGCCGGCAGCATCGCAGCGGCAACCAGCACGGCGCCAGCCAGCAGCACCACATAGCCAGACATGCCGGCAAAACCATAGACCATCAGAACCGCAACGAGGCCGGCCGCCAGCAGCCAGCGGCTGTTCCACAGCCGCATGGCGACGGCTTGCGCCCTGCCTCTCCGCTCCGTGCCGATGTCGGCCATTTGCGCTCCGTCTGCGGCCACTTCAAGAACTTCTTGCTGGACCGGCGCTAGAGCGCAGTGCGTCCAATTGGACGCACAAAGGACGCTCTACCACTTTATCTGCTGCATCGTTCTTTCCGAAAATCGATTCCGATTTTTGGGCCGATGCAGTAAGGCTCCCAATAGCACGAGTCCGGAAGCTGGAAAGGTTCGCCTCGATGAAAAACGCTAAGGAAAGCCCCGCCGCACCCTCATCGGGGCCGCTGAAGATCATGATCGACGGCAAGGAGAGGGCGTTCGACATCGAGGCCCCCGCGCTTCCCGACTGGGTCGGGGACCGCAAGCTCACCGCCGGCGGTTACCCTTACGACAAGAAGATGAAGAGCGAGGAGTATGACGAGAGGCTAGAGAAGCTGCAGATCGAGCTGGTCAAGGCGCAGGCGTGGCTGCAGTCGACGGGCAAGCGGGTAATGTCTCTGTTCGAGGGGCGCGACGCTGCCGGCAAGGGCGGCACGATCTTCGTTTTGCGCCAGTATCTGAACCCTCGCACGGCGCGCAACGTGGCGCTGACCAAGCCAACGCCCACCGAGCTTGGACAATGGTACTTCCAGCGCTACGTCGACCACTTCCCGACGTCGGGCGAATTCGTCACCTTCGACCGCTCCTGGTATAACCGCGCCGGCGTTGAACCGGTGATGGGATTCTGCACGCCCGAGCAGCACGAGCAATTTCTGGACGAGGTTCCGCATTTCGAGCGGATGATCCGCAACGAGGGCATACATTTCTTCAAATTCTGGCTGAACATCGGCCGGGAAACGCAGCTCGAACGATTCCACGACCGCCGCTGGAGCCCGCTGAAGAGCTGGAAGTTTTCGCCAATCGACATCGCCGGCATCACCAAATGGGACGAATACACCAAAGCGCGCGACCTGATGGTCGAGCGCACGCACAAGGAGTTCGCGCCCTGGATCATTGTGCGGGCGAACGACAAACGGCGCGCGCGGCTGGCCGTCATGCAGCGCATTCTCCTTTCGCTTCCCTATGACGGCCGCGACCTCGACGTCATCGGCAAGGAGGACAAGAAGATCATCGGCGAAGGGCCGACTTTCCTCGAAAAATAAGCTCACCTCATCGATACGCGGCTCTCATGCCGCCAGCCGGGCAATCCGCTGCAGTCGCTTCAGCGTGGTGTCGTCCTGCAGCGCCTGCTGGAAAAGCGAGATCTCCTGGTCGATGCGGTCGCAGAGCGCGCCGGTGTCGCCCCTAAGCAGGTCGCGCGTCTGTAGCAGCGCCGCGACAGGCTTCTTGGCGAGTTGCCTGGCTCTTGCCAACGTGGCTTCCTCGACGCTGCCGTCCGTCACGATCTCGCCGACAAGGCCCAGTGCCCTGGCATCTTCGGCGGCGAGCGTGTCGCCCAGGCAGAAGAAGCGGAACGCCCCGGCATAGCCGAGCTTCTGCGGCGCCAGAATGCTGGTCGCCGCGTCCGGCACCAGGCCGAAATCGACGAACGGCACCCGAAACGTGCTCTTGCTCGAGGCGATCACCATGTCGCAGTGGAACAGGATGGTGCAACCGACGCCGACGGCGTCGCCGTCGACACAGGCAAGGACCGGTTTCGGGAACGTCGCCAGCGTGCGGAACATATCGGTGACGGCGGCGATCAGTCGCCGATGTTTGGTGGCGTCGAGAAATTCGGAGAAATCGGCACCGAGGCAGAAGCACCCGGCCAAGCCGCGCAGGACCACGACGCGGACGTCGTCGTCGACAGCGGCTTCGTGGAATGTTCTGGCCAGGCTTTCATAGGCCCGCCTGTCCAGCACCGGGCGGCCGTCACCCGACGATACCGTGACGATCAGCGTGTGATTGCGGAATTCTGCTTTTGAGTGAACGTTCATGGCCTCTCTCCAATCTCACGAGGCGCGTCTCTGTCCGAGCATGTCCGGGTACCCTCTGGCCAGCACCGGCGCAAAGTGGTTGCGGCGCGAACGCACCACGTCGAGCGTGTGCTCGTTGAAGGTGAGCAGTGTGGCAACCACCTGCTGGTTGCCATAGGTACGCTGGTAACCGAGCGGCGTTGCCAGGAAATGCAGCTGCAGCGCGCGAAGCACCCACATCGGCTCGAATTCGATGATCACCTGGTTGACGTTGCGCTTCAGACCCCACTCGACGAAGCCGGCGATCAGCTCGGTGCCGACCGTCGACACGCCGCGCCGACCGTCGCGGAATCCCGGCGCAACCGCATAGCGGGTCAGTTCATAGACATTCGGGCCCGACGGTGGGGTTCCCTCATAAAGGTCCGCCAGCACATCGGTTAGAAGATGTGCCCGGGTCGTCGGCAACATCCGCTGATAACCGGCGAGCTCGCCATTGCGGATGACGATCTGGTGCACTGCCTCGTCGTGGTCGAATTGATCGATCTCGAGGCCATCAGGGCGCTGCAGATCGGTCCATCCCATCTCTTCGACGAAAACTCTGTAACGCAAACGATGAACTGCCTCCCAGAGGTCGGGCCGTTCCATCAATTCCTGGGTCGTGAGGGAAAAAAGCATTTGCCGTCTCCTAGTTTCAATAGGAAGATACGGCCGTGCTTTCCCAAAAAAATTACGCGATCACGCAAGCAAGAATTTCTAGGCCGGCGCGGCCGACCTAGTTAATATAGCCGCGCCTTATCGCTTCCGCGACGGCCTGGACCCGGTTGACGGCACCGAGTTTGCTTTTGGCGTTAAGAAGGTGTTTCTCTGACGTGTGTTCCGAAATGCCGAGAATTTGTGAAATCTCCCATTCGGACTTGCCGACAGCAGCCCATTGCAGGCATTCGCGCTCACGCGGCGTTAATTCGACATGATCGATGGTTTTGCCCGCCATGGTGTGGAGCTGCATTGCGCGGCCAATCGCATAAGTCGAGACCAGCGACACCAACCCGAACTCGGCACTCGACAATTCGACAGCCTCGCCGCCTAGCGACACCATGACGATCTGGCCATCGAGCGTGATTAGCGGGAAGGCCAACCCGTCGCGCAGCTTGAATTCGCCGGCATCGCCCATCACCTCGCCGCCGCTCTTGCCGATGCGGATGCCCTGAGATGCTTCCCGCCACTGGAATGGCGCTTGAAGCTGCTTCATGTGGCTGACGACGGGGTCGTGATCGACGTAGTTGCGCGCGACGTAGCGCTCAAGCCATTCAGCCGGCCAGTCGCAGAGCAGCACATGGTCCTTTTGCTGGTTTCTCGGCGTGCCAGGTTGCGGAACCGTCCCGGCCATCAGCGCCGTCAGCCCGAACCCGCTTGTTACCCCCAGCAGCTTTTCGCAGACGGCGGCGGCTGTGCCGGCGTGCTGCAACTGATCTATCAACTCCAGCGTACGATCGAAATGACCCATCGCAACATCTACCCCATGTTGCCTTCCGCTCTTGACGCCAATGGCAGTGATCAACCCGCACCACGCCATCAACCCCGGACTGCAAAGCTGCCTCCCCTGTGCGTCCTACTGCTCCTCTTCAGCCGGCATCACGCAGTCACTTGCAAACTCACTAAACAATATCCCTAAATTGCAATGATGAAACCAAAAACCGTCGTACCTGTGTTTTTTTCGTACAAAAACCTGTTATTTCGTACGAAAGCCGGGGCAAGACCGGACGGAGTCGTCGCGTGGCGTTTCGGCGCATATCCATTTCATTGATCTCGATATTGATCGGAGCGCAATCGCTTGCGGTTGCTGCGCTCGCCGCGGAGCCGCAGGTGCCGGTGTTCTGGGACGCCAAGGAGCGGCTGCCAAAGCCGGACCTTTCGATGCTGCCGCGGCTGCGATTCCTGACCACCACGGATTTCCCGCCGTTCAATTTCCTCGATGGGGCAGGCCGGCTGTCGGGCTTCCATGTCGACCTGGCGCGCGCCATCTGCGCCGAGCTCGGCATTGCCGAAAAATGCCAGATCCAGGCGCTGCCCTGGGCCGAGCTCGAAGGTGCGCTCGAGAAAGGCGAGGGCGAAGCGATCATTGCCGGCATCGCCGCGACGCCGGAGTCGCGGTCGAAATACGCATTTTCACGCTCCTACCTGCAATTTCCGGCACGCTTCATCATGCTGAAGACACAGGCGCTGACCGAACCAATGTTCGACAAGTTGCGCAGCAAGCGTGTCGGCGTGATCGCCAGCTCCGCGCACGAGCGGATGCTGCGCGATTATTTCGGCGACGTCCAAATCGTCCCGTTCGCAAAGCCGGAGGAGCTTTATGGCGAGCTGAAAGCCGGCAAGATCGACGCCGCCTTCGGCGACGGCATGCGTTTCGCCTTCTGGCTCGGCGGTTCGGATGCAGCGGGCTGCTGCCGCTTTGCCGGCGGCCCCTATCTGGCGCCCGAATATCTCGGCTCAGGCATGGCAATCGCCACCAGGGCCGACGATCCGGCACTGGCCGCCGCTTTCGACTACGCGCTGCAGGAAATCTCGGTGAAAGGCACGTTCGCCGAGTTCTATCTGCGCTATTTTCCCGTCAGTTTTTTCTGAGCTTGGCCGCCGGCTCAGGTCAGCGTGCGAAGGCGGGCCTTGGCGGCTCGCGCAATGGCGGCGACCGCCAGCGCATCGAGGTCGAGTTCCCGGCGGACGAGCTGCAGGACGCGCACCTCCTCCAGGCGCATTTCGAGATCGACAGCTGCGACCTCGAAGGCGGCGGCATAGGCGGTGTCACGCAGGCGTTCGGGCAGCGCCTCGGCGACGCGCGCCAGGACGCCCTCCAGCCCATCCTTTTCATGCAGCATTTTCTGGCAGGCCTGGGCGACCTCGACCAGCCGCTCCTGGTTGAAATCCTCAAACACCGGCCAGGATCGAACGACGTCGCCGATCCGCGCCAGTTCGACGTCGGTCATGTCGCGGTCTGACGCCGAGGTGATGACCATCAGGTAGATCATGGCTTCGTGTGGCGACAATGGCATTTACAACTCCTTGAGATGGTCCCGAAGTTAGGAACGAGGGACCGGCGCCGCAAGGAAAAACAGCCGCGATCGTTGGCGCTCCGATCACGCCTTGGAACTTGATCCATCCTGACTATCGGGACGGGGGCTCTTAATCTTCTTGCCTGATCACGGTCCTGCCCGAAAACCGGGTTCCACTTTTCGGGATCATGGTCTAGAGCATGCGGCTGCCGGCATGGATGCTGGCAAAGTTGCAGGAATAGCATCATGGCCGAACAACAGCCGATCGATCTCAGCCCGGAAGTCCTCGCCGCCGCCGCCGAAAGCAAGGCGTGGCCATTCGAGGAAGCGAAAAAGATCGTCGCCCGCTATGCGAGCAGCGGCTACCCGGAAACGGTGCTGTTCGAGACTGGCTACGGCCCGTCCGGCCTGCCGCACATCGGCACGTTCGGCGAGGTGGCGCGCACATCTATGGTGCGCCACGCCTTCCGCGTGCTGACTGAAGACAAGGTCAAGACGCGGCTGCTGTGCTTCTCCGACGACATGGACGGATTGCGCAAGGTGCCGGACAATGTGCCTAACAAGGACATGCTGCGCGCCTATCTCGGCAAGCCGCTGACCAGGATACCGGACCCGTTCTCCAATGAGTATCCGTCCTTCGGCGCCGCCAATAACGCACGGCTGCGCGCTTTCCTCGACCGTTTCGGCTTCGATTACGAATTCGCTTCCTCGACCGACTATTATACTTCCGGCCGCTTCGACGCGACGCTGCTCAAGATGCTCGAGCGCTTCGATAGGGTGATGGCAATTATGCTGCCGTCACTGCGCGAGGAGCGGGCGCTGAGCTATTCGCCCTTCCTGCCGATCCATCCCAAGACCGGCATCGTCATGCAAGTCGCGATCGACGAGCGCAAGCTCGACGCCGGCACCATCGTGTGGCGCGACCCGGACACCGGCGAGCGCTTCGAGACGCGGGTGACCGGCGGTCATGCCAAGCTGCAATGGAAGCCAGATTGGGCGATGCGCTGGGCAGCACTCGGCGTCGATTACGAGATGTCCGGCAAGGATCTGATCGATTCCGTCAAGCTCGCCGGGCAGATTTGCCGCGCGCTCGATGCTCCGGCACCGGAGGGCTTCAATTATGAGCTGTTCCTCGATGAGAACGGCCAGAAGATATCGAAGTCGAAGGGCAATGGGCTGACTATCGACGAGTGGCTGACTTACGCGCCGACCGAGAGCCTTAGCCTTTATATGTTCCAGCGCCCGCGAACCGCGAAGAAGCTTTATTTCGACGTCATCCCGAAGGCGGTAGACGAATATTACACGTTCCTCTCTGCCTATCAGAGGCAGGACTGGAAGGAGCGGCTGGGCAATCCGGTCTGGCACATGCATGACGGCAATCCCCCGGCAGTCGACCTGCCGGTTCCGTTCTCGCTGCTGCTCAACCTGGTCAGCGCCTCGAATGCGCAGAACAGGGACGTGCTGTGGGGTTTCATTTCGCGCCACGCGCCGGGTGTGACGCCGACAACCCATCCCGAGCTCGACCGGCTGGCCGAATATGCCATCCGCTATTTCGACGATTTCGTGAAGCCGGCGAAAGTGTACCGTGCTGCCGACGCGGTCGAGCGCGAGGCGCTGACCAAGCTTTCGGAAGCGCTCGCCGAGCTGCCGGCTGATGCCGACAGCGAGGCAATCCAGAACGCTGCCCTCAATGTTGCGCGCAAGATCGAGCGCTACCAGGATCATTCCAAGCAGAGCCCGGAGGGCGGACCCGGTGTCTCCGTCGCCTTCTTCCAGATGATCTATCAGGTGCTGATAGGTCAGGAACGCGGGCCGCGCTTCGGCTCCTTCGCCGCGCTCTACGGCATCGCCGAAACGCGCGAGCTCATTCAGCGGGCGCTGGCTGGTCAGCTGGCGGCATGAGGACGCCGTCTTGCTCCTCCAGGATCGAGCTAGGCGCTACAGGCGCGGATCGCGACGCAGCAGCCGGGAGCGGCGGCAGGCCTGAAACGCTCGGCGCCGGCCCGAAGACGCCTTTTTTTGCTGCACGCGCCTTCTCGCCGGCTTCTACGTAAGGGCCGCCCTTGGCGGCGCGCGCCCAGCCATTTTCGACCAGCCATTGGCCGATATCCTGATTGCCGATCCGGCACTCGGCGGCGATCAGATCACGACCGCCTTCGGGCGGCACGGCACAGACCACCGCACGACTGCGGAGAAAGGCGCGGAAGGCCGTTCGCGCCCGAATGCCGCAATTCCAGGACTCGCCGCCGTCGGTGCAAGTCTCCTCCTGCTTGACGATGTCGATACCGGAAACCGCAATCGAATAGCCCTTTGCTTCGATGACCCCGGCGGCCGACGCGACGGGCTGGAATAGTTTCGTGCCTTTCCAGTCGTCGGGCATTTTCGTTTTTGGCGGCTTGGGCGGTCCGGCCAATGCCAGATCGCTCAACGGGGCGCGCGGCTCTATCCGTTCAAGCTCGTTGGAACCGAGCTGCGGCGGCACCACGATTTCTGGATCGATTGCCCTCGAATGCGCCGCCTGCTTGGCCGGCACTGATTTCGGGATGGCCGACGTAGCCGGCGCGGCGGGCTGCGGTTCAGCGCCGACCTGGATTTGCTCCCAGGGGCCGCCGCTTTCGCTCTGGACGGCGCGGCCGCCGGCGACAATTGCCGTGGCCATCGCCGGGATCGCCAGAACAGCCAAGGCAAGGTGAGGCAGACGCACCGGCCCCGCGCCTACTGGCTTGCCCAGACAATCCGCGCCACCCATTCGACATCGCGCATGGGGATGTCGCGGTCCGGGTGATCGGGATTGAGGGAGACCAGCGCGATCGACCTCGGTGTCTGGCGGTCGAGCACCTTGGCCATCACCTCGCCGGCATTGGTCTTGACGACGACGCGATCACCCTTTCGTATGGTAGCCCCTGGCTCGACGATCAGGACATCGCCATTGCGATAGAGCGGCAGCATGGAATCGCCCTGGACCTTCAAGGCATAGGAGGTTTCGGTTGCCCGTGCCGGAAGCTCGATCAGGTCCCATCCCTGCCCCGCTGGAAACCCGGCGTCGTCGAAGAAGCCACCGGCGCCCGCCTGGGCGAAGCCGAGCAGCGGCACCGACGATCTCTGCACGGGTAGTGCGTCGGAATTACCCCGACCCTCGACCAGCCCCGCAAATTCATCCAGCGAGGCGCCGGTCGCCTCGATGATCTTGGCCAGCGATTCGGTCGACGGCCAGCGCGGCCGTCCATCTGAGGACAGCCGCTTCGATTTGTTGAAGGCGGTCGAGTCGAGGCCAGCGCGCCTGGCCAGTCCAGAGGCCGAAAGCGAATAACGCTCGGCAAGAGCGTCGATGGCGGCCCAAACGCGGTCGTGCGAGAGCACCTTGCTCTTCCTTCGAAACAGGAAAAAATACCTTCCCTGTTCTATCCCTTGGCCGCCATCTTGTCCACCGTCGAAGACGGCGTCACGCCGCCTCCTTGGCCTCGTTTCTGGTATAAGGATCGAAGCGCTCGTAGAAGGTCTCGCCCTTCTCGGCCATGTCGAGCAGCAGCTTCGGCGCCTTGAACTCGGCACCGTATTTCTTCTGCAGGCCTTTGGCGATCTTAGCGAATTTTTTCGCGCCGATGCCGTCTATGTAGGACAGTGCACCACCGGTATAGGGCGCGAAGCCGAAGGCCAGGATCGAGCCGACATCGGCCTCGCGTGGGTCGGTAACGATGCCCTCTTCCATCACCCGTACCGCCTCAAGCGCGATGGTGACCAGCAGCCGCTGCTTCAGTTCCTCATAATCGACCTGCTCCGGCGACAGCTGCGGGTAGAGGTCCCTGAGGCCTGGCCACAGCTTCTTCTTGGCCGGTTTTGCCGGATAGTCATAGAAGCCCTTGCCGTTCTTGCGGCCCAAGCGACCATGCGTGTCGACCATCGTGTTGATCAGCGCCATCTGCTTCGGGTCGACCGCCTTGTCGCCGAGGTCGCGCATGGTCTGCTTCATGATCTTCTGGGCAAGGTCGATCGCAGTCTCGTCGGTCAACGCCAGAGGACCGACCGGCATGCCGGCGGCCTTGGCCGCGTTTTCGATCATCGGCGCCGGAACACCTTCGATCAGCATCTTGTAGGCTTCCGACATGTAGCGCAGCACGCAGCGATTGACATAGAAGCCGCGCGTATCGTTGACGACGATCGGCGTCTTCTTGATGGCGCGGACGAAGTCGATCGCGGTGGCCAGCGCCTTGTCGCCGGTCTTCTTGCCGAGGATGATCTCGACCAGCATCATCTTGTCGACGGGCGAGAAGAAATGAATGCCGATGAAATTCTTCGGGCGCGCCGAATTCCTGGCCAGCGATGTGATTGGGATGGTCGACGTGTTCGACGCGAAGATCGCCGACGGCTTCAGCACCGCCTCGGCCTGTTCGGTGGCATCCTTCTTAACGGCCGAATCCTCGAACACCGCCTCGACCACAAGATCACAGCCGGCAAGATCGGCGTAATCGGCCGTCGGCGTGATCAGCGACAGCAATCTTTCCTTGTCCTCTGGCTTGGCGCGGCCCTTCCTGACCTGATCCGAGATCAGGTTGTCGGAATGCGCTTTGCCCTTGGCGGCGGACTCCATGTCGCGGTCGAGCAGCACCACCGGAATGCCGGCCTTGGCCGTCACATAGGCGATGCCGGCGCCCATGAAGCCGGCGCCGAGTACGCCGATCTTCTTGAACTTCGTTTCCGGCACACCGGCCGGGCGGCGCGCGCCCTTGTTCAGTTCCTGCAGCGACACGAACAACGAACGGATCATCGCTGCCGCTTCCCTTGTCTGCATGATCTCGGTGAAATAGCGTTGCTCGATCCGCAAGGCGGTGTCGAACGGCACCAACAGGCCCTCATAGATGCATTTCAGGATGGCGGCAGCGGCGGGATAATTGCCATAGGTCTCTCGGCGCAGAATGGCGATGGCCGGGGGCCACAGATTGGCACCGGCCACCGAATAGATCGGGGCGCCGGGCAGCTTGAAGCCCTTTTCATCCCATGGCGCCACCGGCTTCAAGCCGTTCCTGATCATCGCCTTGGCGGTTTCGACCAGCTTGTCCGGCTCGGCAATCTCATGGATCAGGCCCATCGACTTGGCCTTCTGAGGCGACAGCGTCTGGCCGGACGTCAGCATTTGCAGCGCCTGCTGCTGGTCGGTCAGCCGTGGCACGCGCTGGGTGCCGCCGGCGCCCGGAAAAATGCCGATCTTCACTTCGGGAAGCGCCATCCTCACTTTGTCTGAATCGGCCGCGACACGGCCATGGCAGGCGAGCGACAATTCGAACGCGCCACCCATGCATGTGCCGTTGATCGCCGAAACCCATGGCTTTCCCGAAGTTTCCAGCTTACGGAACAGGCCGTTCATGGTGCCCGCATTGTCGAACAGCGCCTTGGTCGCCTTCTCCGGGTCCTTCGCCTTGTCGGCGGCGAAGGTCGCCAGCATCTTCTGCAGCATGGTGATGTCGGCGCCGCCCGAGAACGTATCCTTGCCGGAGGTGATCACCGCGCCCTTTATCGCTGCATCGCTCGCCACTTTGTCGACGATGGTATTCAGTTCGAGCATCACCTCCTCGGTGAAGACGTTCATCGAACGGTCCGGCATGTCCCAGGTGACCAGCGCAATGCCGTCGGCGTCGATGTCGAGGGTGAAATTGGTGTAGCTCATCATCTCTCTCCGTCAGACGCGTTCGATGATCGTTGCAGTGCCCATGCCGGCGCCGATGCAAAGCGTCACCAGCGCGGTGTTGAGGTCGCGGCGTTCCAATTCGTCCAGCACCGTACCGAAGATCATCGCACCGGTGGCGCCGAGCGGATGGCCCATGGCGATGGCCCCACCATTGACGTTGATCCGGTCATGCGGAATGTCGAAAGCCTGCATGTAGCGCAGCACCACCGAAGCGAAGGCCTCGTTGAGCTCGAACAGGTCGATGTCCGACAGCTTCATCTTCGCCCGCTTCAACAGCTTCTCGGTGACGTCGACGGGGCCGGTCAGCATCAGCACCGGTTCGGAGCCGATGTTGGCGAACGCACGGATGCGTGCGCGCGGCTTGAGGCCGAGCGTCTTTCCCGCCTTTTTCGAGCCGAGCAGCACGGCGGCCGCGCCATCGACGATGCCGGAGGAATTGCCGGCATGGTGGACGTGGTTGACCTGTTCCACCTCGGGATGCTTCTGCACGGCGACGGCGTCGAAGCCGCCCATTTCGCCGGGCATGACGAAGGACGGGTTGAGCGCGGCCAGCGACTGCATGTCGGTCGAGGGCCGCATATGTTCGTCATGGTCGAGGATGGTCAGGCCGTTCTGGTCCTTGACCGAGATCACCGAATTCTTGAAGCGGCCCTCGCCCCACGCCTTGGCGGCACGCTTCTGGCTTTCGACCGCGTAGGCATCGACGTCGTCGCGCGAAAAGCCGTATTTGGTGGCGATCAGGTCGGCCGAGATTCCTTGCGGCACGAACCAGCCGGGCAGGCCGACCGATGGGTCCATGAACCAGGCGCCGCCGGAGGCGCCCATGCCGACGCGCGACATCGATTCGATGCCACCGGCAATGACGATCTCGTCGGCGCCCTGTGCGATCTTGGCGGCGCCGAAATTGATGGCGTCGAGGCCCGAGGCGCAGAAGCGCGATATCTGCATGCCAGGCGCCTTGGTGTCGTAGCCGGCCTCGAAAGCGGCGGCACGTGGAATGACCGCACCCGCCTCGCCAACCGGATCGACACAACCGAAGATGATGTCGTCGACGGTGCCGGTGTCCAGCCCGTTGCGGTCGCGGATAGCCTCGAGCACCTTGGCGCCGAGCCGCACCGCCGGCACTTCGTGCAGCGAGCCATCCTTCTTGCCCCTGCCGCGCGGCGTGCGCACGGCATCATAGACATAAGCTTCGGCCATTTTCCTGCTCCTTGGGTTTGCTGAAACTCGCTCAGAGCGAGCGCCCGATCAGCAATTTCATGATCTCGTTGGTGCCGCCGTAGATGCGCTGGACGCGGGCATCGCGGAACATGCGCGCAATCGGATATTCATTCATGTAGCCATAGCCGCCATGCAATTGAAGGCATTCGTCGACGACTTTTCCTTGCAGGTCCGACAGCCAGTATTTGGCCATAGACGCGGTCACCGGGTCGAGGCCGCCGTTGATGTGGCGGGCAACGCAGTCATTATAGAAGACGCGGCCGATGGTCGCCTCGGTCTTCAATTCGGCAAGTTTGAACTGGGTGTTCTGGAATTCGATGATGGCCTTGCCGAAGGCCTTGCGCTCCTTGACGTAGTCGATGGTAAGCGCCAGCGCCCGCTCGACCATGGCAATAGCAGTGGTGCCGATCTGCAGCCGCTCCTGCGGTAATTGCTGCATCAACTGGACAAAGCCCTGGCCTTCCTCGTTGCCGAGCAGGTTCGAGGTCGGCACACGCACGTCGTTGAAGAACAGTTCCGACGTGTCGTTGGCCTTGAGGCCGATCTTGTCGAGGTTGCGGCCGCGCTCGAAACCTTCCACCTCGTCAGTCTCGACGACGATCAGCGAGATGCCCTTGGCGCCCTTCTCAGGATCGGTCTTGGCAACGACGATGATGAAATTGGCGAGCTGGCCGTTGGTGATAAAGGTCTTCGAGCCGTTGAGCTTGTACTGGTTGCCGTCCTTTTCGGCGCGCATCTTGACGCTCTGAAGGTCGGAGCCCGCACCGGGCTCGGTCATGGCGATGGCGCCGATCAGCTCGCCGGTCGCCAGCCTCGGCAGCCATTTCTTCTTCTGCTCGTCCGAGCCGTAATGGAGGATGTAGGGGGCAACGATCGAATTGTGCAGGCCAATGCCGAACCCGTCGACGCCGACATGGCCGATCGCCTCGATGATGGCGCTCTCATGCGCGAAGGTGCCGCCCGATCCGCCATATTCCTCCGGCATAGAGGCGCAGAGCAGGCCGGCAGCACCCGCCTTCAGCCAGCTCTCGCGGTCGACCATTTCGTTCTTCTCGAACTCGTCGTAACGCGGCGCGATCTCTTCCGACATGAAGCGGTGCGCCATGTCGTAAAGCATGCCGACCTCGTCCGCCGCCCAGGCGGGCTTGGGAAGGCCAAGGATTTCGGCGGGGTGGGTCATGGTTTCTCCCTCGCGCCGACGTTCCCCTCCCCCTCGAGGGGAGGGTGGCCGCGAAGCGGCCGGGTGGGGTCGCCGATGACTTGCTTGACCTTATCTATTACAACCTGCGCCATGTGCCACGGCATTGCGATCATTTTCCTCCAAGGCATGCACCAGAATGGAGGTCGGCGCACTGCACGCAGGACCCCCTCCCGGCCCTTCGGGCCACCCTCCCCTCGAGGGGGAGGGGAACGCCGAAGCTAGAACGCTTCCGCCGGCAGTGTCATCAATGTGTCGGCACCGCTGGAGATGCGGGCAAGATGCGCCGACGTCTCCGGCATGATCCGCTCTATGAAGAAGCGCGCCGTCACCAGCTTGTGGTCGTAGAAAGACGAAGCGCCGTCGGCGCCATTCGCCAATTTCGCTGCGGCCACCCTGGCCATCTGCGCCCACATATAGCCCAGCGCCACCAGGCCGAAGAGATGCATGTAATCGGTCGAGGCGGCACCGGCGTTATCGGGCTTGGCCATGCCGTTCTGCACCAGCCACATCGTCGCCGTCTGCAGATCGTTGAGGCCCTTCTTCAGCGCCTTGGTGAAGGGCGCCATCGTCTCGTCGGTGCGGTTTTCCTCGCAGAACTCTCCGACTTCCTTAAAGAAAGCCTGGACCGCGCGGCCGCCATTCAAGGCCAGCTTGCGGCCGACGAGGTCGAGCGCCTGGATGCCGTTGGCACCCTCATAGATCATGGCGATGCGCGCATCGCGGACGAACTGGCTCATGCCGTGCTCTTCTATATAGCCGTGGCCGCCGAAGACCTGCTGCGCCATTACCGCATGATCGAACCCCTTGTCGGTGAGCACGCCTTTGACCACCGGCGTCATCAGGCCGGTGTAGTCGTCTGCGACCTGGCGATCTTTGTCGTCACCGGAGCGGTGAGCGATGTCGGACTTGATCGCCGTCCACAGCGCCAGCGCGCGGCCGGCCTCGTTGAAAGCCTTCATGGTCATCAGGCTGCGGCGGATGTCCGGATGGACGATGATCGGATCGGCCTTCCTGTCCGGCGCCTTCGGCCCTGACAGCGAGCGGCCCTGCAGACGATCCTTGGCGTAGGAAACCGCATTCTGGTAGGCAACCTCAGATAGCGAAAGTCCCTGCAGGGCGACGCCAAGCCGCGCCTCATTCATCATGGTGAACATTGCTTTCAGCCCGCCATTGGCCTCGCCGAGCAGCGTGCCTTCAGCGTCGTCGTAATTCATGACGCAGGTCGAGTTGCCATGGATACCCATCTTCTCCTCGATCGAGCCACAGGAGACGGTGTTCTTCTCGCCCGGATTGCCTGAGGCATCGAGCTTGAGCTTCGGCACGATGAACAGCGAGATGCCCTTCACGCCATCCGGCGCGCCCTCGATACGGGCCAGCACCAGGTGGACGATATTGTCCGACATGTCATGCTCGCCGGCCGAGATGAAGATCTTCTGACCGGAGATCCTGTAGGTGCCGTCGCCATTGGGGACGGCCTTGGTGCGCAGCAAGCCAAGATCGGTTCCGCAGTGTGGCTCGGTCAGGTTCATGGTGCCGGTCCAGGCGCCCTCGACTAGCTTCGGCAACCATGTTGCCTTCTGCTCTTTGGTGCCATGGGTGATGATCGCAGCGATCGCGCCTTGCGTCAGGCCGGCATACATCATCAGCGACATATTGGCCGACACCATGTATTCGGCAACCGCAGTGTGCACCGCGTAGGGCAACCCTTGCCCGCCAAACTCGACAGGTGCCGCGAGCCCCATCCAGCCGCCTTCGCGATACTGGTCGAAAGCTTCCTTGAAGCCTTTCGGCGTCGTTACCGAACCGTCGTCATGGCGCATGCAGCCTTCCACGTCGCCAACGCGGTTCAGCGGCTGCATCACGTTTTCGGCGAGCTTCGCGCCCTCGGCAAGGATGGCCTCGAGCACATCCGGCGTCGCGTCGGAAAATCCGGGAAGATTGGAATAACGCTGATATCCCAGCACTTCGTTCAGCACGAACAGCGTGTCCCGGACCGGCGCTCTGTAGATCGGCATGCGTTTCCTCCACCATGCGGTCTTGGCCCCGAAATCAGCCCCAGCATATGAGGATGGCAGACGGACCAACGTTGTGGTCGAGATAACAAATATTGACGTTTGCGTAAACGTCAATTCTGCGCTGCGGCAAATTTTCTCCCGCGCGCCAGGACGACAAACGACAAAGCACGGCAAACGACGAAGAACCGCGCAGCGAAAGCCACGCGGCTCTTATTCGTCACAAATCGAAAGCTTAGTTTAGCTCGCTACGCTGGCCTGCGGCGTCGAGCGCTCGATCAGCATTTGCCGGACGGTCGACATCGAAGCACTCAGTTCGCTGATGGCGTCGTCGATCAGCGCCCGCTGCTTCTGCAGACGGGCAAGCTGCTTCTCCGACTTGTCGAGCGCCAGCCGCAATTGCTTGGTGTTGGAGCCGTTCGGATCGTAGAGGTCCATCATCTGCTTGACGTCACGCAGCGAGAACCCGACCTTGCGGCCAAGCAGGATCAGCTTCAGCCGGGCCCTGTCGCGGCGTGTATAGAGACGGGTCGAGCCGTCGCGCTGCGGGTTGAGCAGACCCTTGTCCTCATAGAAACGCAGCGTACGCAGCGTCACTCCATATTTCTTGGCCATTTCGCCGATGCGGACAAGCTCTTCACCGGCTTCGCTCGACATATCGTTGGTGTTGGCCGCGGCTTGGCCGGGCGAAATAAGTTTCATGGTCACTGGCTTTCCCCGTCTGGTGGCGTCGCGGTCGCGGACCTTGCGTCGCCTGAGTGAAAGCGGGGGCGTGCTTCCACTCGTGGTTTCAACAAACAAATCGCAAACGGCGTAATCCGCTCATTTACGTTTACGTCAATTCTATATCGATAGCCGCCTCACCACGCAAGAGCGTTCTGGTCTTGCAACTTTATGCCGCAGCACCAGCGGACAACCTAAAAGGTCGTTGCCGATTTCGGGAGCGATCATGCGGCTGATCAAAATTCTACAACGTCTTTTGCGCGTCCAAAAAAGACACCCGGCGCCGTCGGCAGCCAGCCGACAAAGTTGCAACTTCTTAAGCTTGGTTAACGCGTTGTTTACCACGTTGGGGCGAAATGTGCGCATGTCGGTTACCCGTGTCTATCCTGTACTGAATTTTTCACGGTTTTTCGGAGCGCGGATGAGACCCGGGAAGCTCGTCTTCCACTGCAACAAGCCAGGCAGTCGCGTTCGTCCCGGCAGGACTTTGGGAACCTGGTGAAAGCCAGCAATTCTGAAACGGGCGCATTGATGAACAGCAAGCGGTCCTACCTCGATACACTCAACGCCGGCAGGCAACGCCGGCCGCACACGACGCTTGAAGAGCTCAACCGCTCCCTGGAAACTCTGGAGCAGCGGCTGGAGCGGACGCGCGAGGAGACGGCAAGCCACCCCGATCCGCGCCGACCAGCGGCAGAACCACGCTATCCCAGCGCCCAACCCTATGGCCAGCAGCGCCGGTATGAGGATCCACGCGCGCAGCGGCCGAAAGGTCCAGCAGCGGCTTTCGACCAGAATTACCAGGCGATCGCCCGCGATATCGACCGGGTGCGCGGCCAGGAGGACAGCGTCGCCCTAGCCGGCAAGATCGCCGGGGAATTGCGCGGCCTGCGCGAAGACTTGCGCCAGCAGATGACCTCCGGCCTGCAACGCGAGTTCGAGGTACTGCGCAAGAATATTGGGCGAGCCTTCCAGTCAAATGGCGGCGGCAAAGGCAGCGCCGAACTCAGCGTCGAATTCGAGCGGCTTTCCGGCGCCATCCAGACACTGGCCGAAAAAAGCGACGACAGAAGCGTCAATATGCTGCGGCTCGAGCTTGAGCAGGTCAAAGCCGCGCTCGATACGCTGGCGCGCGAGGAGAGCGTGCAGGCGGTCGGACGCCGCTGGGACGATTTCGACCGCCGCTGGAACGCTTTCGAGGATCGCGTCGAGGCCGATCAGCGCAAGCGTTCCGATGCACCCGGCCTGTCGGCGCTGACGGAGCGGCTCGAACAGATCAGCAATGCCGTCAGCAATCTGCCGGAATCGCTGTCGCTGCGCTCGCTCGAGGAAAAGGTCCGCACGCTTGCCGGAGCGGTCGACCATTTCGCCCGCCAGCAGGACAATCGCGGCGGCGACACATTCAGTCAGATCGACGAGCGGCTCGACGAGATTTCCCGCGCGATCGTCGCCTCGACGGTTGCCGCGCAAGCCAATTCGTTCGACCCCGAGCCCTTCGAACGCATCGAGAAGCGGATCGATTCACTGGCCCAGCAAATCGAAGAAGTGTCGCAGGATCGTCCGGGTCGGGAGGTCATTGACCGTCTCAACACATTGTCGAGCCGCGTGGATGAACTGGCCGGCCGAGCCAATCTGCCGGAACAGGCGATGGAGCGCCTTGCCAGGCAAGTCGCGCTTATTGCCGACAAGATCGACCACGCACCTGCCATGCCCGACGCCGACTACATCTTCCAGGGGCTCGAGCAGCGCTTCGACGTGCTGTCCAGCATGATGGAACGTCGCCAGGGCGACGCAATCGAACAAGGCAACATGCTGTTTCGCGACCTTGAGCGCCGGTTGGACGAGGTCGCCGACAGGCTGGACCAGCGCATGCCGCAGGTCGATAGCGCTGGCATCATGGATGCCATCGACGCCCGCTTCACCGCGCTGGCCAAGCGGATTGAGACGCGCGTTCCAGATCCCGCCAACGAGGCGGCGATCCGTGGCCTGGAGAGCCGGCTCGAAGACATCTCAAGCCGGCTGGATTCGTCCGCGGCACAGGTCGCCAGCATCGACCCGGCGTTGATCCGCAGCCTTGAAGCGCAGGTCGCCGGCCTGACGGCGCATCTTTCCAAGCCCGGCACGCCGCTGCCGGAATTCGACGACATCAGCCCGCGTCTCAACGAAATCGAGAAGTCGCTGGCCGGAACCCGCGATTCCGTCCTCGGCGCGGCGCGCGAGGCGGCTGAGAGCGCCGTCCGCTCACTGGCCGGATCAAGCGCCAACACGGCGGCCGTTACCGGCCTCGCCCAGGACCTGAAGACGCTCGAGGCACTGACGCGCCGTTCGGACGAGCGCAATTCGAGAACGTTCGAGGCTATCCACGATACGCTGCTCAAGATCGTTGACAGGCTTGGTTCATTGGAGACGGGTGAACCGGCAAGCGCGGAGTTGAGCAAGCGTTTCGGCCGGCCATCCAAGATCTCGGTGCAGGACGCACCGTCGATGGACCTCGACCAGCCGCTGCCGTTGACGGGCAGCATGGCCGATCTCGACGGCCGCGCCGCGGCGCTCGTGCGCGACGAGCCAGGTCCGCGTACGCCAGCCGAGGCCGCCGCCGCAGCAGCCCTGGCGGCTCTCGGTTCAGACACGACGCGTGAAAAAACCGAGCAAGGCGGCGGCAGGAAATCGATGTTAGGCGGGCTGGCGCGCGCCTTGAAGGGCAAGAAGGACGCCGAGATGCCGCCGCTTGCAGGCTCGGCGCAGAGCGCCGAGATACCCAGCGTCGATCTCGACGAGCCCCTCGACCCCAAGCTCGCCAACCGACCACTGGAACCCGGCTCCGGCGCACCCGACCTCAGCGCCATCATGAAGCGCGTGCGCGACGAGCGCGGGCAGCCGACCCGGGAAGGCGGCGCTGAGGCGGCGAAATCGGACTTCATCGCGGCAGCCAGACGGGCTGCGCAGGCGGCGGCCGCCGAGGCGGACGCCCTCAAGCGCCAGTCGACGATGAAAGGCCCGGTCAAGGCACTCAGGATCGGCGACCTGCTCAAGGCGCGGCGCAAGCCGATCCTGATGGGGGCAATCGCCATCATGCTGGCGCTTGCCGGCCTGCAACTGGGCAAAGCCTTCTTCTCCGACCCGGTCGAAGTCACCAACAATGAGGCGGCACCGGCCGTGGCCGTACAGCCGGTGGAAACCGCTTTGGCCAGCGTTGCCAGCGAGCCGAAGGCGGACGCGCAGACGACAACACAGGAGAGAGCGCCGTCGCCCACCGTCAGGCAGGCAGAGCCATCCGCATCGATGACCAAGGACGACACGGCGGCGCAAACCGGCCCCGCTACACCGGCAGCCGAGACATCGACGGCGCCCTCGGCTTCCGCGGCGCCCGCTGACCTGGCGGCGCAAGACACCGCGGCCGCAGTGCCCGCGCCGGCAGCGGCGACGGCCAGCGACGCCGAGCCAATGGCTGCCGCGCCTGCTATAGCCACCGCTGCGATGCAGGACACGACCGGCACGGTGCCGCCGGCGGATGCTGCCGCGGCAGGCGTTGCCAAGATCGACGTTCCGGCCGATGCCGGTCCGGCCGCCCTGCGCGATGCAGCGGCCGGCGGCGACGCCAAGGCGCTGTTCGAGATCGGCTCGCGCTACGCCGAGTCTCGCGGCGTCAAAGAAGACATGGCGGCGGCGGCCAAATGGTATGAGAAAGCTGCCGAACTCGGTTTCGCACCGGCAGAATACCGCATCGGCAATTTTTACGAGAAGGGCATCGGCGTCGCACGCGACATCAAGAAAGCGAAAACCTGGTACCAGCTTGCCGCAGCGCAGGGCAATGCCAGCGCGATGCACAATCTTGCCGTGCTGTTTGCGATGGCGGCGGATGGCGTGACCGACAATGAATCGGCAGCGCGCTGGTTCCAGGCGGCGGCGGATCTCGGTGTCAAGGATAGCCAGTTCAATCTCGGCATCCTCGCGGCGAAGGGCGTCGGCATGAAGCAGAACCTCGAGGAGAGCTACAAATGGTTCGCACTCGTCGCCAAGACCGGCGACAAGGATGCGGCAGCCAAGCGCGACGAGATCGCCAAGGCGCTGAGGCCCGAGCAGCTGGAGCGTGCGCGGGCCGCGGCTGAACTGTGGAAGGCCAAGCCGCTCGATCCAGCCGCCAATTCGGCCGACGTTCCTGAATCGTGGCAGGACGGCACACCGCAGACGACCGCCGGCATCGACATGAAGAAAGCGGTCCAGAACATCCAGCGCATTCTCAACAAGAACGGCTACGAGGCCGGCAATCCCGACGGCATGATGGGCCAGAAAACCAAGAACGCGATCATGGCCTTCCAGGCCGACAACGATATGAAGGCAACCGGCGCGATCGACGAAAAGCTGGTCAAGGCGCTGCTTGCGCGTAAATAACGGCGGATGCGTCGTTTCCGCGACGCCCTTGCCACAGATTTGCCTGTTAACTGATTGAGTTGTTTTTTGTTTCGGCGGTGCGGCGAAGTTTGACTTCACGGCCCGGCCGGCGCAAGAACGAGATAGCCTTCTGACGCAAAATGCCCGCAACGGTTGCATTCGCCAGGAGGCAAACTGATCGAGACTGACGGGTGGGCATCTATCTCCCGATCGCGGAAATTTCCGTCAACATCTTCGTGCTGCTGGCCATGGGTGCGGCGGTGGGTTTCCTGTCGGGCATGTTCGGCGTGGGCGGCGGCTTTCTCATTACGCCGCTGCTGATCTTCTACAACATACCGCCGGCAATTGCGGTCGCCACCGGCGCCAACCAGGTCATCGCTTCCTCCTTCTCCGGCGCCCTGTCGCACATGAAGCGCGGCACGCTCGACTTCAAGCTCGGCGGCGTGCTTTTAGCCGGCGGCATCGTCGGCTCGACCGGTGGCATCTATGTCTTTGCGCTCCTGCGCCGGCTCGGCCAGCTCGACCTGTTCATCTCGCTGCTCTACGTCGTGCTGCTCGGCACCGTCGGCGGACTGATGCTGGTCGAGAGCGTCAATGCGCTGCGCGCCACTCGCAGCGGCGCCGCACCGGTGTTGAAGAAATCCGGCCAGCATAATTGGATCCACCGCCTGCCGCTGAAGATGCGGTTCAGGGCCTCGAAGCTCTTCGTCAGCGTCATTCCGGTGCTTGGGCTGGGCGCGGCGATTGGCTTCCTGTCCTCGATCATGGGCGTCGGCGGCGGCTTCATCATGGTGCCGGCCCTGATCTACCTTTTGAAAGTGCCGACCAACGTCGTCATAGGCACCTCGCTGTTCCAGATCATCTTCACCTCGGCTTACACCACGCTGGTCCACGCCACCACCAACCAGACGGTCGACGTCATGCTCGCCTTCCTGTTGATGGCAGGCGGCGTCGCCGGCGCGCAATATGGCGCCAAGGCTGGTCAGAGGCTGCGGGGCGAGCAACTCAGGGCGCTGCTGGCGCTGCTCGTGCTGGCGGTAGCCATCCGGCTTGCCATCGATCTTTTCGTCACGCCGCCCAATCTCTATTCTCTGTCCGGCGTGGGCCTGAGCTGATGGCCGGCCTAAGGACGCTCGCGGCCGCCGTCTTGCTGTCGCTGCTGGCTGCTGCGCCACCGGCGAAGGCGCAGGCGCCACTAACCGAAAACATCCAGATCGGCCTTTCCACCGACAATGTCTCGATTACCGCCGGCTTTTCCGGCGCCGACCTGACCATTTTCGGCTCACTGGAAAATGCCGATCCGCTTGTCGCGCGGCAAGGGCGCTACGACGTGATCGTCGTGCTGGAAGGCCCGGCTCGGCCGGTCGTCGTGCGCCGCAAGGACCGGGTGCTCGGCGTCTGGGTCAATCTGGAGTCGGAGACCTTCAAAAACGTACCTGTCTCCTATTCGGTGGCGACGACGCGGCCGCTGCAGGACGTCACCGATCCGAACAGCTACAAGCAGCTGTCGCTTGGCGCCTCCAACCTCTATTTGCAGCCGGCCGACGCGGAGGACAGCCCGGCGACAATCGAGGAGTTCACCGCCGCGCTGCGCGAACGCAAGGCGGCGACCGGCCTCTACAGCGAGAATGTCGGCGGTGTGCAGTTCCTGTCGCAGAACCTGTTCCGCGCCACCGTCAGGCTCGCCCCAAACGTTCCGGTCGGCACCCATAAGGCCCGCGCGTTCCTGTTCAAGAGCGGCCTGTTCATCAAGGAAAGCTCCGCCCAGCTCGAAATCCGCAAGTCCGGTTTCGAACAGTCGATCTTCCGCGTCGCGCACGACTATTCCTTCCTCTACGGTGTCTTTGCCGTATCGCTGGCCATGCTGACCGGCTGGCTCGGAAGACTGGTGTTCAGGAAAGACTGAACTCTCGTAAAAGTGGTTTCCCTTTCCGAGGGTATGGGTTAGACCGCGACCCCCGGCCCGACCGGATACGAGCTGCTGCTCCCCAAATCAGAACTACAGGAACGCACGATGCGACCAGCATTTGCCGGTATTGACTTCGGCACTTCGAATTCCACCGTGAGCGTGGTCAGGAACGGGCAGCCGCGGCTGGTGGCGTTGGAAGACGGCCAGGTCACGCTGCCCAGTGCGGTATTCTTCAATTTCGAGGACAACCGCACCTATTTCGGGCGACGCGCCCTTGCCAACTATACGGACAGTATCGAAGGCCGCCTGATGCGCTCGTTGAAGAGTGTGCTCGGCAGCTCGCTCGCCCACGAAAAGACGCGCATCAAGGCGCGCTCGATCGGCTTCATGGAGATTGTCGGCCTGTTCGTCGGCTATCTGAAAAAGAAGCTGGAAGAAGAAGCCCATGACGCGGTCGACAGCGTCGTGCTGGGACGGCCCGTGCAGTTCGTCGACGACGATGCCGAGGCCGACGCCAAGGCGGAGCACGAACTCGAAAATGCCGCTCGTGCCCACGGCTTCAAGCACATCGCTTTCCAGTTCGAACCGATTGCCGCGGCACTCGACTACGAACAAAAGGTGACGCGCGAGGAACTGGCGCTGATCGTCGACATGGGCGGCGGCACGTCCGACTTCTCAATCGTGCGGGTCTCGCCCGAGCGCGCCCGCTCGCTTGACCGCAAGGGCGACATCCTGGCCAGCCGCGGCATCCATATCGGCGGCACCGACTTCGACCGGCTGTTGAGCATCGCCCATGTGATGCCGCAGCTCGGCCATCTCTCACCGACCAAGGATGGCAAACGTAATCTGCCGGCGAGCTACTTCATCGACCTGGCGACGTGGCAGCGCATAAACCTGGTCTATACCGCAAGGGCGATGACGCATCTGCGCCAGATCCGCTATGAGGCGGAACGCGCAGACCTGGTCGACCGGTTCATCCACATCGTCGAGCATCGTTACGGCCACGCGCTGGCGGCACTGGTCGAAAAGGCCAAGATTGAGCTGACGGACCGATCGTCGGCCGATGTCGAGGTCGCGCTGCCGGAGGTGAGGTTCACGGCAGAAATCACGCGCAAGAGTCTCGAAGCCACCATAGCCAGGGACATTGAGCGTGTTGCGGCTACGGTCGAGCAGACCATCCGCGACGCACAGGTGAAGGCCTCGGATATCACCGCGGTGTTCTTGACCGGCGGATCGACCGCGATCCCGCTGGCCAGGCAGCAGATCCTGGCGCTGGTGCCGCAGGCGTCGGTAATCGAAGGCGATGTGTTCGGCTCGGTCGGGCTTGGGCTGGCGCTCGACGCGCAGCGGAAGTTCGGCTGATCGGCTTAAAGCGGCGCGGATCTCTCAGCTTTGCCGCCAAGATGCGCCTTGAGCGCCATCTGGGCCAGGCTTGGCTGCCGGTCGCGATGCGTGATCATGGCAAATTCGCGCTTCGGCAGATCGATCGGCACGGAACGCAGACTGCCTTCGGCGACCGCGCGCGCGACGACGAGTTCCGAAATGATGCTGGCGCCGGCGCCGGCCTCGACCGCCTGGCGAATAGCCTCATTGCTCGGCAATACCAGGAATATCTGCAGGTCCGCGAACGAAATCCCGTCGCGTCGGGCAAGGTCCTCCAGCGCCTCGCGCGTGCCCGACCCGCCTTCGCGAATGATCCAGCGAAGCCCGCCAAGGTCGGGATGTCCAGGCGAAACTTCTGCGATCTCAGGGTGCGAGCGCGCCACGACCAGCATCATGCGATCGATATCGACCTTGGCACGGCGCAAAATGTCGGATTCGGTGCGCCCCTCGACCAGGCCAAAATCGGCTGCGCCATCAAGTACATTGGTCTCGACCTGCCTGGTGTTGCCAATGCTCACGCTCAGCCTGACGGCAGGATAGGCTTCGTGGAAAGAGGCGAGCCGGCGCGGCAGCCAATAACTGGCGATGGTCTGGCTGGCAGCGATCGAGAGACTGCCTGATATCGTCTGCGCGACATGCTCCAGCACATTGTGGGCGGCCGCAGTCCGCTCGAGGACCGCCTTGGCCTCGGGCAAGAATCGGCGTCCGGTCTCGGCGAGCTCGATATTGCGGCCCACTCGGTTGAACAACTGGACGCCGTGCTGCTGTTCGAGCGAGCGGATGGCGGCCGACGCGGCCGACTGTGAGATGCCCAGCAACTCGGCCGCTTTGGTCATGTGCGCCCGTTCGGCGACGGCGACGAAGATCCGCAACTGGTCCAGGGTCATTCCGGCACTAAGAAGCAAATCCGATTGGAATTACAAGAGCAAGTTGTTAGACGGATCGGTCGCTTTGTTCTAAATTTTGACCCGAAATTGGAAAAAAGTCGCGCCTAGCAGTCGAGGGTAGAATTGGTGGGGCGGTTCAAATCCGTGTTTGCGCACTGGACCCGCAGCCTGCGGCGGCGGCTCTTGGGTGAACGCTATCGGCCGGAAGAGCATTACATGCGCGGCCCCGGCCCGAAGACGAGAGCCAAGGTCGCGGAGCGCAAGAGCATCACCGGATCATGACCAACAACCTGCTGCGCGGAGCCAATTCGGCACCATCACAACGGCCGCTTGCCGATACGCGCGCGCCCGCTGAACGCGACGGCGTCGATACTTCGCCTGATGTCTCCGACAGCATCGCCAAGACCACCTGCTATATGTGCGCCTGCCGCTGCGGCATCGACGTCCATATCAAGGACGGCAAGGTTCGGTATATCAACGGCAACAAGGATCACCCGGTCAACCGCGGTGTGCTGTGCGGCAAGGGCAGCGCCGGCATCATGCAGCATTACAGCCCGGCCCGGCTGAAGAAGCCGCTACTGCGCACCGGCCCGCGCGGCTCGGGTGAGTTCCGCGAAATCGAGTGGGAGGAAGCCTTGTCGATCGCGACAGAACGGCTTTCGAACATCCGCCGAACCGATCCGAAGAAACTTGCCTTCTTCACCGGGCGCGACCAGTCGCAATCGCTGACCGGCTGGTGGGCGAGCCAGTTCGGCACGCCGAATTTTGCCGCCCATGGCGGCTTCTGCTCGGTCAATATGGCGGCCGGCGGCCTCTACACGATTGGCGGTTCGTTCTGGGAGTTCGGCGAGCCCGACTGGGACAACACCAAATATTTCATACTGTTCGGGGTTGCCGAAGACCATGATTCCAATCCGATCAAGATCGGCCTCGGCAAGCTCAAGGCGCGCGGCGCCAAGGTGGTTTCAATCAATCCCTGCCGCACCGGCTATAATGCAATTGCCGACGACTGGATCGGCATCCGGCCCGGCACCGACGGCCTGTTCGTATTCGCCCTCATCCATGAATTGTTGAAGGCCGGCCGCATCGATCTCGAGTACCTCTTGCGCTACACCAATGCCCACATCCTGGTCGTTCAGGAGCCTGGAGCTGTCGATGACGGGCTGTTCATGCGCAATGGCGACGGCAATCCGCTGGCTTGGGACAGGGTGGCGAAGACGCCTGTCAATGCCAGCGATGCCGACGCAAAGCCCGCATTGACCGGCAGCTTTCTCGTCGACGGCCGCCGCTGCGTGCCGGTCTTCCAACTCGTCGCCGACCGTTATCTGGACGGGACCTATTCACCGGATGCCGTCGCTGACCGGTGCGGCATCTCCGCCGACACGATCCGACGCATTGCCGCAGAACTCGCCCATGTCGCCTTCGAACGGCAAATCGAATTGCCGGTGGCCTGGACGGACTGGGCTGGCCGCCGGCACGAGACCATCAAGGGCCGCCCGGTGTCGATGCATGCGATGCGCGGCATCTCGGCCCATTCGAACGGTTTTCACTCTTGCCGGGCCATTCATCTGCTTCAGGTGCTTCTCGGCACGGTGGACGTGCCGGGCGGCTTCCGCTTCAAGCCTCCCTATCCGCGGTCCGCGCCGCCGGGTCCCAAGCCAGCCGGCAAGAATGTGAAGCCGATGACGCCGCTCGAGGGCATGCCGCTCGGCTTCGTCAGCGGACCGGGGGATCTGCTGATCGACGAAGCCGGCAAGCCCATTCGTATCGACAAGGCCTACTCCTGGGATGCGCCGCTGGCCGCACACGGGCTCATGCACACGGTCATTCGGAACGCCTGGGCCGGCGATCCCTACAAGATCGACACGCTGTTCATGTACATGTCCAACATGGCCTGGAACTCGTCGATGAACACCGTCGAGACGATGGCGATGCTGACCGACGCGGACATATCGGGCGAATACAAGATCCCGTTCATCATCTATTCCGACGCTTATTATTCCGAGACCGTGCCTTTTGCCGATCTGGTGCTGCCGGACACGACCTATCTCGAGCGTCATGACTGTATCAGTCTGCTCGACCGGCCGATCAGCCACGCCGACGGGCCGGGCGACGCCATCCGCCATCCCGTCGTCGAGCCAGACCGCGACGTCAGGCCGTTCCAGACGGTGCTGATCGAACTCGGCGCGCGGCTCAGCCTGCCCGGCTTCGTTGACGACGACGGCTCCGCCAAATACCGCGACTATGCCGACTACATCGTCAATCACGAGCGCACGCCAGGTGTCGGTCCGCTCGCCGGCTGGCGCGGCAAGGACGGGGCCTCGGTCGGCAAGGGCGAGGTCAATCCCGACCAGTTGCAACGCTACATAGATAATGGCGGCTTCTGGCACCAGGATTTCGCCGCCGATCAGCGCTACTACAAGATGGCCAACCGCTCGTATCTCGAATTCGCTGAGAGCATGGGCTTCATGCCGAAGGCCGAGCCGATCGTCTTCCAACTCTATTCGGAGCCGATGCAGCGCTTTCGCCTTGCGGCGCGCGGCCATGGCGGGGTGCTGCCGCCGGAGGCGGAGCGCAGCCGCATCGAGACCTATATGGATCCGTTGCCATTCTGGTATGCGCCCTTCGAAGAGGCTGCGGTCGACAGCCAAGCCTATCCGCTGCACGCGCTGACGCAGCGGCCGATGCACATGTACCATTCCTGGGGCGGGCAGAATGCCTGGCTAAGGCAGATCACCAGCCAGAACCGACTGTTCGTGCACTACCGGACGGCAGCCGGCCTCGGCCTTGTCGACGACGATTGGGTTTGGATCGAGAGCATCAACGGCAAGGTCAAAGGACAGATCAAGCTGGCCGACGGCGTCAACGCCGATACGGTGTGGACCTGGAACGCGATCGGCAAACGGCGCGGCAGCTGGGGGCTCAAGGACGACGCGGCCGAATCCAATCGCGGCTTTCTACTCAACCACATCATCGGCGACCAGACCTCTGCCGATGCGAATGGCAAACACTATTCGAATTCCGATCCTGTCACCGGCCAGGCGGCATGGTTCGACCTGCGCGTGCGCATCGTCAAATGCGCAGACGAGGAAGCAGGCTTCACCGAACCGCAGTTCGAGCGGTTCCGACAGCCGCCGCATTTTGAGCCCCCGCCCCATAAGCTTAGTTTCGGCGCCGAATTCCGTCGGGAAAGAGAAGCTGCCAAATGACTTGCCTTCCCACCCACACCGACAAAAAGCTCGGCCTGGTCATTGACCTCGACACCTGCGTCGGCTGCCAGGCCTGCGTTACTGCCTGCAAGGAATGGAACACCGGCGGCCACATGGCGCCGCTGACCGACATCGACCCCTATGGCGGCAATGTCGACGGCGTCTGGTTCAATCGGGTGCACAGTTATGAGCACATCACGGAGATGGGTGGGCGCACGGTCAATTTCCCACGCTCCTGTCTGCATTGCGAGACACCGGCCTGTGTCACCGTATGCCCGACGGGCGCCTCTTACAAACGGGCCTCGGACGGCATTGTGCTGGTCGACGAGGACAAGTGCATCGGCTGCAAATTGTGCAGTTGGGCCTGCCCCTATGGCGCGCGCGAGTTCGACACCGATGTCGGCGTGATGAAGAAATGCACGCTGTGCGTCGACCGTATCTACAACGACAATCTGGCGGAAGAAGATCGCGTGCCGGCCTGCGTCGCTGCTTGCCCGACCAGCGCGCGGCATTTCGGCGATCTGGGCGATCCGGCATCGGCTATCTCGCAACTGGTGGCCGAGCGCGGCGGTGTCGATCTGATGCCGGAAATGGGCTATAAGCCAATCAACAAATATCTGCCGCCACGTGCCCACACCACCCGCGCCGCATCGGTGCCGGCGCCGGCGCTTGAAGCGGTGCGGGCCGAAGGCGGTTTCCTCGGCTGGGTCGACCGCATGCTTTCGAACTGACCAGCGCCTTCATGCATCCAGCATTCTCCGTCGTCTTTTTCACCACCGCCACGGGCGCCGGTTACGGCCTGCTCGCACTACTTGGCGTGCTCGCCGGACAGGGCTTTATCCCGCCCGATTTCTGGCTTGGCCTCACCGGCATGGGGCTGGCGCTTGGCCTGATCTCGACAGGCCTGCTGTCGTCGGCCGGCCATCTCGGCCGGCCCGAACGCGCCTGGCGTGCCTTCTCGCAATGGCGTAGCTCATGGCTGTCGCGCGAAGGTGTTGCCTCGGTCGCCACCTTCGTGCCGGCGGGACTGTTCGGTATTGGCTGGGTGGTCCTCGGCCGTACGAGCGGCTGGGCGGCTGTCGCCGGGCTGCTCGCTGCCATCGGCGCGGTTGTCACCGTCTGCACCACCGGCATGATCTACGCGTCGTTGAAGCCGATTGCCCAGTGGCACAGCCGCTTCACCCTGCCCGCCTACCTGGTCTTTTCGGCGATGACCGGCAGCGTACTGCTCAACGCCCTGCTGCAGGGATTTGCCGCAGGCTCGAATATGCTTCTGGCGGCTGCCCTGTTGCTGACCGCGCTCGGCTGGGGTTTGAAGCTGGCGACCTGGCGATACAATGACAGGCTGGAGATCCCGACCAACGCCAACACCGCAACCGGGCTTTCCGGCGGCACGGTGCGGTCGCTGGAATGGCCGCATACCGAGGAAAACTATCTGCTCAAGGAGATGGGTTTTCGCATTGCGCGCAAGCACAGCGCTAAACTCCGCCAGATCACGCAGGTGCTGGCCTTTGCTTTGCCCGCGTTGCTGCTGGTCGCGGCGTTCGCCTTGCCGTGGCCCTATGCGGCAGCACTGTCGATACTCGCCGCAATCGCCCAACTCGCCGGAATGCTGGTCGAGCGCTGGCTGTTCTTCGCCGAGGCCAAGCACACGGTCGCTTTGTACTACGGCAGGTAGGTTTAGCCCGGCCTGAGCATCGTGTGGGAAATCGCGAAAATGCGCTCTGTGCCAAGCATATAGGCCATCAGCGTTTCGCGGCGGAACAGCCCGGCATAGGCGCGATCGAGCACGTTGAGCGAGCCGGTATAGGCGCCGAAAGCCGGCATGATCATGCGGCCGCCATCGCCGGCAAAGCAACGACGCCGCACCGAACGGCCTTGCTGCACGATGCGGGCGCAAGGATGCAGGTGGCCTGATATCTCGCCTTCCACTCTCACCGCCGAAGGCTCGTGCCGGAAGAGTAGCGAGCCTATGGCCAGCTCGTGCACGGTCTCGCCTGGCAAGTCGGCCGGCGCTTCAGGATCATGATTGCCGGCGACCCAGAACCAGTCGCGCCCGACCATCAGCCCTTCCAGCCTTTGGCGAAAGCTCGCGTGCATACGTGCGGCGGCGCCGCCATCGTGAAAACTGTCGCCCAGGCTGATAACGATCGCAGGCTGATAATCGGCGATCACCGCCTGCAGCCGGAGCAACGTCGCACCGGTGTCGTAAGGTGGGACCAGCGTGCCGCGCCTGGCCAGTGATGAGCCTTTTTCCAGATGCAGGTCGGATACGGTCAGAAGCCGGAATTCGGGAAAATAGAGCACGCCGCGACGGTCGCAGATCGCGCGTTCGCCGGCGATACGGACAGCGCCCGCATCCGCCAGAGGCGCAGCCATGGCGAGCGCGACAGTCATTTCGTCCCCATGGCCTCCTCGACCAGCGTGGCTGCATCCATCAGCAGCGTGTCATCGGCCTCGCCATGCACCGGCATTTTGCCGATCTCGAGCATGATCGGCACGGCGAGCGGCGATATCTGCTCGAGGTTCTTATGCATGATTCGACCTTGGACGCGCGAGAGCATCTCGGCAAGTCTGCTGACATCCAAGAGACCGGTCGCGGCATCGGCACGCGTCGCCTGCAAAAGGATATGGTCGGGCTCGTGGCTGCGCAGCACGTCGTAGATGAGATCCGTCGACACGGTTACCTGGCGGCCGCTCTTCTCCTGCCCCGGGTGGCGTTTCTCGATCAATCCCGAGATCAGCGCGCAATTGCGAAAGGTGCGCTTCAACAACCAACTGCCGGCGAGCCAGGCTTCGAGGTCGTCGCCCAGCATGTCCTGATCGAATAGCGCAGCCAGCGACGGTTTCTTCGCCCTGAACATATGGCCCATATCGGCCAGCGACCATATGGCAAGCGCATAGTCGGTGGCGACGAAGCCGAGCGGCTTGGCTCCCGCCCTGTCGAGGCGGCGGGTGAGCAGCATGCCGAGCGTCTGGTGCGCCAGCCTGCCGTCGAACGGATAGGCCACCAGATAGTAGCGGTTGCCGCGCGGAAAGGTCTCGATCAGCAGATCGTCGCGTTTCGGCAGCACCGACTTGTCGGCCTGGAAGCGTAGCCAGTCGGCGACCTGCTCCGGCAGCTTCTTCCAGCGCTGCGGATCGTCCAGCATGGCGCGGACCTGTTCGGCCAGGTACGTCGAAAGCGGGAATTTGCCACCACCGTAATACGGCACCTTGGCGTCGCTGCCGGGTGCATTCGAGACAAAGCACTCATTCTCGCGGATACCTTCGAAGCGCAGCACCTTGCCGGCGAACATGAAGGTGTCGCCATGCGTCAGCGTTTCGAGGAACGCCTCCTCGATCTTGCCCAGAACCCGGCCGCCACGCGAAGCCGCGCCTCTGCTGCCGGCCTGGACGTAGCGGACGTTGAGCGCCGGCACTTCGATGATGGTGCCGACGTTGAGCCGGTATTGCTGGGCGACGCGAGGATTTGAGACCCGCCACAGTCCGTCCTTGTTCAACCGGATGCGGGCATAGCGCTCGTAGTTCTTTAGCGCATAGCCGCCAGTGGCGACGAAATCGATGACGCGATCGAATGTCGGGCGATCGAGATCGGCATAGGGTGCTGCCGTCCGCACCTCCTCGAACAGCGCATCAGCATGGAACGGCGCACCGCAGGCACAGCCCAGCACGTGCTGCGCCAGGACGTCGAGCCCGCCATCGACCAGCGGCGGCGTATCCTGGGCACCGAGATAATTGGCGTCGAGCGCCGCCCTGCATTCCAGCACCTCGAAGCGGTTGGCCGGTATCAGGATCGCCTTGGACGGCTCGTCCATACGGTGGTTGGCGCGGCCGATGCGCTGCGCCAACCGGCTGGCACCTTTCGGCGCGCCGACATGGACGACCAGGTCGACATCGCCCCAGTCGATGCCGAGGTCGAGCGTCGACGTGGCGACGATGGCGCGCAGGGTGTTCTCGCCCATTGCCTTTTCGACACGCCGGCGCTGCGCGACGTCGAGCGAGCCGTGATGCAGCGCGATCGGCAAGGTCTCCTCGTTGACCCGCCACAACTCCTGGAACAGCAACTCCGCCTGGCTGCGCGTGTTGACGAACAGCAGGGTTGTCTTGTGGCGCTTGATCTCGTTGTAGATTTCCGGCGTTGCGTAGCGGGCCGAATGTCCCGCCCACGGCACGCGCTCCTCCGAATCGAGAATGGAGATGTCGGGCTTGGCGCCGCCGGTGACGACGATCAGTTCGGCCATCGGCCCCGGTGGATTCTGGCTGACCAGCCAGCGCCGCAATTCGTCAGGCTCGGCGACCGTCGCCGACAGGCCTATCGTCTGCAGGGCGGGCACAAACGAGCGCAGCCGGGCCAGCCCGAGCGACAGGAGATGCCCGCGCTTCGAGGTCACCAGCGAATGCAATTCGTCGAGCACGACATAGCGCAGGTCCTCGAAGAAGCGCTTGGCATCGGGCGCAGCAATCAGCAGCGCCAATTGCTCGGGCGTGGTCAGGAGAATGTCGGGCGGCGCCAGCTTCTGCCGCTGGCGCTTGTGTGCGGGCGTGTCGCCGGTGCGCGTCTCGACGGTGACCGGCAGCCCGATTTCTTCGACGGGTTTGCCGAGATTGCGCTCGATGTCGACGGCCAGCGCCTTCAGCGGCGAGATGTAGAGTGTGTGGATGCCTCGATGCGCCTGCCCCGGCCTTCTCCTCGGCCGGCCGGCCAGTTCGGTCAGCGATGGCAAGAACCCGGCCAGCGTCTTGCCGGCGCCGGTCGGGGCGATCAGCAATACCGACTGCCCACCCTGGGCTTTGGCCAGCAAATCGATCTGGTGGGCGCGCGGCGACCAGCCCTTTTCCGCAAACCATTTGACGAATGGCTGGGGCAGGACGACGGCGGCATTCTGTTGGGCAAGGCGCGGCTGCTCTGTCACGCGCCAGAGGTAGCGCGGCAACGCGCAATCGCCAAGCAGAATCAGAACAAAAGGTGATCGATTCGCGTTACGGCCGGCGAAACCCGGTCGGGCCGCCATAGAGATAACCGATACGGGCGATCGCCTCCCCCAGTCCTTCACGCGACACCAGCATGGTGTGGCCGTTGGCGTGGATCATGGTCTCCGGGTCCGTCATGATCGCGACGTGGCCTTTCCAGAAGACCAGGTCGCCGCGCCGCAACCCGGCAAAATCCGGCCCGAGGTCGAGCGGTTCACCGACGGTCGCCGCCTGCATGTCGGTGTCGCGCAGCACTTGCCTGCCAGCCATGTGCATTGCAAGTTGCACGAGACCGGAACAATCGATGCCGAATCCGGAGACGCCGCCCCACAGATAGGGCGTGCCGAGAAACGCCTCGGCGACCGCGACGTAGTCGGGGGCAACCTCGGCGACAGGCCTGAGATGGTCAGATATGACCGCCTCGCCGGATGGCAGCAGAGCATAGTACGTGCGGCGTGTTTCAGTCGCGCCTTTCACTGTTACCGCCGATCCCATCGAGAGTTGCCCGCTGATCGGGAACCGCAAATCCGGTCCCGGATAGAGGAAAGTGCGCGGCACCGAGACAACATGCGTGGGCGCATGGTCCCGACCGCCCAGCACAGTGTCGGCGACATAGCCGACATAGCCGTCGCGCTCGGCCTGTATCCAGGCCCAGCCCTCAACGTCCTCGAAGACGAGGACGTCTTCGCCGAACAGAAGCTGGGTATCGACGCCGGCATCCGGGCGCGGAGCCTTGCGGACATCGGCGACGGAGGCTGATATGCGAGCCGGCCGGCCGGCGACGAAACGGTCGGCGGAAACCTCGCCTTTCAGCCTGGCGTCGGCGAGATCGGAGCGGAAGGCATGGAGGCGGGCATCCCTGGCGGTCAAATCGGCAACTCGTTCAAATGGGCAACTCTTGGGCTCTGGCAATGATAACATCGCCAAAGCGCTCGACAAAGAGCGCGCCTTCGACTGTACGCCTGACCAGCACGTTGCGCTTGTCGAGCTCGTCGCGGTGGCGCGACACCAGTTTCAGCGCCCCCATCGTATCGAGCGCACGGGTGATCACCGGCTTGGTGACGTTGAGGCGGGCGGCTAACCCCCGCACCGTATGTGGCGGCGGATCGAGATAGATGGTGAACAGGATCGCCGTCTGGCGCATAGTGAGATCGGGCGCGTCGTCACGCACCTCGGATAACACCACCTGTTGCCATAGTCGCAAGGCCTGGCTTGGACGCATGATAATCGACATCCGTCCAGCATGACGGAAAATTGTTTCGGTTCCGTTTCAGTCAATACCTTCGTCGGCTATGCCCGAGAATCAGCCGTAGCGGTTCGAAATGACCTGCTCCAGCGCCCGGATGCCTTGCGCTTCGCCACCGGCAAGGCCGTGCGGGCGGTCGAACGGGTTCCAGGCGAAGATGTCGACATGCGCCCAGCCGGCGGTCTTTTCCACGAAGCGCTTCAGGAAAAGCGCCGCGGTGATCGAGCCGGCAAAACCGTCCGGCGTGACGTTGTTGACGTCGGCCACCTTCGACGCCAGCTTGGCGTCATAGGGCTTCCACAGCGGCATCCGCCATAGCGGATCCTCGACCGCAACGGACGCGTCCGCCAGCTCGGATGCAAGCGTCTCGTCACCGGTATAGAACGGCGGCAAGTCAGGACCGAGCGCAACACGGGCAGCGCCTGTCAGCGTTGCCATATCGACCAGCATCTGCGGCTCTTCGTCATCGGCCAAGGCCAGGGCATCGGCGAGCACCAGCCGTCCTTCGGCGTCGGTGTTGCCGATTTCGACGGTAATGCCCTTGCGGCTCACCAGCACGTCGCCTGGCCGGAAGGCGTTGCCGGCTATCGAATTCTCGACAGCCGGGATGAGCACGCGCAGCCGAACCTTCAACCCGGTGGCCATAATCATGGAAGCGAGACCCAGCACGTTGGCAGCGCCACCCATGTCCTTCTTCATCAAAAGCATGCCCGAGGACGGCTTGATGTCGAGACCGCCTGTATCGAAGCAGACGCCCTTGCCGACCAGCGTTATCTTGGGGGCATTGTTCGGCCCCCAAATCATGTCGATCAGGCGTGGCGCGTCGGCAGAAGCCCGACCGACGGCGTGGATCATCGGAAAGTTGGCGGTAAGAAGATCGTCGCCTTTGGTCACCGATATTTCGGCCTTGTGCGTCGCGGCCAAGGTCCGGGCGGCCTTCTCCAACTGCCCGGGGCCCATATCGCTGGTCGGCGTGTTAACCAGATCGCGCGCCAGGAAAATGCCATCGGCGAGGCGGCGGATGCGGGCGGCGTCGGTGCCTGCCGGCAGCGCGAGGCGAAGCGTCTTGCCTGGCTTCTTGCCGTAGCGGGTGAAGACATAGCCGCCGAGCGCCACGGCGAGTGCCGTAAGCTCCGGCTTGGCCGGTGCGGACGCAAAATGCCACTCGCCTGCGGGCAAGGCTCTCGCTAGTGCGCCGATGGCCAGTGCGCCCTCGCCATCACCGGTGCCGAACAGGGCTCCGGCAATCGCGCCGTTGTCGCCAGGCACGATCAGCGTCCGGCCGGCCTCGCCGGAAAAGCCGTTGGCCTTGGCCCAGGCGACCGACGATGGCGCAAGGCCCGCCGCCGCCAGAGCATCCTTCGCCACCAGATGGACCGGCAGCGCATTGCTCAATTCTTTCTCGACGAGTTCGACAGGCATTTCGCTGGCCTCCGGCTTCCGAGTCGGCGTTTCTTAACTCTCCGTTAGGGTTAACAGAATATTTCTGCGGGAGGAAAGATGACCTCGCAAATGGTCACGCGCATGAACGGAGCCCTGGTGCCGATGCCGACCAACCGCAGGATGAACGCCAGCGCAAATAGGCTGATCAGCACGGCGTTGATGATGGCGCTTGCCGCAGGCGTCGCTGGCTGCGGAACCAGCAAATTGACGACTGGCTCGATTTCTCGTCCAAGCGGCAAGCCGCTGGAAACAATGTCGGCGGGCGAACTGCACAACGCTACGATGGCGCTCGGCCAGTCCTATTCGAAAAACCCCAGCGACAAGCGGATCGCGACAAATTATGCCGCGGCGCTGCAGATGGACGGCGACGCAGACCAATCGCTTGCGGTGATGCGCAAGCTGGCGATCGCCCTGCCGAAGGACCGCGACGTGCTCGCCGCCTATGGCAAGGCGCTTGCCGCCAACGGACAGTTCGAACCGGCTCTCGATGCCGTGCGCCGCGCGCAGACCCCTGAATATCCTGATTGGAAACTGGTGTCGGCGGAAGCTGCCATTCTCGACCAGCTCGGCCAAAAGGACGAGGCGCGCCAAGGCTATCGCAAGGCGTTGGATCTCAGGCCGAACGAACCGTCGATCCTTTCCAATCTCGGCATGTCGTACGTGCTGGAAGGTGATTTGCGCACGGCCGAAACCTATATGCGCTCAGCCGCCCAGCAGCCGAATGCAGATAGCCGCGTCCGCCAGAACCTTGCGCTGGTCGTCGGTCTGCAAGGCCGTTTCGACGAGGCCGAGAAGATCGCCTCGCAAGAGCTGTCGCCGGATCAGGCGCAGGCTAACGTCGCTTACCTTCGCCAGATGCTGGCGCAGCAGAATGCCTGGAGCCAGCTCAAGGACCAGGACAAGGCAAAGCCCGCCACCAACTGACCGCTTCGAGCGCCGAACCGGCGCGCGAATTCCGCAACATGTCTAGCAGAGCCGCGCTGCACCGGCAGCGTGGCCCTGAATCGTATCAGCGTTTCTGGCAACGCCGCTGGCGCTACTCGCTGCTGGATTTCGGCTGGTCGCCAAAGATGCCGCGCTGGCTCACCTGGATGCCGGCGGGACCCAGAATGATGGCGAACAGCACCGGCAGGAAGAACAGGATCATCGGCACGGTGAGCTTCGGCGGCAGCGCGGCCGCCTTCTTCTCGGCGGCATTCATGCGCATGTCGCGGCTCTCACTGGCAAGCACCCGCAACGCATGCGCCACGGGCGTGCCGTAGCGCTCGGCCTGAACCAACGCCTGGGACACCGACCTGACGGATTCCAGGCCAGTTCGGCTTGCAAGGTTCTCGTAGGCCTGCTTGCGCTCCTGCAGATAGGAAAGCTCGGCGTTTGTCAGGATGAATTCTTCCGCCAATGCCACCGATTGCGCGCCGATCTCATCGGCGACCTTGCGAAGCGCCGCTTCCACCGACATGCCGGACTCGACGCATATCAGCAACAGGTCGAGCGCGTCCGGCCACGCCATCTGAATCGATTGCTTGCGCTTGGTAGCGCGGTTGTTGACGTAGAGCACCGGCGCGTAGAATCCCGCATAGGCTACCACGATGCACACGAACAGCTTCACGAAAAGCGGCTGCTCGGGCAATCCGCCGAGCACGAACAGATACATCGCCGCCAATGCAAAGCCGATGAAGGGCAGGACGAGACGGAAGAAAAGGAAGCGCGTCAGCGGATTTTGCCCGCGAAAACCCGCCACTTTCAATTTCTGCAAGGTACCTTCATCCGCCAGCGCACGCCTGAGATCCAGGCGATCGACAATATTGCGCATGCCGACCGACTGTTCTTCGCGCAGGCCCTTGCGGCGGCGGTCGGCTTCGACTGCCAGCCGCGCGCGCTGCTTGGCGCGCAGCTCATCGCGCTCCAGCGCTACGGATTTCATGCGCGCCTTGAGCTGGTTCCCGCCAAAAGCGGGCAGCAGCGTGAAGACGGTCGCAAACACCGCGATGCCGACCAGCAGTGCGATCAGCAGGGACGGGTCGGTGAGAGTTCTGATGACGTGATCGGTCATACGCGAGTCCTAGACTTCGAAATTCATCATCTTGCGCATTACCAGGACGCCCATCGACATCCAGATGCCGGAACAACCGAGGATCAGATGGCCGGTGCTGGTGATGAAGAGGGGCATGATGTAGTTCGGGCTCGTCAAATAGACGAGAAAGGCGACGACGAAAGGCAACGCGCCGATGATCACGGCGGATGCCTTGGCTTCCATGGACAATGCCTGGACCTTGGCTTTCATTTTCTTGCGGTCGCGAAGCACGCGCGAAAGATTGCCCAGCGCTTCGGAAAGATTGCCGCCGGCCTGAGACTGGATCTGGATGACGATGCCGAAGAAGCTCGCCTCGGTGCACGGCATCGTTTCTGGCATGCGCATGGCCGCGTCAGGGATCGACAAACCCATTTGCTGCGAATCGACTATGCGGCGGAACTCGGTCTTGACCGGCTCGGGGGATTCGTTGGCGATCAGACGCACGGCGTCGTTCAGCGGCAGGCCGGATTTTACCGCACGCACGATGATGTCGAGCGCGTTCGGAAATTCGTTGAGGAACGCCTTGACGCGGTGCGCGCGGCGAAACGAGACGAACCAGCGGGGCAGACCCAAGACGCCGACCAGCAGCGCAGCCGGCAAGACCAGCAACGGTGCGCCGATGAAATAGACAAGAGCCGTCAAGACGACGCCGCAGACCGCCGAGTAGACATAGAAGCGCTCAAGCGAGATCTTCATGCCGGCCTGACGGATTTGGATCTTCAGCGGTGGTTTCTTGACCAGGCTCTGATTGGACTTTTGCTTTTGATCGAGATCCTTCAGCGAATCCTGGACGGACTTGCGACGCTTGGCCGCTTCCGCCACGCGATCGCGCGACGCCTTGACGACGGAACGATCCGTCTCGGCGGTCTTGATCGATTCAAGCCGCTTGCCGACCTGCTTCTCGGTGCTGATCCGGTTGAACAGGAAAGCATAGGCCACCGCGCCGGCGCTGAAGCCGGCGAGCACGACGAATGCCAATACGGTGCCGTCAATTCCGAACATCGACCCTGGCCCCCACGCTTCCAGACGGATCAATCAGCGCGTTTCTCCATCGCCTCGAGCGCAACCGCGAGGCGCTGCTCCTCACCGTAGTAGCGGGCGCGCTCCCAGAAATGCGGACGGCCGATGCCAGTCGACACGTGCTCGCCCAGCAGCCGGCCGTTCGCGTCCTCGCCCTTGATGTTATAGAGAACGATGTCCTGGGTGATGATGACGTCGCCTTCCATGCCGATCACCTCGGTGATGTGGGTGATACGCCGCGATCCGTCGCGCAGGCGTGCAGCCTGTATGATCACGTCGACGGAGCCGACGACGATTTCGCGCACGGTTTTTTGCGGCAGCGTGTAGCCGCCCATGGCGATCATCGACTCTATGCGGTTGAGGCATTCGCGCGGGCTGTTCGAGTGGATCGTTCCCATCGAGCCGTCATGGCCGGTGTTCATCGCCTGCAGCAGGTCGAACACTTCGGGTCCGCGCACTTCGCCGACGATAATACGTTCGGGGCGCATGCGCAGACAGTTCTTGACCAGGTCGCGCATGGTCACTTCGCCCTCGCCTTCGAGGTTGGGCGGACGGGTTTCGAGACGCACCACATGCGGCTGCTGCAATTGCAGCTCAGCTGAGTCCTCGCAGGTGATGACGCGTTCTTCGCGGTCAATATAGTTGGTCAGGCAATTGAGCAGCGTCGTCTTGCCTGAGCCGGTACCGCCCGAGATGACAATGTTGCAGCGGACACGCCCGATGATCTTGAGAATCTCGGCTCCTTGCGGAGAAATCGAGCCGAACTTGACCAGCTGGTCGAGCGTCAGCTTGTCCTTCTTGAACTTGCGGATGGTAAGTGCGGTGCCGTCGATAGCCAGGGGCGGTGCGATGACGTTGACACGGGAGCCATCAGGAAGACGCGCATCGCAGATCGGGCTTGATTCATCGACGCGGCGGCCAACCTGGCTGACGATACGCTGGCAGATGTTGAGGAGCTGCTGGTTGTCGCGGAAACGGATGCCGGTCTGCTCGACCTTGCCGTTGACTTCGATGTAGACGTTCTTGGAGCCATTGACCATGATGTCGGCAATATCGTCGCGGGCAAGCAGTGGCTCCAGCGGCCCGTAGCCCAAAACGTCGTTGCAGATATCCTCGAGAAGCTCTTCCTGCTCGGCGATGGACATCGCGAAATTCTTGATCGCGATGATGTCGTTGACAATGTCGCGGATTTCCTCGCGCGCGCTTTCGGGATCGAGTTTGGCGAGCTGCGACAGATCTATCGTATCGATGAGTGCGGCGAAGACCTGGCTTTTGGTGTCGTAGTAGGTTTCGCTCTTTTGGCGCTGGATACTTTTCGGCTCCGGGGCCAATGGCGGCGGCTCGACCGCACGGCGAACCGCCGGCGCGGCAGGCGCGCCGGATGGCGGCAGCGCCGCCGGCCTGGCAGTTACAGCCGCTTCCACAGGGTTCGCGGCCGCCGGCGCAGCAGGTGCGGGTGCTGGCTGACGGAATTCCGGAATGGTCCGGTTGCCGTCGTCGCTGCCTCTTTTACCAAACATGATCGCTTACCAATTCCACCGCTGAGGCATCACTTCTTGTTGCGCGAAAGCTTGCCGATCAGATTGCCGAGGCCAGCCTTTTTCTTCACCTTGATTTCGCTGCGCCCTGTCAGCACATGGGCGATCTCGTTGATCGTGGCGACAACCGGACTCTTGGCATCCATCTCACCGAGCATACGTCCGTTGTTCGCAGCATTTCCGAACAAAAGCGGCTCGAACGGGACGACCGACATCGGCGAAAGGCCGAGCGATTCGGAGAAGTCGGACGGCGTAATCTCAGGACGTTTCGGCACACCGGCCTGGTTGATCACAAGCTTTGGCGCGGGGTCGTTCGGACGAAGCCGCTTCAGCATGTCGACCAGGTTCTTCGTGTTGCGCAGATTGGCCAGTTCGGGCGTCGCCGTGATGACGATCTCGTCGGCCTTGACCAGCGTGTTCTTGGTCCAGCCGGCCCACACGTGGGGAACATCGAGCACGAGGAGCGGCGCGCTACGCTGGGCTATGTCGATAAGCTGGGTGAAGGCGTCGGGATCGAAATCGTAGACCCGCTCCAGGGTCGAAGGGGCCGCAAGCAGCGACAGGTGCTCGGCGCATTGGGCGAGCAGCCGGTCGAGATAGACCTCGTCGACGCGTTCCGGCGAGAAGACTGCCTCGGCAATGCCTTGCGCCGGATCCTGGTCGAAATTGATATTGGCCGTTCCGAAGGCGAGGTCGAGATCGGCGACAACCACTTCGGATTTGAAAAGGGACGACATGGCCCAGGCCACATTATGGGCTATGGTCGACGAGCCGACGCCGCCTTTGGCGCCGATGAAGGCAATCGAGCGGCCGATCGGCTCAGCTTCCGGATCAACGAAGATCGAAGACACCACGCTGACGATGTCGGCCATCGATACGGGCGCGATGACATACTCGGAAATGCCCGAACGGATGAGTTCGCGGTACAGGCCGACGTCGTTGTAGTGGCCGACAACCACCACCTTGGAGGTCGGGTCGCAATGCTCGGAGAGCTGGGCGAGTTGTTCCAGCAACAGCTTCGGCTCGCTGCGCGATTCAAGCAGGATCAGGTTCGGCGTCGGCGCCGACTGATAGAATTCGATAGCGGTGGGGATGCCCCCCATATGCACCTTCAAATGGGCCTTGGCCATGCGGCGATCCTCGCCGGCGCGCTCGACCGGATTGGCTACGCCTTCGGTCTCGCAAAATGCCTGGATCGAAATGCGCGGGATCGGCCGCAACGCCTGCATCGCGGCAAGATCCTGCTCCGAGGTTTCGCCGCCCGGTACCTCTGTGTCATAGGCAAGATTGCTCATTGTCATCACTTTCCGTGACTTGCGCGGCTTAGGGTTTGTTGAGCCTCAACACTCGTTAATATTCGACTTCCGAATTGCCGAGGAATTCGTCCGAAATACCTCTGTCACGATAGACGTCGATCACAGCACCGCGATTTTCCGCGTCGATCGGCGTCGGCTTGCGTGGCCCGATCAGATCGGACGGATTGGCCATCTGGGCAGCCAGGTTGTTCTGATACGAACAGCCGAAATCGGCATAGTGCTTGTTTTCCGAAGTCTGCAGCAGGTCTTCGGGCCAGCGACCGCATTTATCCGTCTGAGCCTTCACCGAGACGTAGGCAACACGGACCGGTGCCGACGCTTCGGCCGAAACAGACTGGTAGGACCGCATGTCGATCCGCTTCCGGCTGATGCCGCTGGCTATGGCCAGCCTGGCGAAATCGCGGCCGGCCGCGGCCGCTGCGATTTCGTTGGCTGAGCCGCTCGGAATCTCGATCGTCAGCACCGGAGCCGCGCTCCTGTCGTATCCGTCCAGAAAGCCCAGGAGCGTGTCACGCTGGGATCTGGTCATGCCACGGTCGCCGGCGCCGACCGGAAGGTCGATCTTCTGTATCTTCTCGGCTATGACGATCGGATGGGTGGTGCGATAATCGTCCGGTATGGCACCCACCGTGACGCTGTCGCGATTGGCGCAGCCGGCCAGCAATGCCGCCACCGCGATCGCCATAATGGGAACGGCCGGCCGCCAGATTCGCGAATGGACTGACCGCGTCGCGGTGATCGCCCGTGCCTTCGATGTTGCCTTAGACATGACCGCTTCCCCGCTTACTTGTAGATAAAGCCGACAACGCCGTGGTAACGGCCGTTGGGCTTGTCGGTCTGCATGGTGCCGTAGACACGGTTGACGCGGCCAAGGAAAATGCCGGCGCCATCGCTGGCGGCGTTGAAATTGTCATCCGGCTTGGCAAGATCATTGCGCGCCACCGGCTTCACCAGATAGGGCGTAATGATGATGACGAGCTCGGTCTCGTTGCGAACGAAATCCCTGCTGCGGAACAGCGCGCCAAGCACTGGAATCTTTGTCAGACCGGGCAAGCCGTTAACAGCTTGCCTGAGATCATCGCGGACAAGGCCGGCAATCATCATCGAGCCGCCCGAAGGCAGTTCCACCGTTGTGTCGGCCAAGCGCTTGCGGAGAGACAGGGCATTCATGCCCGGGCTCGTTACACCTTCGGACAAAGACACAGACCCCTCCGTTGTCGGCTCGGAAACCGAGGTTCTGACTTTCAGGCTGATACGGCCGGGAGACAGCACCACCGGCTGAAATTCCAGGCCAATGCCGTATTCGATCTTCTCGACAGAATACGTCTTCAGACCGGTCTGGTTATCATTTGATACGGCTTGGGAAACGCTGGTCACCATATTGTATTCGCCGCCAACCTTGAAGGTCGCTTTCTCGCCGGATACGGCCGTCAATGTTGGTTCGGCGAGGGTTTTCATGACACCGGACTGTTCCATGGCATTGATGTAGGCCTGCAGCGTCGAGCTGCCGATAGAGAGGCCCGAGTTCGACAGCGACTTGCCCAAACCAGTGAAATTGTCGCTTACCGCGCCCCAGCTGATGCCGTTGCTGCTGCCGTTGCCCACCATGTTGACGCCGAGCTGCTTCATCACCGAGCGGCTGACTTCCGCGACCGTCACCTTCAGCGTCACCTGGTCGTCGCCGATGATCTGCAGCAAGTTGACGATCTTGCTGACGCGGCGCTCGGCATCCGGGTTATCGATCGCGACGCCGGCTTCAGCCGAACCGCCGGCAGCGGTCTGCGAATATTGACCCGTGGTTGCCTCGCCGCCGGACACGAAAATGGTTGCCAGATCGGCCGCGCGCTTAGCGTCCAGAGGAGTGTCCACGGTTCCGGTCAGAACGACGTTGTCGTTCAGCAACTCGACCTTAACCTCCGATGACGGGATGAAGCGTTTGATATAATCCTCCAGCCCGGCAACGTCACGTTCGACCGCTAGGTCAAGGCTGACGATCTGCTCGCCATTCGGGCCAAAGACGAAGATATTTGTCTCGCCGACCGCCTTTCCAAACAGATAGATGCGCCTAGCAGTGCGGGTCACCGCGTCGGCTACAGCGGGGTTGGCGACGAGAATGTCGTAGGCATCGCTCGGGAGGTCGATGACCACCGACTTGTTCAGTCCGAGCTTGACCCGCTGGGTGGCGGTCGAAGCCGTCACCCTGGCATTGCCCGCCGCACTGGCATCGACAATGCCATATGCATTCGTTCCAAGGAGAAACAGGCCGATCGCCGCAGCCAGGATGAGCGGCAGTTTGGTTTTTAGCCTCATTTCCTTGCCCCCACTTCGGAAACTTCGCCCGACTTGATCAGCCGCACGGTTCCGCGCCGGCCATTGCCGGAAACCAGGTAATCGGCTTCGCCCACATTCTTGTCCTGACTGTCCTTGATCGAGCGCAGCGCCAATGTCAGGCGATCCGCCATCTGCTGTGCGACGGTGATGATCTCGGACTGCTGCGGCGTCAGTTCCAGGGTGGCGGTCTGGCCAACCCTGGTCTTCTTACCTTCCTCGTCCTCCTGAATGGTCTGGTCGATCGCCAGGACGCGAATGTTCTTCAGGATAGTTTCGGTCGTGAAGCCCGGACCACCGCCATTGGCGGGATCGGCTCTGCGGGTCATGATGACGTCGACGAAATCGTTGGGAAGAATAAAGCCACCGGCCGAGGTGTCGGCCGAGATGCTTGTGGCAACGGCCCGCATGCCGGAGGGCAGGATCGACGACATGAAGCTTTGCCCTTCACCGATCAGCTTCGAGCGCCGCAGCGGCTCGCCGGCGTAGAGCGCCACGCGAGCGACGGCGCCCTTCAGCTTGTCCAGCGCTTCAGGCTCGGCGGCGCGGGTGATGAAATTTGCGTTGATGCCGGCGGACGGCCATGACTCCCAGGAAATGTTGTTTTCAAGCGGACTGCCCATCGGAACGTCGCCGGAAAGGACAAGCACATCCTGCAGCGCGATCGCCGGCGCCTGAGGACCGGAATCGACAACCGGAGGCGGCGGAGCCACGACCATGTTCTTCGCGACATAGCCTGCACCACCGGCCGCGGCTATCGCCACGCTCAGAATAATCAATCGGGATGCTGGCATCTGTCCGAACCTCGCCTTGGCAAACCACGTAGCCAAGCGGGACTTTGCAGCGGCAATCGTCAAAACAAGGTTAATGTTATACTTACGATCGTGATTAATTTAACGTTTATATAAATTGGACCGACAAGCCCGGCCCGAAGGAAAACGTGGTCAACTCGCCTGCTCGGCGCCAAAGGCGTAAAGCGAAATTCAGCCCGCCAGCCTGGTAAGTGCCCAGGCCATCAATGGCGAGTCGGAATAGGTGAGCAGACCGCCAATGCCAAGCGCGATGCCGTACGGAACGCCGGTCGCCTCATCGGCGAAATGGCGCAGGAACGGATTGTGGCTTGTGACGGCGGCAAGCGGCGATTTTCGATAGGCGAGGATGGCTAGCGTCAGCAGGCCGCCGATGAATGTCGAGGCGACGAGGTATTCGATGAGATGGATGTTCAGTCCCATCCACATGGCAGTGGCAGCCAGAAGCTTGGCGTCGCCGCCGCCCATGCCGCCCAGCGCGAACAGGCCGAACGTCACCGCGAGAACCAGGCCGGCGGCGGCGAAATGCCAGCCATAGGTGGCCCAGTCCATACCGGTCAAAGGCGCAACCAAGGCGAAGACAACCACAAGCAACACCGGCACGCGATTGGCGATCGTCATCGAAAGCATGTCGGAGATCGCGGCAAAAAGCATGCAAAACGGAAACACGACGAAGATCAAGGCTTCAAGCATCGGCGCGCCTATGACCCAATTGCATCTGGCCCCAACCTAATCCTATTCGATTAACGACTGATGAGGCCTAAGTTTCAAATCATACCAGGACTAAATAAGGGCCGCCAGAGCGGCGGCCCTTATTTCAGAACAACCGAACCCGTTACGGTCAGCTACCGTTCACCTTGGTGGAGATGGCGGTGAACTTGGCGTTCAGCGAGTTGCCGAGCTGGCCGGCGCCGACCATGATGGCGAGTGCGATAAGAGCGGCGATCAGACCGTATTCGATAGCGGTCGCGCCGGATTCGTCCTTCACAAAACGTGCGATGAGGTTAGACATTCGAGCTCCTACTCCAATTGTTACAGCACTTCCGTCAACTTCTCTTGGTGGCTGATCGGATACTGCGAATCTAAGGAGAAGCTGTTTCAATCGGCTTAATAAACAGGCTTACCGATTCCTTTCCCGCTTCGACGACATTGCGTGGTTAACCCAGAACTAAAATACCCGCCGCCAGGCCACCGGGCTGACAAAGGCGCAAAAGGCGCAATTCGGCAAAGACGTTCCAGCCGTGCCGGCTAGGCCCAATGCCGGTTCCGGTTTGATCCTGAACTCCAGCCGCTTAACGGTTGGTTCACCAATCTCGTTCATGTTCTGTTGAACAGTTTGCCAGGGGGCGCCTCAATGGCCGGGCCGAGATCATCATTTCCAGTTGCCGTGCTTTTTGCCGCAGCGGCTTTCGCCTTTCCAGCCAAGGCCGGCGCCGGCATCGAGGTGACGATGAACCAGGCAAAGATCATCAAATTGTCGCGCGCCGCCGATACGATTGTCGTCGGCAATCCGGCGATCGCCGACGCCTCCGTGCAGGACGCATCGACGATCGTACTGACCGGCAAGGGATTTGGCGTCACCAATCTCGTCGTCCTCGACCAGGAGGGCAACCCGATCGTCGATGAGCAAATAACCGTCGTGCGCCAGGCAGCGTCGTCGGTGCGCATCTATCGGCGTTCCGAAGTACAGACCATGTCCTGCGCGCCATATTGCGAAAGCTCGTATAAGAGCGATGCCGAGAAGGCCTCTGAAGCCGAAATGAGCGCCGCGCATTAGTAGCCGACGTCTCCGTCTTTGGCGAGTACGTGCTTCGGTTATCGCCGGGTTAAGGCCTTCCCGTTGAATTTAACGGTCATTCCAACCGGACTTCAATCGGTTCCGACTAAGGGTGGGACCGATACAGAAGCGGCATCGGCGGGCAGAGGACATGAGCAAGGCAGGACGAGCAGGTTCTCCAAGACGGTTTTTGGGCGACCGCCGCGGAAGCACGGCGATCGAATTCGCCATGCTTGCAATTCCTTTCGCGCTTCTTGTCTTCGCCATCCTGGAGAGCTGCATTTCTTTTGCCGCACAGGAAGTGATGGCAAACGCAACCGACGACATCGCGCGCCAGCTGCGTACCGGCCAACTAAGACCGGCCGATGTGTCCGGGACCAAGCTGCGGGATATGATCTGCACCAAATTGGAGATCATGGTCGCCAAGACCTGTCCCGGATTGCTGGTGGACTTGCGCGAATATCCGACCTTCGCCGATGCGGCGCTGGCCGGTTTCAAGATCCAGGATGGCGACGTCGTGCTGACCAAGGGCACGAGCACACAGACCTTCACCGTCGCACCTGGCCTGGCGGAGTCGAGAAACATGCTGCGTGTTTTTTACAAATGGCCGGTGATGACCGACTTCATGGCCAAATCGATGGCCAACCTGAAGGACGGCAAAACGCTGCATTTTGCTTCGATCACTTGGCAGAACGAGCCGTTCGACAACTGAACCACGTAGTCGCTTGAAAAGGGCAAAGCCATGATTCGTGCGGGGGCACAGCTGGGCATCGCAGGGATTTGTACAAGAGCAGTCCGGCTTTGCTCGGACCGCCGCGGTATTGCGGCTGTCGAGTTTGCCCTCATCGTGCCTGTCCTGTTGATCATGTACTTTATGACAATGGAGGCCTCGCAAGCCATCGAGACCAGCAAGAAGGTCAGCCGCATCGGCAGCATGGTAGCGGACCTCGTCACGCAGCAGCAGACCGTCAAGGCGGCCGATGTCGATGCCATCATGGCGATCGGCAGTTCCACGCTCCAGCCCTACAACCGCTCGAAACCGAAGATCATTATCACGGCGATACAGGTGACGAACGAGACGTCGCCGAAAGTCCTGGTCGTGTGGTCGCGCAAACTGGTCGATGGCGTCTCTAGCGTCGACGCGGTCAAGGATTCCACCACAACGGTCCCGAGCGCGCTCAAGATCAAAGGCACGTTCCTCATTCGGGTCGAAAGCGATCTCGCCTACAAGCCAATCATCACCTGGTCGGCGGACGGCCAAAGCCGGTTCGGGTTGAGCTCGGTCTTCAATTCGATATCGATGGCGGAGACTTATTATCTGCGGCCGCGCAGGAGCCCGACCATTCCGTGCAGCGATTGCTGACGCCTGAAGCCCGCTAACCGGTCTGTTGCTATTGCTTGCGACCACGGGCCGAGACTAGACGCACGATGGCTGCAGCCAGCACATAGTCCCTCGGACCGGCAACGGTTCGGCGACGATACCGATACGGAACGTTCCGATAACATCGCGCCAATCGGCTCGCGCCAGGTTTGTGCAAGACGCATCCAGCAGCAAAGCCAGTACGGCGGCGAATGCTGTCAGGGCAAGCCTCATGCGAGCTCCGCGCCGCGCATTTCCATCCGCGGATCGACCATGCCGCGATTCGTCTCTCCGGGACCAGCACGCCAAGCCGTGCCGTTGGGTTTCCGAATTGCCAATGGCGGCGCGGAACCCTATGTCTGAGCCAACGCACAGGCAATGATGAACCTTTCGATGGCACGCGCCTTCCTTTTTGTCCTCGACTCCTTCGGCATCGGCGGCGCGGCCGATGCCGAACGTTATGGCGACACCGGCTCCAATACGTTCGCACACATCGCGCGGGCCTGCGCAGAAGGCCGCGCCGATCGCGAAGGCCTGCGTGCCGGACCCCTTCTTGTACCAAACATGCTCGCGCTCGGCCTCGGCCAGGCCGCGGCAACGGCGACGGGTTTCAGGTTCGAGAATGCCGGCAGTGCGCCGCTTGCCGCCGCCTTTCACGGCGCGGCCCAAGAGGTTTCGAGCGGCAAGGACACGCCATCGGGCCATTGGGAAATAGCCGGCCTGCCGGTCCGTTTCGACTGGGGTTACTTCCCAGACAAGATTCCCGCCTTTCCGGCCGAGTTGACCGAAGCAATGGTGCGTGAAGGGAAGGTGCCTGGCATCCTCGGCAATTGCCATGCTCCGGGCACCGAGATTATCGAACGGTTCGGCGAAGACCACATCCGCACCGGCAAGCCGATCTGCTACACCTCGATCGACTCCGTCCTGCAGATCGCCGCGCATGAGGTTCATTTCGGCCTGCAACGGCTTTACGAGTTCTGCAAAGTGGTGCGCAGGCTCGTCGATCCGCTGAATATCGGCCGCGTCATCGCGAGGCCGTTTATCGGTGAAACCGCCGCCACGTTCGAGCGAACGCATAATCGTCGCGACTATGCCGTACCGCCGCCGGAACCGACGCTGCTCGATCGGCTGACGGCGCGCGGCAGCCGGGTTATCGCGATCGGCAAGATCGGCGACATTTTCGCCCATCGGGGGATCTCGGAAGTCCGCAAGGCTGCCGGCAACATGGCGATGTTCGACAAAACGCTTGGTGCCATGGAAGACGCCCGCGACGGCGACCTCGTCTTCGCGAACTTTGTCGACTTCGACACCGAGTTCGGGCATCGGCGCGACGTTGCGGGATATGCCGCCGCACTCGAAGCTTTCGACCGGCGCCTGCCCGAGGCATTCGCACGGCTGAGGCCAGGCGATCTGCTCATTTTGACCGCCGATCACGGCAACGATCCGACGTGGCGCGGCACCGACCACACGCGCGAGCGTATTCCGATTATCGGGACACGGCCGGGTTTCAAAGGCGCAGACATCGGACTGAGGACAACATTTGCCGACATCGGCGAAACCGTGGCCGAACATCTCGGGCTGGCGCGCGGCCGTTACGGCACCTCCTTCCATGCCACGATAGGTGGCCATGCCTGAGCTGCCGGAGGTAGAGACAGTCAGGCGCGGTCTGCAGCCGGCCCTTGAAGGTGCCCGCATTGTCGGTGTCGAGGCACGCCGGCCGGATTTGCGGTTTCCGTTCCCCGAGAGATTTTCGGAGCGGCTGACCGGCAAGACGATTGCGGCGCTCGGCCGCCGTGCCAAATATCTGACAATGCACATGGACAACGGCCCGGTTCTGATCTGCCATCTCGGCATGTCGGGTTCGTTTCGCATCGAAACGGCCGACGAGAGCGCAACGCCCGGCGCGTTCCACCACGAACGTTCGAAAAACACTGCTCACGATCACGTCGTCTTCGACATCGCATCCCCTGCCGGCGTCCGCTCTCGCGTGATCTTCAACGACCCGCGCCGCTTCGGGTTCATGCTGTTTTCGGAAGGCGAGCCCGACATGCATCCGATGCTGGCGGGATTAGGCGTCGAGCCTACAGGCAACGCACTGGACGGCGCGCTGCTCGCTTCGTTGCTGAAAGGTCGCAAGTCACCGCTGAAAGCGGCACTTCTGGACCAGAGGCTGATTGCCGGGCTAGGCAATATCTACGTCTCGGAAGCGCTTTGGCGGGCCGGCCTGTCGCCGCTGCGCGAAGCGGGCACCCTCGCGAGAGCCGGCAAGAAAGCCAAAGAGCAGAGCGAACGCCTGGCCGAAGCAATCCGCTCGGTCGTCGCCGATGCGATCGCCGCCGGCGGCTCGTCGTTGCGCGATTATATGCAGACCGATGGATCGCTGGGCTACTTCCAGCATTCCTTCGCGGTTTACGATCGCGAGGGGGAAGCCTGCTCCAAGCCTGGTTGTGGCGGCCACATCGAGCGTATCGTGCAAAGCGGTCGTTCGACTTTCCACTGCCGGGCCTGTCAGGCTTGAACCAGAAGCGAGGAGGAGCAAAGCATGGGCTATGAAACCATCATCGTCGAAACCCGCGGCAAGGTCGGGCTGATTACGCTGAACCGGCCGCAGGCGCTCAACGCGCTGAATTCACAAGTGCTGGCGGAACTGGTCGCGTCGGTGAATAGCATGGGCGCCAATGCCGACATCGGCGCCATGGTCATCACTGGTTCGGAAAAGGCTTTCGCGGCAGGTGCCGATATCAAGGAAATGCAGTCCATCTCCTATGTGGATGCCTATCTGCAGGATTTCTTCGTCGGCTGGGAAGAATTTACGCGGGCACGAAAGCCGATCATCGCGGCGGTGGCGGGCTATGCGCTGGGGGGCGGCTGCGAACTGGCGATGATGTGCGACTTCATCATCGCCGCCGACACCGCCAAGTTTGGCCAACCCGAGATCACGCTGGGCGTCATGCCCGGCATGGGCGGATCGCAGCGCCTGACCCGCTTTGTCGGCAAGTCGAAGGCGATGGATATGTGCCTGACGGGTCGAATGATGGACGCAGCCGAGGCCGAGCGTTCCGGCCTTGTCTCGCGCGTGGTGCCAGCCGGCGAGTTGATCGAGGAAGCGCTTAAGGCAGCGTCCAAGATCGCTGGTTTTTCCTTGCCGTCGGTGATGATGGCAAAGGAGGCCGTCAACCGCGCCTATGAGACGACGCTCACCGAGGGTCTGCGGTTCGAGCGCCGGCTATTTCATTCGCTGTTTGCGCTGGATGACCAGAAGGAAGGCATGGCGGCCTTCAGCGGCAAGCGGAAGCCGAATTTCACGAACCGATGAGATGACGAAGGCGCCGGTCAAAAAGAAATCGCTGCAGCGTTGACGCGCCGGAAAAGCTGAACTATAAGCCGCACCAACCGAGGCGGCCCTGTGGCTGCCCGTTTGTTTTTTGCGCCCTGCGGTATCCCGCAAGCGCCCACCAGATCAGAAGAGAGGCACCATGGCCAATACCTCCTCGGCCAAAAAGGCAACGCGCAAGATCGCCCGTCGCGCAGCGATCAACAAGAACCGCCGCTCCCGCGTCCGGACCTACATCCGCCAGGTCGAAGAGGCGCTCGCGGCTGGCGACAAGGCGGCCGCACAGGCTGCCTTCAAGGTGGCCGAGCCGGAATTGATGCGCGCCGCGACCAAGGGCGTGGTGCACAAGAACACGGCATCGCGCAAGGTGTCGCGGTTGGCCCAACGGGTCAAGGTGCTGTCGGCCTAATATACCTTTTCCTGAACTGCGCTTCTTCAAACCCGGCCAATCGCGCCGGGTTTTTTTCGTTTGCCGGCAAGTACTTAAAAGAAAGCCCGCAAAATGGCGCTCCGGGTGCATTTCAAAGTTCGAAATGCTTTGCCGGCATATACATGCCCGCTGATATTCGGAGCCTTCGAAACTGCCAATGCGAAAATTTCCGAGCGTCACAGATTACCTTTTCTTTTCAGAAGCTTACCGATGGTGATCCACAGCTTGTTCACATCAGCTGCGGCCGATAGGCGACAATTGGCTGTCAAGTGAATTATTTCAGAAAATTTCGCGTTGTGTGGCCTTTTTCATATTCGCCGGAAAAGGGTTTGAATCACAATGGCTTTGTCAAAATCAACTGTTGCAGCATGGCGTTCGAAACGTCCCTTGCTAGTCAGATTCCTTAAAAATCCGTTAGGGGTGGCCTTGCCCTATCCACAGCGATTTCGGTAATGTCTGTCCATCGAAGGGACGGGCCCTTGGCCCTTGACCAGCCTGAAACCGGCCAGCTCAAATTGGCAGAGTTTACACCGCGGATTCAACTCCGCGGACGGGGTTGGTTTGTCTTTTCGATACGGTAGGGGACTGGCGTAATTGTACATGGCAGGTCGACGGTGCGCCGGCGGTTTTTCGCCGGACGGCATTTTGTTGCCCTGACATGACCAAAGCGGATCGGCTCTTCGGCGCCGGACCGACAACGAGGCGATTCATCAGCCGGCGGCGGCGATGGTGTCGCAGCGAAGACACGGTCGCCGGAAACATGGATGCAGGAGGCGCATCCCCGGCGGAAAACAGGTACAAGAGACAAGGAACTCGATCATGCAGAGCGGCGGCATCGAAAGGGAGCTTACAGGCGACCTCCCATTTCCTGGAACGTTAATCGGAAGGAACGACATGGCGGCTTCCAATGAAGCTGAACAGAAGTTCGATCGGGTCAAGGCCCAGTTGAAGGCGCGTCTGGGAACCGAGGTCTATTCGAGCTGGTTCGGGCGCATGAAGGTCGCTGAATCCTCTAAGGGCATTGTCCGCATCTCAGTGCCAACCGCATTCCTGCGTTCATGGATCAACGGCCACTATCTCGATCTCATCACCGAGTTGTGGAAGCACGAGGATCCGGAGATCCTCAAGATCGAGATCGTGGTTCGCACCGCCACACGGCAGGGCCGCAACAGCGTCGAGCCAGAAGTGGCCCCGGCGCGCAAGATGACCAGGCAGACGCAAACCGCGCTCTCTGCGGGCACGGCGAGCCCCAGCAGGGTCGAACGGGTCCCGGTACCCCGCCCGGGGATGCCGGCAGAAACCGAGTTCCGGCACAATGTTCTCGGTTCGCCACTCGATCCACGCTATACTTTCACCTCCTTCATCGAAGGACCATCGAACCGAGTGGCTTTTGCCGCCGCCAAGGCGGTCGCGGAATCGCAGTCGAGCGCGGTGCGTTTCAATCCGCTCTTTCTTCACGCGACGGTCGGGCTGGGCAAAACGCACCTGTTGCAGGCGATCGCCGCAGAATCGCTGAAGCAGAATCCGAAATCGCGGGTCGTCTATCTGACGGCTGAGTATTTCATGTGGCGGTTCGCCACCGCGATCCGCGACAACAACGCACTGACGCTGAAAGAACAGCTGCGCGACATCGACCTCCTCATCATCGACGACATGCAGTTCCTGCAGGGCAAGTCGATCCAGCACGAATTCTGCCATTTGATCAACATGCTGCTCGACAGCGCCAAGCAAGTGGTGGTCGCTGCCGACCGGCCGCCGTCGGAATTGGAGTCGCTGGAGCCACGCGTCCGCTCGCGCCTCAACGGCGGCGTCGCGCTGGAAATGTCAGCCCCGGATTTCGCCATGCGTATCGGTATGCTCAAGCTCAGGCTTGCCACCGCCAAGCTCGATGATGCGTCGCTCGATATTTCCGAAGAGATCCTCAACCACGTCGCCCGCACTGTGACCGGCAGCGGACGCGAGCTCGAAGGTGCCTTCAACCAGCTTTTGTTTCGCCAATCCTTTGAACCGCAGATCACCATCGACCGCATCGACGAGATCCTTGGCCACATCTATCGTTCGGGCGAACCCAAGCGGGTGCGTATCGAGGACATCCAGCGCATCGTCGCGCGCCACTACAACGTGTCGAAGACCGAACTTCTGTCCAACCGGCGCACACGCACCATCGTCAAGCCACGGCAGGTCGCCATGTATCTGTCGAAGGTGATGACGCCGCGCTCGCTGCCGGAGATCGGGCGGCGGTTCGGCGGTCGTGACCATACGACCGTGCTGCATGCGGTGCGCAAGATCGAGGATCTTTCCGGTGCCGACAACACACTGGCGCAGGAACTCGAATTGCTGAGAAGGCTGATCAACGACCAGGCCTGACGGCCCGAAAAACGCCGGCTCGCGGACTCCGGCCTTTTTATCCCCAGAAAGCCCGTGCAGCCGGTCCGAACCGGTGGCGCGGGCTTGCGTTTGCCGGGTTTTTCCTGTCAGTTTACGCAGATTCTGAGCCTGTTCAGACCTTTCGCGGGGCGCCGCTTGCCGGAGACCCGTTCATTCATTCAAGCGAGCCTGTTTCGTCATGCGTGTTATCCTGGAACGGTCAAATCTCCTGAAGTCGCTCAACCATGTTCACCGCGTGGTCGAGCGGCGCAATACCATTCCGATCCTGTCGAACGTGCTGCTTAGCGCCGAGGGGGCCAGCCTTGAAATGAAGGCGACCGACCTCGACCTGGAGGTGACCGAAGCAACGCCGGCAAAGGTCGAACGTGGCGGGGCGACGACGGTCCCGGCACATCTGCTCTACGACATCGTGCGCAAGCTTGCCGACGGCGCGGAGGTGGCGCTGAAGACCGACGAAGACGGCAACGCCATGACGGTGACGTCGGGGCGCTCGAGCTTCCGCCTGCAATGCCTGCCGCAGTCCGACTTTCCCGAGCTTTCAGCCGGGTCGTTCTCGCATATTTTCCGGCTCGATTCCGTCGGACTAAAGGGCCTCATCGAAAAGACCCAGTTCGCCATCTCGACCGAGGAGACGCGCTATTATCTGAACGGCATTTATCTGCACACGCACGAGGCCGGCGGCAAGCTGAAGCTGCGCTCTGTCGCGACCGACGGCCACCGGCTGGCGCGCGCCGAGATCGATGCGCCCGCAGGCTCTGAGGGCATGCCTGGCGTCATAATCCCGCGAAAGACGGTCAGCGAGCTGCAAAAGCTGGTCGACGATCCCGATGTTGCAGTCACCACCGAGTTGTCCGACACCAAGATCCGTTTCACCATCGGCAGCGTTATCTTGACCTCCAAGCTGATCGACGGCACTTTCCCGGACTACCAGCGCGTCATTCCGACCGGCAACGACAAGAAGCTGATTATCGATCGCCAGAGTTTCGCCGCTGCCGTCGATCGCGTTTCGACCATTTCGTCCGAACGCGGCCGGGCGGTGAAGCTTTCGATCGCCGAAGGGCAGGTCACGCTTGCGGTCAACAACCCGGATTCGGGTAGTGCCACCGAGGAACTGGCGGCCGACTATTCGTCCGATCCGATCGAAATCGGCTTCAACGCCAAATACCTGCTCGACGTTGCCGCGCAACTGACCGGCACGGAGGCGAAGTTCATGCTGGCGGATGCCGGTTCCCCGACGCTGATCCACGACATGGCCGACGAGACCGCGCTCTACGTGCTGATGCCGATGCGGGTGTAGGGCCCGAACGGGGCCATCTTGCTGTCGTGACCAGATCTGCAAAACCGCAGCAGACGTACATAAGTAAGCTCACACTTACGAATTTCCGCAACTATGCGGCGTTGGCAATCGACCTTGATCCCGGTGCTGTGGTTTTCTCCGGCGACAATGGCGCCGGCAAGACCAATCTGCTTGAAGCGATCTCGCTGCTCACGCCGGGCCGCGGCCTGCGCCGCGCACCCTATTCCGAGGTGGCGCGCGAAGGCGGCGACGGTGGCTTTGCGCTGCATGCCCGGCTTGACGGGCCGGAAGGCCAGGTCGAGATCGGTACCGGAATATCGGGCAGCGACGGCGAAGCCGGCCGGCGGGTGCGGATCAACGGCGCGACGGCACGCTCAGCCGAAGACATGCTGGAATGGCTGCGCGTGGTCTGGCTGACACCGGCCATGGACGGCCTGTTCCCCGGGCCGGCTGCCGACCGCCGGCGCTTCCTAGACCGGCTGGTGCTGGCGATCGATCCTGGCCACGGCCAGCGCGCGCTTGACTACGAAAAGGCAATGCGCGGCCGCAACAGACTGCTCGCCGACGGTTCACGCGACGGTGCCTGGTTCGATGCGATCGAGATGCAAATGGCCGAGACCGGCGTGGCGATTGCCGCGGCGCGTGCCGAACTGGTGCGCCTGCTCGCCGCCATGATCGACCGGCTGCCCGGCGACGGACCGTTTCCGCAAGCCGACATCGGCATCTCTGGCGAACTGGAAGGCGAACTCGGTATTTTGCCGGCCGTCGACGTAGAGGAACGGTTCCGTCGTGCGCTTGCCCAGGGGCGCGACCGCGACCGCACCGCCGGACGCACGCTCGACGGCCCGCACCGTTCCGACCTCGTGGTGCGCCACCGGCCCAAGGCGATGCCGGCCGAGCTCTGTTCGACCGGCGAGCAGAAGGCGCTGCTGGTCGGCATTGTCTTGTCGCATGCGCGGCTAACCGGCGAGATGTCGGGCATGACACCGATCCTGCTGCTCGACGAGATCGCCGCCCATCTCGACGGCGGTCGACGGGCGGCCTTGTTCTCGATCCTGGAGGAACTAAACTGCCAGGCCTTCATGACCGGGACCGATGCCGCGTTGTTTGACAGCCTCAAGGGACGCGCGCAATTCCTGATCGTCGATCACGGCACGGTCAGGCCGACCATTTGAACTTGGTTCATGGCGCACTTCTGAGCGGCATGCATTGATACCTGACAAGCTTTTTCCTCCGCTATATGGTCCGGCGATGATCACAGCCGCCCTCACCGATGAAGAGCTCGAACGCTACGCCCGCCACATCGTGCTGCCCGAGATCGGCGGCGCCGGCCAGCAGCGGCTGAAGCGGGCGCGGGTGCTCGTCATTGGCGCCGGCGGATTGGGAGCGCCGGTGCTCGAATATCTCGCCGCCGCAGGGATTGGCACTCTCGGTATCGTCGACGACGACATCGTTTCGCTTTCCAACCTGCAACGACAAGTGATCCACGCCACGGGCGATGTCGGGGTGGCGAAAACCGACAGCGCCAGAGCGGCGATCATCCGCATCAATCCAAACGTCGTCGTGGAAGAGCACAATTTCAGGCTGACCGTGGACAACGCCCCTACCCTCATTGCCCGTTATGACATCGTCGTTGACGGCTCCGACAATTTCGAGACACGCTACGCGGTGGCCGACGCCTGCGCCGCGGAAAGCCGGCCGCTCGTGCATGCCGCCGTTGGCCGCTTCGACGGCTCGGTCACCGTACTGAAGCCATTCGAAACCGGCGCGGACGGCAAGTTGAACCCAAGCTACCGCGATCTCTTTCCCGAGGCGCCGCCGCCGGGACTGGTGCCATCCTGCGCGGTGGCCGGCATTGTCGGCGCGTTGACCGGGGTCATCGGCACGCTGCAAGCCATGGAAGCGATCAAGCTGATCACCGGGATTGGCGAGCCGCTGGTCGGACGACTGCTGCTCTACGATGCGCTGGCGGCACGCTTCGACACGATCCGCTACAAGCGAACCAGCCCGTGAGCCTGCCCGCCGACGTTTCCATCGTGCAGCTTGCGGCCGATTTCGACCGTTGGGACGAGGTGCTGGCGCTGGTCATGCGCGCCTTCGCCTTTATGGACGGGGTTATTGACCCGCCGTCCTCGGCGCATCGGCTCACCGTTGAAAATCTCAGGGCTAGAGCGCTGGAAGAGACAGCATTCCTGGCGCTGAAGGAAACGAGATCGTCGGTTGCGTCTTCATCCTGAAGCGTGCAGACGACCTCTATATTGGAAAGCTCGCGGTCGAGCCGACGCTTCAGGGACAAGGCGTCGGAAAACAGCTGATGCAGGCCGTCGAAGATCTTGCCCGCAGCCGCAACAGGACCGCCATCGAGCTCCAGACCCGGGTCGAACTGACTGGAAACCACGCTGCCTTCGCCCGCCTCGGCTTTCGCGAAACCGAACGGACAGCGCACAAAGGTTACGACCGGCCGACCTCAATCACCATGCGCAAGGTGCTTTTGTAAGCAAACGCTAACTAAAAGCGAGCCGGCAGCTGCCCCGACCAGAATTCGCTGGCCGGTCACGCCCGCAGCGGCAGCACGCGGTCGGGCGGGCGATGACCATCGAAGAAGGCGCGGATGTTGATGATTACCTTCTCGCCCATGTCGATACGGCCTTCGAGCGTCGCCGAGCCCATATGCGGCAACAGCACGACCTTGCCTTTGTGGGCAAGTTTCAGCAGCTTGCTGTTCAGCGCCGGCTCGTGCTCGTAGACGTCGAGGCCGGCGCCGGCGATCTTGCCGTCATGGATGAGCTTGACCAGCGATTCCTCATCGATGATATCGCCGCGCGCGGTATTGACTATGTAAGCTGACGGTTGCAGAAGCGCCAGCCGCCGCGCCGAAAGCAGGTGGAAGGTTGCCGGTGTCGATGGACAATTGACCGAGATAATGTCCATGCGGGCGAGCATCTGGTCAAGGCTTTCCCAATACGTGGCTTCCAACTCGTCCTCGATTGCCGGCAGTACGCGGTGGCGGTTGTGGTAGTGGATCGAGAGGCCAAACGCCTTGGCGCGCCTGGCGACAGCGGTGCCGATGCGACCCATGCCGACAATGCCGAGCCGTTTGCCCCAGATGCGCCGGCCGAGCATCCAGGTCGGCGACCAGCCCGCCCATTTCTTATCGCCGGTCAGCACGTTGGCGCCTTCAGCCAGCCGCCGCGGTACGGCCAGCATCAGCGCCATGGTCATGTCGGCCGTATCTTCGGTCAACACGTTCGGCGTGTTGGTGACGGTGATGCCTTTCTTGGCCGCTGCCGCAACGTCGATCTTGTCGACGCCATTGCCGAAGTTGGCGATCAGCTTGAGGTTGTCGCCGGCCTGGGCAATCAGCGCCGCGTCGATATTGTCGGTCACAGTCGGCACCAGCACGTCGGCCTCCTTGACCGCCGCCACCAGTTCCGGCTGCGTCATCGGCCTGTCCTCCACATTCAAGCGGGCGTCGAACAACTCGCGCATGCGGGTCTCGACTACGTCGGGCAACTTGCGCGTGATGACGACGAGGGGCTTCTTTTTGCCTGTCATTGTTTCCTCGAACCCGATCTCGTTGAGACCTCTTTAACCAAGAACGGCGAAACTGAGAGCCGATCGCGGTACCGGTCATCCATGTAACAAGCGGTTCCGCCGAAGACAAAGAAAAATGGGCGCGAAGGCCGATGGGCGGGCGCCGAAAGGAACGAAAGTGTCTGGTTTCGCGTCGCTCCGCCTGACCCTCAGTGCAGCATTCCTCGGCGCTCTCATCCATAGCCCACTGGTGATGGCGCAAAGTGCCGCCGCACCCGCCCAGAGCGTCACGCTCGGACCAAGCGGCTTGCCGCTGCCGCGCTTCGTCAGCCTGAAATCCGGCCGTGTCAACTCGCGCGTTGGGCCGGGCGTCAATTATTCCGTCGACTGGATGTATATGAAGCCAGGCCTGCCGATGGAGATCATCCAGGAGTTCGATACGTGGCGCCGTGTGCGTGATGCCGACGGCTCGGAAGGCTGGATCAATCAGTCGCTGCTTTCGGGCCGTCGCACGGCGATCGTCGCCCCCTGGCAGCGCGGCAAGGACGCTCGCGTCAACCTCCTTGACGACCCGGCAAAAGATGCAGGCGTCATCGCGATCCTCGAACCGGGGGTGATGGGCACAATCAAGTCCTGCGATGGCCAATGGTGCGAAATGACCTTCGACGGCCATACCGGCTGGCTCGCACAGTCGCTCGTCTGGGGTGCCTATCCCGGCGAAAAGGTCAAGAACTGACCTTTCCGAACCGGAGGTCAGGCCAGCGCTGCAAGCACCGGATCCGGCATTTGTTTCGCTGATCTTCGGTTCGGGGATGGTTTAGCGGCCGATGCGGCCGAGATGGGTATCCTGGAAACTGCTCGACAGCTTCAAACCATAGCCCAGAGCGCGGTCGATGGCGATGTGGGCGATCCAGATCAGCGCGACAGCTATCGCCATTGCATTGTCAAAGACGCTGCCGACAAGCGCCAGCAGAACGGGCAAGATCAGTATGTGCAAGGCGCGTTGTAGGCGACGGCCCCGACGCGCGGCCCGGCCATGTAACCCAGCATCGACAGGTCGGGCGCCAGAATGAGCACGGCAAACAGCCACCAGGAAACACCGGCGATTGCATAGAAGACAATAGCCGCCACCGCGACGGCGACCCATTCGAGCCGGAGCGTCAAATCCAGGAATTTCATAAGGCGCCGGTCAGTCGCAGCGTTTCGGACGCAGTCTCACCACGATATCGACATTGGCGATCTCCATGCCCTCCGGCGGTTCCGGCAGGTTGGAAACCGTCACCGGGCCGCTGTCGATATCGAAGATCCTGTTTTCGCCCTCGATATAGAAATGATGGTGATCGGAGGTGTTGGTGTCGAAATAAGTCTTCGATCCCTCGACGGCAAGGATGCGGAGAAGACCGGCCTGGGTAAACTGGTGCAGAGCATTGTAGACGGTGGCCAGAGACACCGGCACGCCGGCGGCAAGCGCCTCCTCGTGCAGTTCCTCGGCCGAAAGATGGCGGTCGCCCTTGGCGAAAAGCAGATCGGCCAGCGCGATGCGCTGGCGTGTCGGCCTCAGACCGGCCTCGCGAACGCGCTTGTCCACAGCGACATTATCCTTCCGGCAACCCAGATCCATCTATCCGTCGCGCTCACAGTTCCGCCTCAGACAGGTCCAAAATGGCAGAAATTGAGCATCTGCCGAAACCGGACGTGTCCTGACATATATTCTGTCGACCGAATGCGATCAATAGCGCGCATTGACCCGGGCAGACGGGCAGGTTAAGCGCAAGCGCCGGTTTCCGGCCTGAAACAGATTGTGTTAGGAAACCACCGACAAGGGCGCCTATCGCCCGGGACGATCACGGGGACGAGATTGATGGCGGGTTCGAAATCCAGCTACGGTTACGAGGAATTGCTTGCCTGCGCCCGCGGCGAGCTGTTCGGACCGGGAAATGCGCAGCTGCCCTATCCGCCGATGCTGATGTTCGACCGCATCACCGAGATCAGCGAGACCGGCGGTGCGTTCGACAAGGGTTTCATCCGCGCGGAATTCGATATCAAGCCGGATTTGTGGTTTTTCGCCTGCCATTTCATCGGTAATCCGATCATGCCAGGATGCCTAGGCCTGGACGCCATGTGGCAGTTGACGGGGTTCTATCTCGGATGGCTCGGTGAACCCGGCAAGGGGATGGCGCTGTCGACCGGTGAGGTGAGGTTCAAAGGCATGGTCACGCCTTCGGTCAAGAAGGTGGAGTATGGCGTCGACTTCAAGCGAGTGATGCGCGGTCGGCTTGTGCTTGGCATCGCCGATGGCTGGCTGAAGGCAGATGGCGAGCCCATATACGCGGCAACGGATCTGAAGGTCGGTCTGTCCAAGCAATCGGCCGCCGTCTGAACGAAGACCCTACAGTACGACGTCTTGGACGTCTGATGAACGCTGTAGCACTTTTAATTTTGCGCATGGTTCCATTCCGGAAATTGATTTCAGGTTCGGGGTCCGCGCTGGAAGGAGTTGCGAATGAGACGGGTCGTAGTCACAGGTCTCGGCATCGTGTCGTCGATAGGCAACAATGCCAACGAGGTGCAGACCTCGCTGCACGATGCCAGATCCGGCATCAGCTTCTCCGACTCTTTCGCCGAGCATGGCTTCCGTTGCCGGGTGTGGGGTGCGCCGACGCTGGACCCATCGGGCATGATCGACCGTCGCGCCATGCGCTTCCTGTCGCAGGGTGCTGCCTGGAACCATGTCGCAATGGACCAGGCGATCGCAGACGCCGGCCTCGACGAGGCCGACATCACCAACGAGCGCACCGGTATCGTGATGGGCTCCGGCGGACCGTCGACCCGTGCAATCGTCGAGGCGGCCGAGACCACGGTCAAAAACGGCAGCCCCAAGCGGATCGGGCCGTTCGCAGTGCCAAAAGCGATGTCGTCGACCGCGTCGGCGACGCTTGCCACCTGGTTCAAGATCCACGGCGTCAACTATTCGATCTCATCGGCCTGCTCGACGTCTGCGCATTGCATCGGCAATGGCTACGAGCTGATCCAGTGGGGCAAGCAGGACATCGTCTTCGCCGGCGGCCATGAGGATCTCGACTGGACGATGTCGGATCTCTTCGATGCCATGGGCGCCATGTCGTCCAAGTTCAACGACAGGGCATCGGTCGCCTCACGCGCCTACGACGTCGATCGCGACGGTTTCGTCATTGCCGGCGGCGCCGGCGTGCTGATTCTTGAAGAGCTCGAGCATGCCAAGGCACGCGGCGCCAAGATCTATGCCGAGATCGTCGGCTATGGCGCGACATCGGACGGCTACGACATGGTGGCGCCGTCGGGCGAAGGCGCGGCGCGCTGCATGAAGCAGGCGCTCGCAACGGTGTCCTCGCCGGTCGACTACATCAATACGCACGGCACCTCGACGCCGGTCGGCGACTCCAAGGAAATGGGCGCCATCCGCGAGGTGTTCGGCGAGAAGATGCCTTTCATCACGTCGACCAAATCGCTAACCGGCCATTCTCTGGGCGCCGCCGGCGTGCAGGAATCGATCTACTCGATCCTGATGATGCAAGGCGGCTTCATCGGCGAGAGCGCCCACATTGAGAACCTCGATCCGGAATTCGAGGGCATGCCGATCGTGCGCAAGCGCATCGACGATGCAAGGATCGACACCGTTTTGTCCAATTCGTTCGGTTTCGGTGGCACCAACGCAACGCTGATTTTCCAGCGCTATTCCGCATAAGGATTTGCCGACCATGGACGGATTGATGAAGGGCAAGCGCGGGCTTGTCATGGGTGTTGCCAACGATCATTCGATCGCCTGGGGTATCGCCCGCAAACTGTCCGAACATGGCGCGGACCTCGCCTTCACCTATCAGGGCGAGGCCTTCGGGCGCCGGGTCAAGCCGCTCGCCGAGAAATTGGGCGCATCCCTGGTGGTGCCTTGCGACGTCGAGGACAGCGTGTCGGTCGCCGCGACTTTCGAGACTTTGGGGAAGGCGTGGGGCGGGCTGGATTTCGTCGTCCATGCCATCGGCTTTTCGGACAAGAACGAGCTGAAAGGCCTCTACGCCGACACGAGCCGCGACAACTTCATCCGCACCATGGTGATCTCCTGCTACTCCTTCACCGAGATCGCCCGTCACGCCGCCACATTGATGAAGGATAGCGGTTCGATGATCACGCTGACCTATGCCGGCTCGGTCCGTGTCATGCCGAACTACAACGTTATGGGTGTCGCTAAGGCGGGGCTGGAGGCCAGCGTCCGCTATCTCGCCAACGACTACGGCCCGCGCGGCATCAGGGTGAACGGCATATCGGCGGGACCGGTACGGACGCTTGCGGGCGCCGGGATTTCCGACGCACGCCACATGTTCTCCTACCAGCAGCGCAACTCGCCGCTACGCCGTACAGTGACGATCGACGAAGTCGGCGGCTCCGCGCTCTATTTGCTGTCCGACCTGTCCTCCGGCGTCACCGGCGAAATCCACTATGTCGATTCCGGCTATCACATCGTTTCCATGCCGACGCTTGACGAATTGAAGCAGACCGACGGCGGGCGGGAATAGCGCGAGCGACGTATCGCGGGCTTGCCCCGCAGGATTTCAGCGTCGCGCCGATAAGACCTTGAACATGCCGTCGCGGGCGAGCTCCGCATTGCTGGAGAAGGCGGCCGCCAGCACCGGTTCGTAGGGAAGCTGACGGTTTGCCACCATGAACAGCCGGCCGCCGGGCTTCAGCGCCTTGCCTGCCGCGCGGATCATGCCGGCACCGATTTCCGGCTCAGTCGCCCGGCTGCGGTGAAAGGGCGGGTTCATGACGACCACGTCGTAGCGGCGCTCGACCGGTTCGCTCAAAAGATCTATCCAGAAGAAATGTGGCTCCACGCCTGTGTTGCCGACATTGGCCTTGGCCGCCTCCAGCGCCTCGAAATCCGCTTCGTAAAGGTCAAGCGCCGATATGCCGAGTGAGCGGGCGGCGACTTCGGCGGCGACATAGCCCCAACCGGCACAGAAATCCGCAACGCTGCCACGCAGATCGTTGGGCAGATTTTCGACCAGCAGCTTCGATCCGGCATCGATCTTGTCGAAGGAAAACATGCCTGGGGCCGTGCGGAAGCGGTCCTCGACCACCAAGTCCGGATTGGCGGCGCGAAGCGTTGCCGCGGCAACGGTATCGGCCGGCCGGCGAAACCAGAAGGCAATGCCGTGATGCTTCGGCAGGTGGTCTTCGAGCGGCACAAGGGCGCCGACATGCTTGCGCAGGCTGGCGATTCCATCGTCCTTGCTGCCGGCGACGACGATCAACCCGCCTGGTGCTGCGCGTTCGACCGCTTCGGCAACGCGCAACTCGTTTTGGCCGCGATGGCGGCCAGCGAGCACAAATGCCGCGTCGAAAGCCTCGCCTTCGACCTGCGGCGTGACCGTGAAGCCGGACGCCTGCAAGGCGCGAAAGTGCGGCCTGAAGCCTTGGACAAGATGAAGCTTGGCATCAGACCCTTCCGGCAAGCGAAAGCCGGGCTCGGCACCGAGAAAGAGTATGCGTTCATCCTTTCGTGGCAGGGAAACAGCACCGGCCTCGAACGGATGGAAAAGCGTTTTCAGCGGCTCGGCGGACATTCACCACTCTTGAACTGCAAGGCTGTTGTTGAAACGCAAACGGGCGCGACCTTCCGGCGCGCCCGCTTCGATTGCATAGTTAGATCAGCTTAGGCGGCGTTTTCTTCGCCTTCGCTCTTCTTGTCGCGCACGATCTCCTTGCCGGTGGCCTGGTCGACGACCTTCATCGACAGGCGGACCTTGCCGCGCTCGTCGAAGCCCATCAGCTTGACCCAGACCTTGTCGCCTTCCTTGACCACATCGGAGGTCTTGGCGACACGATCATTGGCGAGCTGCGAGATGTGGACGAGACCGTCACGCGGACCGAAGAAATTGACGAAAGCGCCGAAGTCGGCGGTCTTGACGACCGTGCCTTCGTAGATTTCACCGACTTCCGGCTCGGCGACGATGGTGTGTATCCACTTCTTCGCCGCCTCGATCTCCTTGGCGTTGGCCGAAGCGATCTTGACCGTGCCGTCGTCCTCGATGTTGATCTTGGCGCCGGTCTTTTCGACGATCTCGCGGATGACCTTGCCGCCCGAGCCGATCACGTCGCGGATCTTGTCGGTCGGGATGTGCATGACCTCAATGCGCGGCGCGAACTCGCCGAGCTCGGCACGTGCGCCGGACAGCGCGTGGGCCATTTCGCCGAGAATGTGCTGACGGCCATCCTTGGCCTGGTCGAGGGCGATCTTCATGATCTCCTCGGTGATGCCCTCGATCTTGATGTCCATCTGCAGCGAGGTGATGCCGTAGGCGGTGCCGGCAACCTTGAAGTCCATGTCGCCGAGGTGGTCCTCGTCGCCAAGAATGTCGGAGAGCACGGCGAAGCGCCCGCCTTCCTTGATCAGGCCCATTGCAATACCGGCGACCGGCTTGGCCAGCGGCACGCCCGCGTCCATCAGAGCCAGCGAGGTGCCGCAGACGGTAGCCATCGACGACGAGCCGTTGGACTCGGTGATCTCCGAAACGACGCGCAACGTATAGGGGAACTGGTCGGCGGTCGGAAGCATCGGCCGGATGGCGCGCCAGGCGAGCTTGCCATGGCCGATTTCGCGGCGGCCCGGCGAACCCATGCGGCCGGTTTCACCGACCGAATAGGGAGGGAAGTTGTAGTGCAGGAGGAACTTCTCCTTGTACATGCCGGTCAACGAATCGACATACTGCTCGTCCTCGCCGGTGCCGAGCGTGGCGACGACCAATGCCTGGGTCTCGCCGCGAGTGAACAGCGCCGAGCCGTGCGTGCGCGGCAGGACGCCGACTTCCGAGACGATCTTGCGGACCGTCTTCAGGTCGCGGCCGTCGATGCGCGAGCCGGTGTCGAGGATGTTCCAGCGCACGACCTTGGCCTGGAGTTCCTTGAACACGGTGCCGATCTGTTCGGACGTGTATTTGGCCTCTTCGCCTTCTGCCGGCGCGAACGCGGCCTTGACCTTCGCCTTGACGGCGTCGACGGCGGCATAGCGCTTTTGCTTGTCGGTGATCTTGTAGGCGTCGCGAAGCTCGCCTTCGACGATCTTGAGCATCTCGGCTTCAAGTGCGGAATAGTCCGGCGCGGTGAAGTCGCGCGGGTCCTTTGCCGCGACTTCAGCCAGCTTGATGATCGCGTCGATCACCGGCTGGAAGCCCCTGTGGCCGAACATGACGGCGCCGAGCATAAGGTCCTCGCCGAGTTCCTTGGCTTCGGACTCGACCATCAGCACGGCGTCGGCGGTGCCGGCGACGACCAGGTCGAGCTTCGATTCCTGCATCTCGTCGACATGCGGGTTGAGCACATATTCGCCGTTGATGTAGCCGACGCGGGCGCCGCCAACCGGGCCCATGAACGGCACGCCGGACAAGGTCAGGGCGGCGGAGGTGGCGACGATCGACAGGATGTCCGGGTCATTTTCGAGATCGTGCTGGACGACGGTGACGACGATCTGGGTGTCGTTCTTGTAGCCTTCGGCGAAGAGCGGCCGGATCGGGCGGTCGATCAGGCGGGAAACCAGCGTTTCCTTCTCGCTCGGACGGCCTTCACGCTTGAAATAGCCACCCGGGATCTTGCCGGCCGCGTAAGTCTTCTCCTGGTAGTTGACCGTCAGCGGGAAGAAATCGAGGCCGGGTTTCGGCTCTTTCATCGAGACGACGGTGGCGAGAACCTTGGTTTCGCCGTAGGTGGCCAGCACCGCGCCATCAGCCTGACGTGCGATCTTGCCGGTTTCGAGAATGAGCGGACGGCCGCCCCATTCGATTTCCACTTTGTGGTAATTGAACATGTCTTGTCCTTCGTATGCGGAAAGGGCCGCGCCGTTTCAGCGTGCGCGGATGCCCCTTTCCCTTGGCTTCCTTTCTCGGGCAGCCACGGGCAAGACAACGGGAAGCTCGGCTATTCAGCGCATTTGCCGCACGAGCGTCCTGCAATCCTGCCCCATGACCGTCCATGGGCGGTTTCGAGCGGCCCTCTGCTGTTTCGAAACCGGGTTGGCCAATCGATCCGAGTGGCCTTGCGCGTGAACCCGAAAACCAGGTTTTCGGAAAATATCCTGCGCAAATCTAAACTTCAGAGCGTCCTTTGCGCATCCAAACCGATGCGCGGCGCTCTACTTCCTTCATGGAGCCTTGGATGACCCGATGCTCCAATGCGCGACCGGCGGGCTCTCGAAAGAACCCGCCGGTCAATTCGTCAACGGCGCAGACCGAGCTTCTCGATCAGCGTCTGATAGCGCGCGTCGTCCTTGCGCTTGAGATAATCAAGCAGGCTGCGGCGCTGGGAAACGAGAGCGAGCAGACCACGGCGGGAATGGTTATCCTTCTTGTGGTCCTTGAAATGGTCGGTCAGGTTCTTGATGCGCTCCGAAAGGATGGCCACCTGGACTTCCGGAGACCCGGTATCGCCCTTGGCGGTTGCGAATTCGCCCATCAATTCCTTCTTGCGTTCGGCAGTAATCGACATCGTGTTTTTCCTTGTCTGTTTGAGGAAACGGGACGCCCTCAGCCGGGATGTCGTCCAGCAGGGGCCGGTGCAAGCAACGCGTCAAAGCGCGAGGCTGCGGCGCATATAGTGCAATTCCGACAAAAAGGCCAGCCTAATTCACAAGCCGGCTTTTTGCTGCATAAACGGGCACTTCCGCCTAGTCAGAGCCATTTCTTCCATTTGAAGTACGCAAAGAGCCCGACCGCAACAAGCGCCATGAAGACGAGCGACAGGGGATAGCCGTAATAGGCTTTCAGCTCCGGCATGTTCCAGGGCGAGGTGTCGGGGTCGAAATTCATGCCCCATACGCCGACGAGAAAGGTAAGCGGCATGAAGATCACCGAGACGATCGTCAGATAGCTGATGACGTCGTTGGTGCGCGCCTGGCTGAGCGACAAGTGCATCTCGATCAGGCCGGTCAGCATGTCGCGCTGGGTTTCGACCAGTTCGATCAATCGCAGCGAATGATCGAGCGTGTCGTTCAGGAATATCTTGGTTTCGGCCTTCACATAGGGCACGTCGTTGCGGATCATGGTCGCCAGCGCATCGCGCATCGGCCAAAGCACGCCCTTCAGCACATTGGCATCGCGCCGCAATTCATGAAGCTGCCGCATCTGATGCTTGTGCGCCTGGTTCAGCATCTGGTCCTCAATGCTGTCGACCAATTCGCCGGCAGCCTCGATCGGCGGGAAATAGCTGTCAACGATGGCGTCGATCAAAGCATAGGCGAGATAGTCGGCGCCGCGCGAGCGCAAGCGGTTGGGCACCGAGCTTGCGATCCGCTTGCGCACGGGATCGAACGGGTCGCCTTCGCGCTCCTGGAAGGTGACGACGAAGTTCCTGCCGAAGAAGACGGCGATCTGTTCGTAACGGTGCGCGGTGACGTCGTCGATCATCCTGACGACGACAAAGGCGTGGTCCTCGAAGAAATCCACCTTCGGCCGCTGACCGGTGTTGACGACATCTTCCAGCGCCAGCGGATGCAGGTTGAAAATCCGGCCGATCTCCTCGATCAGCTGGATGTTGGCGAGGCCTGTGCAATCGAGCCAGATAACCGGCCAATTGTGGCAATGGGTGTTGACGTCGTCGATGCTGGCATTGTCGATAGTCTTGAACTTTTCGGGCGAGATCAACGTCAGCCTGAGCTCGGAGCGGCGCGCCGCCGGGTCGGCGATCAGCGTGCCCGGCGAAGCCCCGACCGGCGGCCTCCGTGTTTTGAGCGCCGCTCGTTTGTTGACCGTGTCAGCCTTTGCCATGTGCCCCCTCGAATGCAGCGTCGGTGCCGCGCATCCCTTCGGACGGCAAACGACGCCGTCGCCCTGTTGATTTAGCGCATGATCCTTTCCCAAAATAGAATCCGGTTTGGAGATCATGCGCCGGGCGACAGCTGTTACCCGACAAAGACCCGTTTTGGCTTGAACATGCCTTGCTCGATGGCGCCGATGGCGACCAGCTTGCCGCGCGCGGTGGCGCAGGCCTCCTCCGCTTCTACCGGCGCGTCACGGCCGCGAATGATGACCGGATTGCCGAGGCGGATTTTGGTTGCCGCATCGTCGCTGATCGCGACCTGCGGCAAGCATTCGAGCGCCGCGGCGGTGTCGACCAGAAGTGCATCGATGGCACCGAAGTCGATCGGCGCGTCCGCTGTTTGCGAGCCTTCCTCGCTCTGTTCGCCGAAGCGGGCGGCTTCCAGCTCGGCCAAGGTGACGAAATCTTCCTGCGTGAACGGCTCGACCTCGACCCGCCGCAGCTCGGCGATGTGACCAAAACAGCCAAGGTCGCGCCCCATGTCGCGCGCCAGCGAGCGGACATAGGTGCCCTTGCCGCATTCGACCTCGAAGATGGTGCGATCGGCCATGTGCTCGACCAGATCGAGCCGGCCGATCTCAACCTCGCGTGGCGGAATGTCGATCGTCTCGCCATCGCGGGCAAGGTCGTAGGCGCGCTCGCCGGCGATCTTGATCGCCGAAAATTGCGGCGGCGTCTGCATGATGACGCCGGTATATTTCGAAAGCAGCGCCCGTACGTCGGCTTCCGCCGGACGGCGGTCCGAGCTTTTGGTCGTCGGGCCTTCGAGGTCGTCGGTCGAACGCTCCTCGCCCCAGGCAACCGTGAAGCGGTAGACCTTGGCGCCGTCCTGGACGTATGGCACGGTCTTGGTCGCTTCGCCGAGCGCGATCGGCAACATGCCGGACGCCAGCGGGTCGAGCGTGCCGGCATGGCCGGCTTTTTCCGCCTGGAACAGCCATTTGATCTTGGAGACGGCTTCAGTCGAGCCCATGCCGACCGGCTTGTCCAGTACCAGCCAGCCCGAGATCGGCCGGCCCTTCTTCTTGCCGCGACGCGCCACTATTCGCTGTCCTTCCGGTCGTCTTTGTCTTTGTCGTCGGCGCTGAGATCGCGCGCCACTTCGGGCGAGTGCAGCAATTCGTTGATCTTCTGGAAATTGTCGTAGCTGGTGTCGAGCCGGAAGCGGAATTCCGGCATGTACTTCATCTGCCGCAGCGCGCCGGAGACACGGCCGCGGACGAACTTCGCATGCTTGTTGAGCGCTTCGACCACCACGCCGGCATCCTTGGCGCCAAGCGGCGAGACGAAGGCGGTGGCGATCTTCAGATCGGGCGACATGCGCACTTCCGAGACCGAAACCACCGTGTTCTCGATCAGCGGATCGAGGATCTCGCCGCGCTGCAAGGTCTCGGACAGCGCATGGCGCACCTGCTCGCCGACACGCAGCATGCGCTGGGATGGGCCTGATGTGATTGAACGGGGCATTTTTCTCTATCCTGAAATCGTGGGGCGCGGGATAGGACCGCACCACATGTCTCATATGGTTTGGGCGGCGGTCTTTCGACCACCGCCCGGTCTCGATGGATGCCCGAACTCGAACGTTCGAGCTCAGAGCGTCCTGGTCACCATCTCGACGCGGAAGCACTCGATGACGTCGCCGACGCGCATGTCCTCGTAGTTCTGGAAGGCCATGCCGCATTCCTGGCCGCCCGGAACTTCCGAAACCTCGTCCTTGAAGCGCTTCAGGGTCTTCAGCGTGCCTTCGTGGATGACGACGTTGTCGCGGATCAGGCGCACGCCCGCACCACGCTCGACCTTGCCTTCGGTGACACGGCAGCCGGCGATCTTGCCGACCTTGGTGATGTCGAAGATCTCGAGGATCTCGGCATTGCCGATGAAGGTCTCGCGCCGCTCCGGCGAGAGTAGGCCGGAAAGAGCCGCTTTCACATCATCGACCAGATTGTAGATGATCGAATAGTAGCGGATCTCGATGCCTGCCGCAGCCGCGGCTGCGCGGGCCTGCGCATTGGCGCGAACGTTGAAGCCGATGATCGCAGCCCCCGAAGTTTCCGCCAGCGACACGTCGCTTTCGGTAATGCCGCCAGCCCCCGCATGGACGATGCGGGCGCGCACCTCGTCGGTGCCGAGATTGTCCAGCGCTGCGTTGATCGCCTCGATCGAGCCCTGCACGTCGCCCTTGATGACCAGCGGGAATTCCTTCAGTCCGCTCGTCTGCAACTGCGACATCATCTGTTCAAGCGAGCCGCGCTGGCCGGCATGCCTGGCCACCGCCTTCTCACGCGCCAGACGCTGGCGATATTCGGTGATCTCGCGGGCGCGGGCTTCGTTGTTGACCACGGCGAAGCGGTCGCCGGCCTGCGGCGTACCTTGCAGACCGAGGACTTCCACCGGGATTGCCGGCGGCGCTTCCTTGACCTGCTCGCCGCGATCATCGATGAGCGCGCGTACCCGGCCCCATTCGTTGCCGGCGACGAGAATGTCGCCCGGCATCAACGTGCCGGTCTGCACCAGCACGGTAGCGACTGGGCCGCGGCCCTTGTCGAGCTGGGCTTCGATGACCACGCCTTCGGCGGTGCGGTCCGGATTGGCCTTCAGGTCGAGGATTTCGGCCTGCAGCAGGATCGCTTCGAGCAACTTGTCGAGATTGATGCCCTTGGTCGCCGACACCTCGACATCCAGCACCTCGCCGCCCATGGATTCGACGAACACCTCGTGGCGCAGCAGTTCCGAACGCACCTTCTGCGGGTCGGCGTCATGCTTGTCGATCTTGTTGATCGCCACAATGATCGGAACGCCGGCCGCCTTGGCGTGATTGATCGATTCGATCGTCTGCGGCATGACGCTGTCGTCAGCTGCCACCACGAGGATGGCGATATCGGTCGCCTGGGCACCGCGGGCACGCATCGCCGTGAAGGCGGCATGGCCGGGCGTGTCGATGAAGGTAATCTTGTGACCGTTCTTCTCGACCTGATAGGCGCCGATATGCTGGGTAATGCCGCCGGCCTCGCCGGAGACGACGTTGGCATTGCGGATGGCATCGAGCAACGAGGTCTTGCCGTGATCGACATGGCCCATGATCGTTACCACCGGCGGACGCGGCTGCAGATCCTCGGGACGATCGGCGATGTTGAACAAGCCCTCTTCGATGTCGGACTCGGCGACGCGGCGGACCGTGTGGCCAAATTCGGTGGCGACGAGTTCGGCCGTGTCGGCGTCGATGACGTCACCAGGCTTCAGGATCTGGCCCTGCTTCATGAAGAACTTGACCACGTCGACAGCGCGCTCGGACATGCGCTGCGCTAGCTCCTGGATGGTGATGGTTTCGGGCAGGATCACTTCACGCATGACTTTCTCGCGTGGCTCGTTATGCAACGCGCGCTTGAATTTCTCCTGACGGCGGCGCATCGACGAGAGCGAGCGGGCGCGCGCATCCTCGTCGGAAAGTGCCGAATTCAGCGTCAGCTTGCCGCGGCGGCGGTCTTCCTCGCCCTTCGTCGGTTTGGCCGGACGCGCCACTTCCGGCGTGACCAGACGGCGCACTGGTGCGCCGGCACCGGTCCGCTTCGGTTTGACCTCTTCCTCGTCATCGACTGTTGCCAGTTCGGCGGCGAGCGGCGCACGGCGGCGCGCCTCTTCCTCGGCACGGCGGCGGGATTCGGCCTCGGCTTGCAGCCGTGCCTCTTCCTCGGCCTGACGGCGAGCCGATTCCTCGCGCTCGCGGCGGCGGCGCTCTTCGTCCTCGCTGCGGCGCTTGGCTTCCTCGATGGCGCGCTGGCGATCCTCGACATCGCGGACCTTCGAGCCCTCGAGAGCCCGGCGGCGTGCTTCCATTTCCTGGCGCGACAACTCGTTCAGCACCATGCCGCCGCGTTCGACCGGCGGCGGAGGGGGAGGCGCCTTGGGAGCTTCCTGCACGGCAGGCGCTGCCGCGACCGGCTTCGGCGTGAAGACAGACACAGGCGCTGCCGCCGGCTCCGGCTTGTCGCCGGGCAGCGAGAACTTGCGCTTCTTGGTCTCGACGACCACCGACTTGGTGCGGCCGTGCGAGAAGTTCTGGCGCACCGTGCCCTGTTCCATACCGGGGCGCTTCAGCGTCAAGGTCTTCTTCGGCGTAACACTCAGCGTCTTGTCGTCGCCCGATTTCGTATCGCTCATTCCATATCCTCTGCGGCATCATCTTCGTCAGCAACGGCCGCAAGCATTGCCAGATCGTCCGGGGAACCGCCCCGATATCGGTCGAGCGCAACCATGCGCTTCTGGACCGCCCTGCCCGCGTCTCCCGCGAGAACGGCAGCATGTATCACATTTGTACCCCCCAATGCCAAGCTCAACTCCGCCTCGGAGAAAAGTTTGTAAGCGCGGATCGCAGGCCCGCCGAGGTGGACGGTTGCCCGTCGCGCCTGGCTTATCTTGCGGACGCCATCGTCGGAAGCCTCGGTCGCGTGGAGCACGAAAAGTGCAAGTCCGCCGCGCACGGCGCTCTCGACCTTGGTCGCTCCGAGCGCTATGGCGCCCGCCTTGCGGGCCAGGCCAAGCATGCCCAGAGCGGACCTGGAAAGCAGCGCGTCGACCATGCCGCCAAAATCGGCCGGCACGCTCACCTGCGCCTTAAAAGCACGGGCAAACAGGTTTTTGGCCGCTGCCTTTTCTATATGTAGGCGGTCGGCCGTCACCCAGCAACCGCGGCCGGGCAGGTTTCTCTTGATGTCCGGAACGACGGCCGAATCCGGGCCGACGACGAAACGGATCAGTTCATCCGGTTCGGCTTGCCTGCGGGTGACGATGCAGGTGCGATCGTTCATCTCGTCCAAGGGCGGGTTCGGTGCGATGCGGTTTCACCTCACGCACCGACGGTTTCGTCAGCCGGCACGCCCTCGGCGGCAAGCTCGTCTTCGGTGATCCAGCCAGCCTTCAGGCGAGCGGCCAGGACCATCTGCTCGGCATCGGCGCGTGATACGCCGTGGTTGGCGAGCACACCCGGGAATACCTTCGTCTCGCCGTCCTTGCGTTCCTTCCAACCGGTCAGGTCGTCGGCGGCGTAGCCGGCGAAATCCTCGATCGTCTTCACGCCGTCCTCGCCGAGCGTCACCATCATGGCGGTGGTGATGCCGGGAATCTCGCGCAGCTCGTCCTTGACGCCGAGCGCCTTGCGCTTCTCGTCATGCTCGGCTTCGATCTTCTCCAGATATTCGCGGGCGCGGGTCTGGATTTCCGAAGCCGTGTCCTCGTCGAAGCCGTCGATCGACGCGATTTCGCCGGAGTCGACATACGCGACCTCCTCGACGCTGGTGAAGCCTTCGGAAGCGAGCACCTGGCCGACCATCTCGTCGACGTCGAGGGCTTCCATGAACAGCGACGACCGTTCGACGAATTCCTTCTGGCGGCGTTCGCTCTCTTCCTGCTCGGTCAGGATGTCGATATCCCAGCCGGTGAGCTGCGAGGCAAGACGGACGTTCTGGCCGCGGCGGCCGATGGCCAGCGACAGCTGATCGTCGGGAACGACGACCTCGATGCGCTCGGCATCCTCGTCGAGCACGACCTTGGCGACTTCCGCCGGCTGCAATGCATTGACAATGAAGGACGCCGCCGAAGGCGACCATGGAATGATGTCGATCTTCTCGCCCTGCAATTCACCGACGACCGCCTGGACGCGGCTGCCGCGCATACCGACGCAGGCACCGACCGGATCGATGGAGCTGTCGCGCGAGATGACAGCGATCTTGGCGCGCGAACCCGGATCGCGGGCGACTGACTTGATCTCGATGATGCCGTCGTAGATTTCCGGCACTTCCATGGTGAACAGCTTCGCCATGAACTGCGGATGGGTGCGCGACAGGAAGATCTGCGGGCCGCGCTGTTCGCGGCGCACGTCATAGACATAGGCACGGACGCGATCGCCATACTTGTAGTTTTCGCGCGGAATCAGCTCGTCGCGGCGGATGATCGCTTCGCCGCGGCCGAGATCGACGATGACGTTGCCGTATTCGACGCGCTTGACGGTACCGTTGACGATCTCGCCGATACGGTCCTTGTATTCGTCATATTGCCGGTCGCGCTCGGCCTCGCGCACCTTCTGCACGATGACCTGCTTGGCGGACTGGGCGGCGATGCGGCCAAAATCCATCGGCGGTAGCTGTTCGGCAATGAAATCGCCGAGCTGGGCGTCCGGATTGCGCTCGCGCGCCGAGGAAATGGCAATCTGCGTCGCGTAGTCATCGACCTTCTCGACCACTTCCATCAGCCGCTGCAGCTTCATCTCGCCGGTGTTGGCATTGATGTCGGCGCGGATATTGGTTTCCTGGCCGTAGCGCGAGCGCGCGGCCTTCTGGATCGCATCGGCCATGGCGGCGATGACGATCGACTTGTCGATCGACTTTTCACGCGCGACCGCATCGGCGATCTGCAGCAGTTCAAGCCTGTTGGCGCTTACAACCATCTTCTTTCTCCCGAGCTTGTTGCCGACCTTTACGGCCGGCAGCCCAATCACATTTCCTGTTCGGTTTCGTCTTCCGCACCCTCTGGTGCGTCTTCGGGTTCGCCGCGGCGTTTCCTGGCTTCCTTGCGCGCCCGATTGTCCTTCGACAGCGCATCGCGGATAAGGTCGTCGGTCAGAATCAGCCGCGCTTCGGCAATCGCATCGTAGGGAACACGTACCGTCGGCTCCTCGCCGTAAGCGGCCTTGTCACGCTCGATCAGCACACCGTCCGCGTCGCTTTCGGCGATCTTGCCCTTGAAGCGCTTACGGTCGGCGACGAGAACCGACGTTTCCATCTTCACCAGATGGCCGGTCCAGGCTGCAAAGTCCGATTTGCGGACCAGCGGCCGGTCGATGCCCGGCGACGACACTTCGAGATGATAAGCCTTCTCGATCGGATCATCGACATCGAGCGCCGGCGACACCGCGCGGCTGACCTCTTCACAATCCTCGACTGTCATGGTGCCGTCCTCGCGCTCGGCCATGATCTGCAGCGTCAGCCCGTTCTGGCCCGACAGGTGCACACGTACCAAGCGGAAACCAATGGCGCGCAGTACCGGCTGAACGATCAGCGCGATGCGCGCATCGATGCCGCTTTCGCGGATGATGCGGTCGTCGCCTTCGCTTGCCGTCACTGTCATTCGGTCCTGTCACTCGATTTCTGTTGGTCGGCAGGTAATAAAAAAGAGCGGGACCGGGTGGACCCACTCTTCGTCATAGCGACCAAGAATTTGAAGCTGATATAGACGATCGTGGTCCTCGTTTCAAGCCCGTCCTGCATGACGGCAAGGCTCCGAGTCCGCAGCGCTGCGCCAAATGCATGGCGCCCATGCAGTGATCCCCCTTTGAGCACCGGCCACGCACGACTATCTATGTTGCATTGCACAATTGGAGCGCTCACTGCGCTCAAAAGGGTACCATCATGAACAATCGTGGATTTTTTTCAGCCATAGGCGATGTCTTTAGCGTGTTCGGCAGCGCCGTAGCCGCGTCGCGGGCTGTGGAAAGCGGTCGCAAGCCGCGTGCGCATGATCTGCGCAATCTCGGCATGGAGCCGGCAGCCTTCGACAAGATCCGTCGCTTCTGAGCCAAGTGAGCGCCGAGAGCCTTCGGCCCGCTCGCCTTGTGCTCAGCTCTAATTTCCCGCTTATTTCCGCACGAAGGTGAGATAGGCGGGCCGTCGGCCTTCGCGAATGGCCTTGGCCTCATAGCGCGTCCCCGGCCAGCCATCATAGGGCCGGTGCCAGTCGGCTGCTTCGCTTGCCTGCCACGTGAAGGCGTCGTGCGCCCGGCAATGCAGGAGCGTCCAGTTCACATAGCTATCGATATCGGACGCAAAGTGGAACTTTCCGCCGTGCTTCAGGACGCGCGCGAAGCGGTTGAGATTGACCGGGCTGACGAAGCGCCGCTTCCAGTGCTTCTTCTTCGGCCACGGATCCGGATAGAGAAGGTCAATGCCGTCAAGCGAAGCCTGCGGCAGCCAGTCCAGCAGACGTGTGGCGTCGTCGTCGTAGACGCGCAGATTGGCAAGCGGCCGCTCCCGGACCGCCATCATCATCTTGGCCATGCCGTTGACGAAAGGCTCGACGCCGATAAAGCCGGTCGCCTGGCTGGCCGTAGCACGGTGCAGAAGATGTTCGCCGCCGCCAAAACCGATTTCGAGCTGGACAGCCGAAACTTCGGCTTCGAAAAGGCTCCGCAAGTCGGCCGGCGGTTCAACCGTCAGATCGAGCCTGTAGGCGGCGAAGCCGCTCTCCAGCGCCGCTGCCTGTTGTGGTCGAATGGCCTTGCCGCGCCGGCGACCGAAAAAGGCCTCAGTCGCACGGCTTGGCCGGTCCTTCGGATCCATAGGCGCCGCGGTTAGGCGGCGACTGCTTCGGCGACCGGTTCGGCGAGAGCGTCCTTGAGCGCCTTGGCGAGATCGGTCTTCTCCCAGGAGAAGGATCCGTCGCGGCCGGCCTTGCGGCCAAAATGGCCGTAGGACGAGGTCTTGGCATAGATCGGCTTGTTGAGATCGAGGTGGCGGCGGATGCCGGACGGCGACAGGTCCATCACGGCGCGCAGGGCACGCTCGAGTTTTGCCTCGTCGACCTTGCCGGTGCCGTGCAGGTCGACGTAGATCGACAGCGGCTGGGCGACACCGATCGCATAGGAAAGCTGGATGGTGCAGCGATCGGCGAGCTTTGCGGCAACCACGTTCTTGGCGAGATAACGCGCCGCATAGGCCGCCGAGCGGTCGACCTTGGTGGTGTCCTTGCCAGAAAAAGCGCCGCCGCCATGAGGCGCAGCTCCACCATAAGTGTCGACGATGATCTTGCGGCCGGTCAGGCCGGCGTCGCCATCAGGCCCGCCGATGACGAACTTGCCGGTCGGATTGATGTACCAGTTGCAATTGTCGGCAATCTTCAGGTCGCCCAGTGCTTCGCGAATATAGGGCTCGACGACGTTGCGCACCTTCTTCGAATCCCACGTCTCATCGAGATGCTGGGTCGACAGCACGATCTGCGTCACTTCCGCCGCTTTGCCGTCGACATAGCGGACGGTGACCTGGCTCTTGGCATCCGGCCCGAGCCTGCCGGCATCACCGCTGCCTTCATGGCGCGCAGCCGCCAGCAATTCGAGGATCTTGTGGCTGTAATAGATCGGCGCCGGCATCAGGTCCGGGGTTTCGCGGCAGGCATAGCCAAACATGATGCCCTGGTCGCCGGCTCCCTCCTCGCCTTGCCGGTCGGAGGCGTTGTCGACGCCTTGGCCGATATCCGGCGACTGGCCGTGCAGCAGGACCTCGATCTTGGCTGTCTTCCAGTGGAAGCCGGCCTGCTCGTAGCCGATTTCGCGGATCGCCTTGCGAGCGACCGACTTGAACTTGGCCGGGTTGACAATCGGATGGCCGGCCGCATCCTTCAGGACGTTGCCCTCCTTGTCCTTCTTGAGCAGCGTCTCGGGGACGCGCACCTCGCCGGCGATGACAACGCGATTGGTCGTCGCAAGCGTCTCGCAGGCAACGCGGACCTTCCACGGGTCCATGCCGGTCTTTCTGGCTTCGCGATAGACGAGATCGACAATCTCGTCGGAGATGCGGTCGCAGACCTTGTCGGGATGGCCCTCGGCAACGGATTCCGAGGTGAAGAAGTAATTGTGCCGCGTCACGGGTGTCCCCTCTTGAAAAAAATATCGGCAGGCCGCCGATTTTGGCGCGCCAGTTGTTAACGGTGCCGGGCGTCGCTCGTCAAGCCATGCAGCCGTTCCGGCATGAATTTTGACGTTATTATCTTTGCATCCCGAGACGGCCGCAGCGCGCACTGCGATCAGCCCTGGCACCAACAGACTGAGGAAACCGGCTTCGAGGAAGCGTGTCGAGCGAAATCGATCTGCGCTTTAGCGCATCTGCGGAATGAACATCCCTCAATGCGCGCAGCCGCGAGAAATTGCATGCCCAGCTACGACGACCCCTTCCTTGTTGAACTCTTCAGGGGCCAGTCAATCGACTTCGTCGGTGGAAAGCGACTTCACCAGCTCGATGATCTTGCGGCGCACTTTCACGTCAGCGATCTTGACGAAGGCGCGATTCAGCTGGAGGCCTTCCGGGCTGCCGCAGAATTCGACGGCGGAGGTCATCGAAGCATCCTCGGCAAATCCACGGTTGCCCACGGGCTCCTGACCGGGCGCATCCTCGAAAAAGAAGGCGACGGGGACGCCGAGTATGGAGGCGATTGCCTGCAAACGGCTGGCGCCGACGCGATTGGTGCCCTTTTCGTACTTTTGGATCTGCTGGAACGTTATGCCGAGGTTTTCACCCAGTTTTTCCTGGCTCATTCCCAGCATATTGCGGCGAAGCCGGATGCGGCTTCCGACGTGGATGTCGATCGGATTCGGCTTTTTCTTGTTTTCTTCTGTCATTTTTTCCTCGCCGAATTTTTCCGGCTTTTTCTATTTTGCTGCCCAAACGACGCCGCGGCCCGTGCCCCAACAGAACGACCTTATCGACTTCGAAAATTTTCAGGCGCTTACAGTATGAGTTTCTAATGTGTCGGCTGTCAATTCGCCCGTAGCCTTTGCCTTACGTTCAAAATGCATGCCGCAACGGCAAGCAAAAACATGATCAGCATTCCGTTAATGCGTCGTTGGCCGGAGGAAACGATGGCTGTGTTGGAGATCGGCACACGCACATCGATCGCGCCGCGTGCATCGATTGCCAGCGCGTCAACGATGCGACCGCGCGGGTCGACAACGGCCGAAATGCCGTTATTAGCCGCGCGCAACAGGGGCACCCCATTCTCCACCGCCCGGATCTGCGCCTGCCTGAAGTGCTGGTACGGCCCCGGCGTGTCGCCGAACCAGGCGTCATTGGTGACGTTCACAATAAGCTCGGCTGACGTTGCGTCAACTGCGACCAGATCGGGAAAGATGACCTCATAGCAAATAAACGGCAGCGCCCGGATACCGCCGGGCAGCGCGATCGGATGCCGCTCATTGCCCGCCGCGAAGGTCATTGGACCGGCAACAACCTGCTCAAGCCCGAAGCGGCCGAGCAGATCGGCGAAAGGCAGGTATTCGCCGAAGGGTACCAGGTGGACCTTGTCGACGGCATCGACGATTTCGCCCCTTTCGTCGATCGCCACCACAGAGTTGTAGTAACGGCTGCCGGCCGCCGAGCCGCCTTCCTCGCGAACGACGCCGGCGACCAGCATCTGGCCATCGCCAAGCATCTCTCCGATCGCAGGCAGGGCATCCGGACGTTCGGTGAATAGAAACGGCACGGACGTCTCCGGCCACAGGATCAATTGCGGCCTGTCATGGCCGGGTTCCGGCGCCTTGGCCGAAAGCCCCATCATGGTGGCGAAGATGCGGTCACGCACCGAGGTATCCCATTTTTCCGTAAGGTCGACGGCAGGCTGCACTATACGGACGTCAAGGCTGCGGGCGGCCGGCTTTTCGGGGGCGGCGAGCCGGATATAGCCGAAGCCGGCATGGGCGGCGACGAGAACGACAAGCAATGCCGCGCCGAGGCGGAGATGCCGGCGCGCCGCAAGCAGCGCCGGCAGCGCAAAGACGAAGACCGCAAGCGCGTTCATGCCGACCATGCCGGTCACCGATACGCTCTGCATCAGCAAAGGCACCGGCATCGCCGCATAGCCGACGGCATTCCAGGGAAAGCCGGTGAACAGGAAGCCGCGCAGCCATTCCGCCAAGGCAAAGCCGAAGGCAAGTGCCGCGATGCGGCCGATGTCATTGCTCCACAACAGCCGGGCGACCACGGCGGCGAAGCCATAGAAGAAGGCGAGCGCGAGGGGGATGCCGACCACCGCGAACGGCAAGGCCCAGGCGAAGCTGTCGGCCTCGACCAGAAGCGCCGAGCCGACCCACCAGAGACCGGCAAGAAAGTAGCCGAAACCGAACCACCAGCCGATGGCGAAAGCCGGCAGCAAGCGTCGCAGAAAACCGTCCGAGGCTTCGCCGGTCGCGCCGTCGAGTAGCCACACCAGCAGGGGAAACGAAACGAAACAGACGGCGAAGAAATCGTACGGCGCCTGGGCAAGAACCGCCAGCGCGCCGGCAAGAAACGCCACCAGCGCGCGCCGCCAGCCCCAAAGCAGAATTATCCGGCCGGCCTGGCGCTCCATCTATGCTTCCGAGTCGTGCGAATCAGGAAGCAAGATTTATCAGGCTGCGGGCTTGGCTCCAAACCGGGCGACCTAGTCCGCTCATAGCTATCGATGCCAGCCTTGTATCTTCAGCCCGCCCAGCCGCTCAGCCTCTTCGCGCGGGACGGAGCGGACAGTCTGGGAAAAGGTCCAGACATGGCCTTCAGGATCGCGCGCCCTGTACTGCCGTTCACCGTAGAGCTGGTCGGCAGGCTCCTCGACGATCTCGGCTCCCGCCGCCCTTGCACGATCGCAGTGGGCATCTATCCCGTCCTTCAGGCGTACATAGACCGACTGCGTGTTCTTGCCTGCAACTGAAGCCGGGCTGGCTATATGGTCGGCCCATTCGGAATCGACGATGATATAGTCGTCGCCGAACCGCATCTCGGAATGGACGAGCCTGCCATTAGCATCGCTGACCACCATGCTCGGCTCGAAGCCGAAAGCCTTTTCAAGCCATGTCAATGCGGCCCGCGGATTCTGGTAGAAGACACCCGAGCCCAAGGTTGAGTGCTTGAACGGGTCCTCAACCGGCATCGGGCAAGCCGCGTCCTTCAAGCCTGCTCGGTGCGGACGGCGCGGCGGCGGCGCTCGCCCTTCAGGGTCTCGACGATGCGCACGCGCTTGACGCGGCGCGGATCGGCGTCGAGCACATGGAACTCGAAGCCGGGTATGGCCTGCACCACTTCGCCGCGCGCCGGCACCCGGCCAAGCGTGTTGAAGATCATGCCGCCGATCGTGTCGACATATTCGCCGTGCTCGCCGGCGGCGAAATCCTCGCCGATCATCTTGGCGACATCGTCGATCTCGGCCTTGCCGTCGACGATGAAGACGCCTTCACCGGCCTGGGTGATCATCGGCTCGTCCTCGTCATGCTCGTCCTCGATGTCGCCGACCACCATCTCGACGATGTCCTCGAGCGAGACGAGACCGTCAGTACCGCCATATTCGTCGATGACCAAAGCCATCTGGGTCCGCGTCGTCTGCATCCGCCCCATCAGGTCGGAGGCGAGCATCGACGGCGGCACGAACAGCACCGGTCGGATCAGGTTGAGATCGCCGATGGTGCGCGCCAGATCGACCTGGGCGAGATCGAGAACCGTCGCGACCGGAGTTTTCCTGGTCGTCCTGCCCTTTCTGACGCGGGCGACCTTGGTGATGTGCGCCAGCACGTCGCGGATATGAACCATGCCGCGCGGATCGTCGAGCGTCTCCGAATAGACCGGCATGCGGGAATGGCCGGACTGCTCGAACAGCCCCAGAAGATCACCCAGCTTCGTGGTGATCTCGACCGCCTCGATGTCGGCGCGCGGCACCATGACGTCCTCGACGCGCACTTCGCGCAGGCGCAGGATGTTGTTAAGCATGGCGCGTTCGCCGGGCGAGAAGGATTCTGCATCGCTCGCCGTTTCGGCAAGCGCACCGGCAATCTCCTCGCGCAGGCTGGTGCCGTTGCGGTGCCTGAAAAGCCCGAGCACGCGATCGAACAGGGAAGGACCGGCAGGCGATGCCTCGCTGGCGAAGCTGCCGGTCGTGGTACTCGGACTCGAGCCCTCTTCCGTCGTTTCGGAAGGCTTGATCACACTGCCGGCGTCGGAGCGGGCGGCAGTCTCTGGTTTGTCGTTCATCATCGTCCGGTCAATTGGTCTTTTGTAATTACGTGTAGGGATCGGGAATGGCAAGCCTCGCAAGTGCTGCGCGCTCTGTCGCTTCCATCAGTTCCGCTTCGGCATCGGTTTCGTGATCATAGCCCAGCAAATGCAGCAGGCCATGGATGACGAGATGGGAGATATGGTCCTCGATGGGCTTGTCTTCCAGTGCCGCCTCGCGCGCGACAGTCTCGGCGGCCAGCACGATGTCGCCGAGCATCGGCGGCAGAGGCCCGCCCCTGGCAAACGGAAAAGCGGGAAAAGACAGGACGTTGGTCGGCTTGTCCTTGCCGCGCCAGCCGGCATTGAGCGTGCGGATACGGGCATCGTCGGAAAAGACGATGCTGAGCTCGGAACGCCCGTCGGCACCGGTTTCGGCAAAGGCGGCCGAGACGGCGTGGTCGACCAGCCGCGTCAGCGTCGTCTCGTCGGGCCAGTCGCCCGCCTCGATCGCGATATCGATTTCGACGGGAAGCGGTCCCCCCGCCTTTTGCTCCTCAGCCATGCGGCCGCATAATCGTATCAGCTTTCGACACCCAAACCCCTGGCCAGCTTGCCGTCCCGGTCGTAGGCCTTGACGATCTCGGCGACCAGCGGATGCCTGACGACGTCGCCTTCGTTGAAGCGGACCGTCACCATGCCGGTGACGCCGTCGAGGATTCTCAGCGCCTCGACCAGGCCGGACTTGGTGTTTGGCGGCAGATCGATCTGGGTCGGATCACCGGTGACGATCATGCGCGAGTTCTCGCCGAGCCGGGTCAGGAACATCTTCATCTGCATCGGCGTGGTGTTCTGCGCCTCGTCGAGTATGACGGCAGCGTGCGCCAGCGTACGGCCGCGCATGAACGCCAGCGGCGCGATCTCGATGACCTCTGCGGCAATCGCCCGCTCGACCTTGTCGGCCGGCATCATGTCGTAGAGCGCGTCATAGAGCGGCCGCAGATAGGGATCGACCTTCTCCTTCATGTCACCCGGCAGAAAGCCAAGCCGTTCGCCGGCCTCGACCGCGGGGCGCGACAGCACGATGCGTTCCACCATGCCGCGTTCGAGCAGCATTGCCGCATGCGCCACCGCCAGATAGGTCTTTCCGGTGCCGGCCGGGCCGATGCCGAAGACGAGTTCCGACCGCTCCAGCGCGCGCATGTAGGCGTCTTGGTTCAGCGAGCGGGCATAGATCGTCTTCTTGCGCGTCGATATCTGGGCGGCGGACACCTTGCCCTTGCGCTCCAGCGTCGGCAGCGTCAGCTGATCGTCGCTGGCGATCGCCATGCGCACGGCGCCATCGACATCGGACTGGCCGATGTCGGTGCCTTTCTGCAGAATGCCGTAAAGATTGTCCAAGGCGCGGCGTGCCTGCTCGGCGGCCGAGGAAGAGCCCTTGATGGTCAATTGATTGCCGCGCGAGCGGATATCGACGCCGAGCTTCTGCTCGAGTCGGGCCAGATTCTCGTCGAACTGGCCGTAAAGGGCGCTGGCAAGCTTGTTGTTGTCGAAAGTCAGTACGATGTGCGCGATATCCGAGGCCCCCGAGGGTAGGTTCTGGGGCAGGTTCTTCACTTCAGCAGCGCTCAACCGTCTCTCCTCATCTGCCGAGACCTTCAGGCCAATTCGGCGAACAGGCTGTTGTAGCCCGTCTTCGTGATTCGTACCTGGATAATGTCACCGATTTCGCCGGCCTTTTCATCAACAATAACCGGCTGCAGCCAGGGCGAGCGGCCAACCTTCTGGCCGGCCTGGCGGCCCGGCTTTTCGATCAGCGTGTCGATGGTCCTGCCGATCAGGCTGGTGCCGAAATCCTGCTGCTGTTTCAGCAGCAGCGCCTGCAGCCGCTGCAGGCGCTCGTCCTTGACGGCCTCCGGCACGTGATCGCTCATCTCGGCGCCCGGCGTGCCGGGGCGCGGCGAATATTTGAACGAAAAGGCCGAGGCATAGTTGACGTCTTCGACCAACTGCATGGTCGCCTCGAAATCGTCTTCCGTCTCGCCGGGAAAGCCGACAATAAAATCGCCCGACAGTGCAATATCGTTCCGTGCGGCACGGATGCGGTCGATCAACGTCAGATAGTCTTTGGCCATATGCCTGCGGTTCATCGCCTTGAGTATGTGGTCGGAGCCGGACTGCACCGGTAAATGTAGATAGGGCATCAGCGTCGGCAAATCACGATGGGCGGCGATCAATTCATCGTCCATGTCGCGCGGATGACTGGTTGTGTAGCGCAGCCGCGCCAGGCCTGGAATCTCGGCCAGCCTGAACAGCAGCCGGCCAAGGCCCCATTCCTCGCCGTTTTCGCCTCTTCCATGCCAGGCATTGACGTTCTGGCCGAGCAGCGTCACCTCGCGCACGCCGGCATCTGCCAGGCGCTCGGCCTCGGCGACGATCTGTGCGACCGGCCGCGAGACTTCCGAGCCGCGCGTATAGGGCACGACACAGAAGGTGCAGAACTTGTCGCAGCCTTCCTGAACGGTCAAGAACGCCGTCACGCCGCGCCTGATCAGTTCGGCGCGCTTCGGCTGCGGCAGATACTCGAACTTGTCCTCGACGGCATAGTCGGTCTCGACGATCTTTTCGCCGCCACGCACCCTCGCCAGCACACCGGGCAGCCGGTGGTAGGTCTGCGGGCCGATGACCAGGTCGACGGCCGGCGAGCGGCGGATGATCTCGGCACCCTCGGCCTGCGCCACGCAGCCGGCGACGCCGACCAGCATTTCGCGCCCGGCCTTTGCACGCTCGGCCTTCAACTCACGGATGCGCCCAAGTTCGGAATAGACCTTTTCCGCCGCTTTCTCGCGGATGTGGCAGGTGTTGAGCAGCACCAGATCGGCCTCGCCGATAGCGTCTGTCGCGGCATAGCCGTCGGCCGCCAGCGCATCGGTCATGCGCTGCGAATCGTAAACGTTCATCTGGCAGCCATAGGTCTTGACGAAGACCTTTCTGGTCGCGGCAGGCGGAACGACCAGGTTTTCGGCGGCAGCGCCGATGTCGTCGCGTTCTATCGTGTTCAATTCCATTTCGCGGCTTCTAGCGCCTTTCCCCGACAAAAAACAGACGAATCTGGCCGGGACCTGCGCAGCCTACCGGCTCGGACGCGGTTCGGCGAGCGCCGCCTGCACCATCTCGCGCACCTGGCGTTCCATCTGCTTTGCCGTCTCCTTGCGGCTTGAGCCCTTGGAGAAAGCAATCGCCTCGCCAAAATGCACCTCGACGTCGAGGGCGCCCTCGGCCATCAGCACCTTGAGGTGCGGCATCAGCTCCTCGTCGCCGATCCAGGCGGCAACCGGCCGATGCCGGCGGCCGAGCGGCACGCCATGCAGGCGCGTATAGACGATCGCCACCGGCTGGATGAAGACCTGTTCGGCCGCCCCTTCCGCAATCGCCATTGTGGCGGCGCCGAACAGCGTGCTCTTGAACGGCAGGATCATGTTGCCGTCGCCGGTCGAGCCTTCGGCGAACAGCACCATGGCGTCGCCCTTGGCCATGCGGTCGGCGATCTCGCTGGCCTGGTCGCCCGACGAACGCTTGCGCTCACGTTCGATGAATACCGTGCGCTGCAGCTTCGACAGCATGCCGATCAACGGCCAGCCGGCCATATCGGCCCTGGCGATGAACGTCACGTCGACCATCGACCCCAGCACCATGATGTCGGTCCAGGAGATGTGGTTGGCAGCAATCAGCAATGGGCGCTGGCCGGACAGCGCTCCCTTGACATGGATGCGCAGCCCCAGCGTCCTGACAATCATCCTGTGCCAGATTTTCAGGATGAAGGTCTCGCGCCAGAGCCCGGTCCGCATCGACAAGATCTGCAGCGGCACAAGCACCAGCGAGCCGACGACAACCAGCCCCAGCGCCAGGAAAATCCTGATTTTTCCGATCATCCGCACCACCCCGGCGTTTGGCTAACGAAGATCGCGGCGCATGACAAGCGCGCCGGTCGGGCCGTGCTCCGGCGACTTGTAATAGTTGGCACGCTTGCCGACTTCGCGGAAGCCGAACCGCCGGTAGAGCGCGGTCGCGGCGACATTGGTCTCGTCGACCTCCAGGAAAAGCGCCTCGGCGCGCTGTGCGTGCAGTTCACGCAGCACCGCATCCATCAATTGCCAGCCGAGCCCCCGGCGCCGATGCGAGCGTGCCACCGCGACCGTCAGGATCTCCCCCTCGCCGGCCGCCAGCCGCGCCAGCACGAAGCCGACCGGCGGCTTGGCACCCTGTCCGGTCTCGCGCGCGGCATAGCCGAACACCGTGTCCTGCTCGAGCAGCGCGGCGAATTCGTCGTCGGTCCACGGCCGCGCGAAATCCTCGCGATGCAGCACCGACATGGCCGCGCTATCGGCAACCGTCAACGGCTCGAGCGCATAGTCCCTGCGGCGCGACTGGAGGAAGGGAATGCGCATCAGGACTTGTTTCCGTTTGGACCATGATCTTTTCCCAAAACCGGTTTCCACTTTTTGGGATCATGGTCTTGCCTCGATAGAATAAAGCCTCCCTGAGGCTTTGCGTCGGCGCCGCGCAGTCCCTGAGGCTTTGCGTCGGCGCCGCGCAGATAGAGCGGTTTCGGCTTTTCGCCCTTGCCCTTTTTACCGGCACGTTGGGCGGCGGCCAGCCGGGCATAGACGGCGATGTCGGCGGTGGCCGCTGTCGCGCCGACGTCGAAGGCGCGCCCGGCCGAGGCGGCAATTTGCGTTGCCGCCGTACCGGCGAGAACCGCGGAGCTGTCAACCGCGATGGCGGCGGCTTGCGAGAGCGTGGTCACCGAGGGACCGTAAATCAAAACGGATGCTTCATCGTAGAGTGCCGCATGGATTTCCTCGCGCCCTGCATCGAGCGCGGCGAGCACGGCGCGACCGGGAAATGCCGCTCTCGCTTGCGCCGCCAGGGCCTCCAGAGTCGTCACGCCGATCGCCGGGATTTTCAGCGCCAGCGCAAGGCCGCGCGCCGCCGAGACGCCGACGCGCAGACCGGTGAAGGAGCCCGGACCGGTGGAAACGGCAATGGCGCCGAGGCTGGCATAATCGGTTCCAGCCGCCTTCAATGCTCCCTCGATCACGGCCATCAAATGTTCCGCATGGCCCTTGCCAAGATCGATCACCGAACGGCCGAGTTCCTTCCCAGCCGCCGCGTCGTAGACGCAGGCGGCGCAGAGATTGGCGGCACAGTCGATGGCAAGTAAATTCATGAAGCGGCCGGTTGAGACAGTTTCGAAAACAGCTTCCCTCTGCCCGCCAGGGCTCATCACCGCAAGGGCATAATGGATAAATCGTCAGGCGACTTTGCTTCGGCTCAGGTTCAAGACGGTAAGTTTCGACGAACGTAACTGCCACAAATCGGTGCCAGGACTAGCCGATCTGCTCGATACGCAGCACGTGATTATCCCAGACATAGTCCGGCTCGGAACGGGTCGCACCACCGGCTTCGATGATTTCGCCGGCGCCGGTCGTCGCCATGAAGCTTTCCCCATCGGCTGCAACGCCGCAAACCTCGACCAGCGCCTTGGTGGCGACGATGCGGCCGCTGGCCGTGTCGATCACGGCGAGCGAATTGCCCTCAGGCGAAGACACGGCGATAGTGCCGGCGGCAGGGTTGGCGGCGACCGAGCCGATATAGTTCCTGAAGGCCGAGAGCACGTCCTGCGACATGTCGAGCAATTTCAAGTCCTTGCCCGGCGGCGCGCGGCCGAGCAGCGGGGGACGATCGGTGCCCGGCCCCCTGTACTGGCAGCCGAACCAGACGGTGCCGGACCGGTCGGCATCCATATGGCGGATCGACAATTGGTGCAGCGCCGGCGGCAATTCGTGCTTTTCGGTGAGATCGCCCGTGAGACGGTCGACCAGCACGTAGGATGGCCGCATCGTTGCGATGTTGAGCTCGGCGCGGCCATAATCCGGATGCGTCTCGATGCCGCCATTAGCCACAGCAATCGTCCTGCCGTCGGAAAGCAGCAAAAGCTCGTGTGGGCCTATGCCGTAGGTCGGGAACTCGCCGATGCGCTTGAATTTCGCATGCGCGTCATAGACGCCGACGACGCCGGCGGCATTGTCGAAATCGTTCTCGGTGGCGTAGAGCAGCGTACCGTCGGCCGAGAACACGCCGTGGCCGAAGAAATGCCGGCCGGCAACGCTGGCAACGGTCTGCGGTTCATCGCGGCCGGTATGGTCGAAGACGACAGCAAAGGTGCCCGGCTGCCTGGCAAACACCACCGAACGCTTGGACACCGGGTCGAAGGTAACGTCGTGGCCCCGATCGGGCAGATCGATCGTGTGCAACAACTTGCCGGCCTCGGACAGGACGGCCGCGCCATAGCTGCCGTCGCGCTTGACGAAAGCGGTGGCGAAGACCGAGTCGGCGTCGAGTGTCTTTGCCCAGGCCGACGGCGCCATCGCCGCTACGAAACCAGCGCCTGCGGCCCTCAGGAAATCGCGCCGATCGATCAGCGGCGTCCTCATGATCAGTCGCCATCCAATGACGAGAACCCGGCGGTCAGGCCGAATTCGGCGGTCAGCCTGGTGCCGATCAGGGTCGTCAGGCTGGATGTCACCAGCGAGAAATAGTCGAGCTTCTGGCGCAGCGCCGGATCGGCAAGTGCCTTGTCGATCGGTCCCCTGATCGCCTTGGCCGCCTCGATCCCGTTGGTGAGCTGGATGTGGACCGATTCTGCCATCCAGCGCGCATCGGCCGGCAGCGCGTCGCCAAGCTGCGAGGCCTGGAACAGCGTGTCCATGCCCGCCAGATTCCCGGTCAGCGAGCGGGCGGTGTTTTGCGAGCGCCAATAGATCGCCTGTTTCGGTTTGTCGGCCTCCGGCTTGGCGCCCAGGAAGCCTTTCAGGCGTACGTCGCGGACCATTTCCAGCTCGTTGATGAAGACGCCGACCAGTTCGGTCACCGCTTCAGTTCCGTCGTGGTAGAGCGCGTTCTGCGGACCCGGATTGGCCCAGAGCGCGGCAAAGCCGTTGGGCTCGTTCCAGGCATCGCCAACCTCGCCGGCAATCGTCTCGACATTGCCGGCAATGGCCGCACCGTAGGCGCAGCGATAGGCGTCGTCCCTGCCGACCAATTGACCGGCTCCGTCGCCGTAGAGGACGAATTCCAGTGCGCCGAGCCCTTGCATGGCGACGCTCTTTGTAGCCAGCTGGGCCGGATCGGCGGCTGTCGGATCCTTGCCGGCAAGTGCCGCCTGCACCTGCTTCAGGCCGATGCTCTTGCGGTCCGGCCAAAACAGCATGCGCTCAAGCCGGTTGTTTTCCGCGATCGGCCCGAAACGGATGATTTCCACCACCGACCAGGCATCCACGACACCGGCGAACTCGGCGCGTGCCGCATCGAGATTGTCTCGCGAGGGCGCTTGGCAAAGCGCGTGCATGGTCTTGGCCAAGCTGTCCGCATGGTCATGCAGTCTGGCATAGGCCGGGCGGACGAAGCCGTCGATCGCCCGCTGGATCACATCCGAAGCCTTCACCGCCGCGGATGCCGGCAGCGCACCGGCGAGGACCAGCATCAGAGCGAATGCAAGACGCTTCCGCATCAGAGCGACTCCAGAAACTTGATCAGCGCGGCGCGGTCGGCGGCATCGGCAGCGGCAAAGCGGTCACGCGCCTTCTGGCCCTCGCCGCCATGCCACAGAATCGCCTCGGCCAGGCTTCGTGCGCGCCCGTCATGCAGGAAGAAGGTGTTGCCGCTGACGGTCTGGGTGAGCCCGATGCCCCACAGTGGCGGCGTGCGCCATTCGCTTCCCGTGGCCTCGCCCACCGCCTGTCCGTCGGCAAGACCGGGTCCCATGTCATGCAGCAGGAAATCGGAATAAGGCCAGATCAGCTGGAAGGCCTGCGCCTTGTTCGGGGTGCCGCGACGGGTGACAAATTTCGGCGTATGGCAGGAGATGCAGCCCATATCGTAGAACAGTTTTTTGCCGGCGAGCACGTCCGGTCTGTCGAGATCGCGCCGGGCCGGCACAGCAAGGTTTTGCGAATAGAAGGTCACGAGGTCCATGACCGGCGGCGGCGCTTCGACCGGACCGAGGCGCTCCTGTACACCGTTAGGTAGGGCAAGGCAGGTCTTTTCCGCGGCGCTGCAATCGCCCCAGTGCTTCGGCACCTCAGGCGTCGAAATGCCGATATCGCCGGCAAAAGCGTCCGCCGATTGCTGGCGGATCGATGCCGCCTGCGCCTTCCAGCCGAAACGGCCGAGCGTCAGTTCACCGCTGCTGGCGTCGCGTATTATGTTTGGCCTGCCGGAAATCCCGTCACCATCGCGGTCGGCCGCATCGGCACGCGCAAGGATGTCGGCAGGAGCGATCTGCTCGACCAGGCCAAGACCGATCATCGGCGGTGTCATGCGCGGCGACAGCGTGGTGTGCGGATCGAGCGGCCCGTAGGCGAGACCGTCGACCGAATAGCTCGGCTTGCGCAGCGACACCGTGCTGCCGTCCGCCAATTTCACCTTCTCGTCCTGATAGTCGACATGCATCCTGCCTTCGCCCTGCAGGCCGGGAACGGCCAATTCCTGCAGCTGCGTGCCATAGACCGGGTCGGGAAAGTTGAGCACCTTGTGATCGGCGAGCGCGGCTTTCTCCTCCTCGGTACTGGCTTCCCTTGCCAGGCGCAGGAACATCGAGGTGGTGCCGCTGTCGCCTTCGGGCGGATGGCCGCGACCGTCCTTCAGATGACAGTTCTGGCAGGCGCGCTCGTTGAACAGCGGACCGAGCCCATCCGAGGCTTGTGTCGAGGATGGCGAGGACACCCAGTTCTTGCGGAAAATGGCATTGCCGAGCTTGAAGGTACCCTCTTCCTCGAAGCTGATGTTGGCGGAGGATTGCGAGAAGGCGTCCTTGTTGACGTCCTTCTTCGAGGTGCCGGCGCCGCCCTGCATCAGCTCGAATTGCTCGGGCTTGGAGAAATCGCTGGTCGGCCTGGTGATGGCGATGACGCGCGCCAGATCCTTCGGCGTCAGATCCGTGCGGCTGGTGGCAAGCCCCGCCGGTTGCGGCGCCCCGGCCAGCGCCGAGGCTGTGAGCGTCGCCACCACGGCAAGAAAGGCGCCGCGAAGGATACCGTATCGCGGAGGCGGCAGGCCACAATGCTCGGCCGGCCGCAAGCGGCGCATGAAATCTAGGGGGCGCCGCATTCCGGCATGTCCTTATTCCGCCTCGTCGGCCGACGCTGCGTTGAGTTGGCCGTACTTTTCTTCGCCGATCGAGGCGAGCAGGTCGAGTTGCGTCTCGAGGAAGTCGATGTGACCTTCCTCGTCAGCCAGCAATTCCTCGAACAGCTTCATCGTCACGTAGTCGCCTGCTTCGTTACAAACCTCGCGCGAACGCTTGTAGGCGGTGCGCGCGTCATATTCGCCGGCAAGATCGGATTCGAGCACTTCCTTGACATTCTGCCCGATGCGCAGCGGCGCCACGGACTGCAGGTTCGGATGGCCCTCGAGGAAGATGATGCGCGCCACGAGCCGGTCGGCATGGTGCATTTCCTCGATCGATTCAGCGCGTTCCTTCTTCGCTAGCTTGGCGTATCCCCAGTCTTCCAGCAGCCGGAAATGCACCCAGTATTGATTGACCGCCCCAAGTTCCAGAAACAGAGCCTCGTTAAGCCGCTCTATGATCTGCTGTTCGCCTTTCATGGGTTCTGCTCCCGTATTGGACGCGCAGGCCTCTGACGCGATCCAGGTGTGAAACGATGTCCACGCCACTCGCCGCCGAGCGGGCATGGTAATTTTCGGTGACCCGAATGATCGTTTCGACCACATTTGGGAAGCAGCCGCAACAGCGACCGCGCTTGTGCATGGCGTGATAGACCTTCGCCGGCACGATCAGCTGCCAGGGGTCCTCATCCAGCAGTCCGACGATCGTCTGCTCTATCTCCTTTTCGGTGATGATGTTGCAATGGCAGATCAGCATTTGTCGCTCTGGCTAACGGCGCTTCGTTGCGTCGCGCGGCTGGTGGTTTCGATAGTCTATTGGAACACCTTGTCCGGTGAATCGAGGCTGTCCGAGCCCTCGAAGGCTATCGCATTGAGCTTCAGGGTACCGACGGCGCGTTCGATCGACTTGGTCTGATCGACCAGCGCGTCGATCGCCGCCTGCACAGTGGCATTGCCTTCCGTGTTGCCTTCTCCGATCTGCTGGTCATAGGCCTCGCCGGCAAGCGCCCGCGCCTTGATGGCCTCCATCTTGGCGACGGTGACGTCCAGTTTGTCCGACAATTCCTTGGCAACCGCCGGGTCGGCCGCCTTGACCATGTCGGCCACCGACGGCCCCTCGACGACAGTGCCGTCGAGCCGCTTGTAGCTGCCGTGATAGGCGGCACGGATGCCGATCGCATCGTAAAGATGGGAGTTGTAGGTATTGTCGGAGAAGCAATCGTGCTCCTCTTCCGGGTCGTGCAACAAGAGGCCGAGCTTCATCCGCTCTCCGGCGAGCTCGCCATAGGACAGCGAGCCCATGCCGGTGAAGATGGTCGAAATGGCGGTGTTCGGCTCGCCATCGACAAGGTTCTTGCGGGCGGCGCCGCCTTCCTTCCAGTCGTCGACCATATCTTTTAGATCGGAAACCAGAAGGTCGCTCGCCGATTTCAGATACTGTCCGCGACGGTCGCAATTGCCGCCGGTGCAATTGGCGAGGTCGTAATCCGTGTAGGGCCGTTCGCCGGCGCCCGGACCGGTGCCGTGCAGGTCCTGGCCCCAAAGCAGGAATTCGATGGCGTGATAGCCGGTCGCCACATTGGCCTCGATACCGCCGGCCTCCTGCAGGGTGCCGGAGAGGAACTCCGGCGTCAGGTCGGTGGCGTCGATCTTCTTGCCGTTGATCTCGATCGACTTGTTGGCGATCACATTGGCGGTGTAGAGCGCGTTGGCGTCCGACTCGGTGCCGTAGCTCTTGGCGACATAGTCGATCAAGCCTTCGTCGAGCGGCCAGGAGTTCACCTTGCCTTCCCAGTCGTCGACGATCGCGTTACCGAAGCGATAGACCTCGGTCTGCTGATAGGGAACGCGCGATGCCTTCCAGGCCTCGCGGGCGGCGTTCAGCGTTTCGGCAGATGGCTTGGCGAGCAGCGCATCGACGGCCTTGTCGAGCGCCTCGGCCGTGATCAGCGAATCCTCGTATTTGGCGAGCGCAATGTCGGAATAGGTCTTGATGACCGCCTTGGCATCGGTTTGCGCCTTGGCCGGCAGCACGAACACGGCCGCCGTCAGCATCGCGGTGGCGCCGATCGCTGCAAGCCTGCCGCCATACCGCGCGGTCATCATCGTTCTCATGATTGTCTCTCCTCGGGAATCAATGAAATGCCGGCGCCGCGGCGGGCAGTTGCCAGCGGGCAAAGAAGGGTCGCGCCATCGCGCGGTTCGCGGAAGAAAGACACCGAAATGCCTCCAATCGAAAGGGTTCAAGGCCCAGACATCAAAGGGATGCGCTGACGCGCGAGCTTCCATAAAACGGCGAAGACGCCGGATGTCAACTGGTGGCATAGAAAAAATTCAATTGAAACAACAGTTTAGAATTATTCTAAACTAGAACTGTCAACTTTAACACCGACGTATGAGGAATGCCGGCGCATGACGCAGTTGACAGGCGGCCGTTCCGGGTGCGACCCGGATCGGCGCTCTTGCGGCGGCGCCGGACAATCGCCACCTGGCGAGACGTCCTAGATTTGGATGAGGAATCGGGCTGCTATGAAGAACGGGGTCGTCATTGTCGGTGCGGGTCATGCGGGCGTGCAAGCGGCCGCCAGCCTGCGCGAAGAAGGCTATGACGGCCCGGTGATCCTGGTCGGCGACGAAAACGAATTGCCCTACCACAAGCCGCCGCTGTCGAAGACCTTCATCAAGGATCAGCAAGCAAAGCCGCAGCCGTTGCGCGGCGAGGCTTTTTATACCGGCAGCGCCATCGACTTCCGGCCAGGCATCCGGGTCGAGCGGATCGACGTAGGCGGCCGCAGGCTGGAGATATCGGGCGGCGGTGTGTTGCCGTTCGACCGGCTGATCCTCGCCACCGGCGCGCGGCCGCGCCTGCTGCCGCTGCCGGGTTCGGAGCTTTCCGGCGTTGTGTCGCTGCGCTCGCTCGGCGATGCCCGCCTGATCCGCGAATTGAGCGCGCAAAGCGAGGAGGTCGTCATCCTCGGCGGCGGCTTCATCGGCCTGGAGATTGCCGCGACGCTCACCGCGGCAGGCCGCAAGGTTACGGTGGTCGAGGCGGTCGACCGGCTGCTCGGCCGCGCCGTGGCACCGGTCATCGCCGGCCATGTGCGCCAGCGGCTGGAGGCCACCGGTGTGCGCATCCTTACCGGCACCACCATCGAACGGCTGGAGGACGAGAACGGCCGTGTTTCGGCTGCAATCACCTCATCCGGCGAAAGATTGCCGGCGCAGATGGTCGTCATCGGCATCGGCGTCGTGCCGAATGTCGAACTGGCCGAAGCCGCCGGCATTGCCATCGGCAACGGCATCCGCGTCGACCAGCAGATGCGTACGTCGGTGCCGGAAATCCTCGCCATCGGCGATGCCGCCTCCTACCGGCACTGGTTCACCGGCGGCGATGTGCGGCTGGAATCGGTACAGAACGCCACTGACCAGGCGCGGCTCGCCGCGCGCACCATCGTCGGCCACACCGACAATTACTCGGCAGTGCCGTGGTTCTGGTCCGATATCGGTGACATGAAGCTGCAGATGGTCGGCCTGATTGCGGGTGGCGACAGCCATGTCGTGCTGGGCGACGTGGTCGAGAACAAATTCTCCATCTACCACTATGCCGGAAGCCGGCTGCTCGGCATCGAATCGGTCAACCGGCCCGGCGACCACATGCTTGGCCGCAAGATGCTCGGCGCCGGCTTTTCGCCGTCGCCGCAGATTGTCGCGACCGGGCCCGACGGGCTGAAGGCCGCGCTCGCCGCCTTCCAGCAGGCAGAGCCGGCCCGCGCGGCAGGATAAGATCAAACCCAATCACCCTGAATGACCGAGTTCGACCGGGAGCTGACCTTCAAAACATATAGCGAAGTAAAGGAAACAGCGGTATTTTGACCAATTGAAATTCGTCGGGGGGTGCTCATGGCTCTATATGTCATTGGCGCAGGCATGGGTCGCACTGGCACATATTCGCTGAAGCTCGCGTTGGAGCATCTTGGGTTCGGGCCGTGTCATCACATGGCAGATGTCCACGCCAATCCCGAGCAGAAGGCGCTGTGGCGCGCCGCCGGCCAGGGACAACTCCCGACCTGGGATGCGGCATATGCCGGCTATCTTTCCGCGGTCGATTGGCCAACGGCGCATTTTTGGCGCGAAGTGAGTGACCACTACCCTCATGCAAAGGTTATCCTGACAGTTCGTGACCCGGAAGCCTGGTATGACAGCATGGCGCAAACAATAGGGCTCACGATGGATGCTGCTACCAATGATCCACAGTCCTTTGGTGTGGCGGTGGTTGGAAACACTGTCTTTGGCGGTCGATTTGATAACCGTGATCACGCAATCGCTGTCTATGAAGCACATAACGCTTCCGTGAAATCAACGCTGCCACCTGAACGCCTTCTTACTTATCAGGCCTCCGAAGGGTGGGAGCCGCTTTGTGCCTTTCTCGGTGTACAGTTGCCTTCCGAACCGTTTCCACGCACCAATTCGACTGCCGAATTTCGTGCTCGCATAGGGCGTTGAACGGCGGCTTGCCACCTATCTCGGCCTTCGCCGCAGTTGAATCCTAGGCGATATCCTCGCCGCTCAGGCGGCGCGGGCCTCGCGGATCGAACTTTCCAGGATGTCGAGCGCCTCGTTCATGACTCCGTCCTGGATGGTGATCGGCGCGAGGAAGCGGATGACGTTGCCGTAGACGCCGCAGGTCAGCAGGATCAGGCCCTTGTCGAGCGCCTTCAGCCGGACCGCATTGGCGAGTTCCGGCGACGGCAGCCCCTTCGTCACATCGTTGAACTCGACCGCGTTCATGAAGCCGGGGCCTCTGATATCGACGATTTCCGGGGCTTCGTCGCGGATCGCTTGCAGGCGCTGCTTCAGACGGTTGCCCAGCGTGTTGGCGCGGTCGCAGAGCTTCTCCTCGTCGATGACGTCGAGCACGGCATGCGCCGCGGCGACGCCGATCGGGCTGCCGCCATAGGTGCCGCCGAGTCCGCCGGGGTTCGGCGCATCCATGATCTCGGCACGCCCGGTGACCGCCGCCAACGGGAAGCCGCCGGCCAGGCTCTTGGCCATGGTGGTGATGTCGGCCGCCACCTCGTGGTGGTCCATGGCGAACATCTTGCCGGTGCGGGCAAAGCCGGTCTGCACCTCGTCGGCGATCAGCAGCATGCCGTGCTGGTCGCAGATCTTGCGCAATGCGGTCATGAAGTCGCGCGGCGCCTCGTAGAAGCCACCCTCGCCCTGGACCGGCTCGACGATGATGGCGGCTACGCGGGCCGGATCGACGTCGGCCTTGAACAGCCGGTCGAGCGCCGCCAGCGAATCGGCGACCGAGACGCCGTGCAGCGCCACCGGGAACGGTGCATGGAAGACATCGGCCGGCATGGCGCCGAAGCCGACCTTGTAGGGCACGACCTTGCCGGTCAGCGCCATACCCATGAAGGTGCGGCCGTGAAAGCCGCCGGAAAAAGCGATGACGGCCGGCCGGCCGGTGGCGTTGCGCGCAATCTTGATCGCGTTCTCGACCGCCTCGGCGCCGGTGGTGACAAAAATCGTCTTCTTGTCGAACTTGCCAGGCAGCATGCCATTCAGCCGTTCGGCCAGCCTGATATAGCTCTCATAGGGCACGACCTGATAGCAGGTGTGGGTGAAGCGGTCGAGCTGCGCCTTGACCGCTTCGATCACCCTGGGGTGACGGTGGCCGGTGTTGACGACGGCGATGCCGGACGAGAAATCGATGTAGCGGCGGCCTTCCACATCCCAGATCTCCGAGTTTTCGGCGCGATCGGCATAGATCTGAGTGGTCATGCCGACGCCGCGCGAAATCGACTGGCTCTTGCGTTCGGAAATGGCTGAATTTGTCATCGTATCCCTCACCGGGCCGGCGCCCGCTCTCGTTTGATGGCTGTTGATACTCTTCTGGGCTTATTTCAGGTTTTCCTCAAGTTGGCACTGGCGGCGGGCGATTGGGCCTGCGGTCCGGCAGCTACGCGATGATGGCCGGCACTATCGCCGGCGCAGCGATCATGCTGCTGTTCCTGCCGGCGCGCTATGCGGCGTGGTTCAGGTCAAGGAGCCGAAAGGCTGGAACGAGCTACCCGTTTTGGAGACCGGCGAACCGGTGCAAGGTCCGACTTAAGGCTTTGCCGGATCATTCGTTATCGTTGGAGGGTACAGGGCGCGACCTGGCTCGCTGCCATGGCGACGATTTTGACTCGCGCCAAGCATGCCAGCCTTCCGGCAAGTCGGCCAACGCAAGGATACTTTCATCCCGCTGCACAACGTTTTGCAAGCTGACAATCATTATGTCGCCTTCGTCAACAGGTCCAATTTCGCTGTTGTGGAATTGCCAACTGCCGTCGTCATCGTCATGCGAGACGTGTGCAATCCAGTCGCCGCGGGTAATTATGACCCGATCCAAAAACACCGCGACATTGGGCGGGTCTGGGAACGTCCATTGCTGCATGGGAATCTCCCGAAGACAGTTGGTCCTGCGCACGGTGAGAAGCTTCAAGCGGTTCTCACAAACCCCTCGCTCGCCCTCAGCAGATTGCGCGTGTAGTCCTTGGTGACGCGGCGATCGACGAGGTCGCCGGCGCTGAGGTGCTCGACCGCCTCGCCGTTCTGCATCACCATCAGCCGCTCGCACATGTGGGTGATGATGGCTAGGTCGTGGCTGACCATCAGGAAGGTCAGCTTGCGGCGGCGCCTGATCTCTTCCAGCAGGTTCAGCACCTCCGCCTGCACCGAAGCGTCGAGCGCCGAGGTCGGCTCGTCGAGCAGCAGGATCGACGGTTCCAGAATCAGGGCGCGGGCGATCGCCACGCGCTGGCGCTGACCGCCGGACAATTGATGCGAATAGCGAAAACGGAACCCGGTGCCGAGGCCGACCTCTTCGAGTGCCCGCTGGATGCGCTTTTCGCCGTCGGCGAAGCCGTGAATGGCGAGCGGCTCCTGCAGCAGGCGGTCGACGGTCTGGCGCGGGTGCAGCGAACCGTACGGGTCCTGGAAGACCATCTGCACCTCGCGGTAAAACGCCTTGTCGCGACGCGCGCCGAGCGTTTTGCCGTTGACCGCAATGGTGCCTGATGCGGCCGGCGCCAGGCCGGCGATTGCCCTGAGCAACGTCGACTTGCCGGAGCCGGACTCGCCGACCAGGCCGAAGGATTCACCGGATTCGACCTCGAGGCTGACGCCTTTCAACGCGCGGAAGCGGTCGAAGACCACCTCCAGCCTGTCGACGGAAAGGGCTGCCGTCATGCCGCCCACTCCGGCTTGCGGTCGAGCACCGGCAGCGGGTGACGGTCGGCGCCGATCTTGGGCATGCAGTTGAGCAGGCCGCGCGTATAGGGATGCTGGGCGCGGCCGAGCTCCGAGGCTTTGAGCTGTTCGACCACCTTGCCGGCATACATGACGATGACACGATCACAGAAGGACGAGACCAGGCGCAGATCGTGCGAGATGAAGATCAGCCCCATGCCGCGCTCGCTGACCAGCCGGTCGAGGATGCCGAGCACGTCGAGCTGGACAGTGACGTCGAGTGCCGAGGTCGGCTCGTCGGCGATCATCATTTCCGGCCCGGCGATCAGCATCATGGCGATCATGGCGCGCTGGCCCATGCCGCCGGAAACCTCGTGCGGATGCAGGTCGAAGACACGGGCCGGATCGCGGATCTGCACAGCCTCCAGCATGGCCAGCGCGCGGTCGCGGGCTTCGGCCTTGGAGACCTTCTCATGCGTGCGCAGCGTCTCGACGATCTGGCGGCCGATGCTCATCACCGGGTCGAGCGAATATTTCGGATCCTGCAGGATCATGGCGATACGCTTGCCGCGCAGCGCGCGGCGCTCGCGCGGCGAGGCGGCCAGCAGGTCGATGCCGTCAAAAGCGAGCGTCTTCGCGGTCACCTCGGCCTGCGGCGGGGTGACGCCCATGATGGCGCGGCCGGTCTGCGACTTGCCCGAACCGCTCTCGCCAACAATGCCGAGCCGCTCGCGGCCGAGCGAGAAGGAGACGCCGCGCACCGCCTCGATCAGGCCGGTGCGCGTCGGGAAGGTGACGCGCAGGTCGTCGACTTCGAGAAGCGTGCTCATCGGTCGCCACTCATTGGTCGCCACTTCGGGGATCGAGCGCGTCGCGCAGTCCGTCGCCGAGCAGGTTGAAGCCGAGGCTGACGATGAGGATGGCAAAGCCCGGCGCGCCCGCCACCCACCACTGGTCGAGCACGAAGCGGCGGCCCGACGCGATCATCGCGCCCCATTCGGGCAGTGGCGGCTGCGCGCCGAGGCCGAGGAAGCCGAGGCCGGCCGCGGTCAGGATGATGCCGGCCATGTCGAGCGTCACCCTGATGATCAGCGAGGAGATGCAGAGCGGCATGATGTGGCGAAGCACGATGCGAAACGGCGAGGCGCCCATCAACTGCACCGCCTTGATATAATCGGAATTGCGCACCGTCAGCGTTTCGGCGCGGGCAATGCGCGCATAGGGCGGCCACGAGGTGATGGCGATGGCAAGCACGGCATTTTCGATGCCGGGGCCGAGCGCCGCGACAAAGGCCAGCGCCAGGATCAGCTTCGGAAAGGCGAGAAAGATGTCGGTGATGCGCATCAGGATCGCATCGGTCCAGCCGCCGGCATAGCCGGCGACGGTGCCGACCAGCAAGCCGATGGGCGCGGCGATAATGGCAACCAGAATGACGACGTAGAGTGTCCAGCGCGAGCCGAAGATGATGCGCGAATAGATATCGCGGCCGAGATCGTCGGTGCCGAACCAGTGCGCCGCACTCGGCGCCAGGAGCCGCGAGCCCTTGAGGTCGCCGAATGTCGGCGAATAGGGCGCCAGCACATCGGCGAATGCCGCGACCACCAGCAGGGCGACGATGATGAGCAGGCCGGCAAACGCCAGCCGGTTGGCGGAAAAGCGCCGCCACGCCACATAGGCGCGGCCGAGCCTCGCCTGCACGCGCGACGCCGGCCGCTCGCTGAGCAGCCAGTCGCGGCGGGTTTGAATCGCTTCCGTGCTCATCCTGCCTTGGTCCTCATCCTGCCTTGGTCCTTGGATCGAGCAGCCGGTAGAGCAGGTCGGAGAATAGATTGATGGCGATGAAGACCGAGCCGATGATGATCGTGCCGCCAAGCACGGCATTCATGTCGGCGTTCTGCAGCGAGTTGGTGATGTAGAGGCCGATGCCCGGCCACGAAAACACTGTCTCGGTCAGCACCGAGCCTTCGAGCAGCCCGGCATAGGACAGAGCGATCACCGTGACCATCGGCACCGCGGCGTTGCGCAGCGCGTGACCCCAGATGATGCGCGTTTCCGACAGGCCCTTGGCGCGCGCTGCGACGATGTATTCCTGGGTGAGTTCGTTCAGCATGAACGAGCGCGTCATGCGGCTGATGTAGGCGAGCGAGAAATAGCCGAGTAGCGAGGCCGGCAGGATGATGTGGCGGAAGGCATCGGCAAATACGTCCCACTGCCGCTGCCAGAGCGCATCCAGCAGGTAAAAGCCGGTAATCGGCGTGAAGGTGTATTCGTAGACGACGTCGAGCCGGCCGGGAAAGGCGACCCATTGCAGCTTGGCGTAGAACAGCACCAGCGCCAGCAGCCCCAGCCAGAAGATCGGCACGGAATAGCCGACAAGGCCGATGATGCGCACGATCTGGTCGATGACGCTGCCGCGCCGCACCGCGGCCAGCACGCCGAGCGGCACGCCGATCACCGAACCGATCAATGTTCCCAATGTCGCCAGTTCGAGCGTCGCCGGAAAGGCGCGGCGGATATCGGTCATCACCGGATTGGTGGTCAGCACCGAGGTGCCGAAATCACCGTTGAGGGCATGTTTGACATAGATGTAGAACTGCTCGACCAGCGGCAGGTCGAGGCCCATCTCGCGGCGCGTTCGTTCGACGACGTTGGCCGGCGCCCGGTCGCCGAGCACCGCCAGCACCGGGTCGATCGGGATCACGCGGCCGATGAAGAAGGTCACCGCGAGCAGACCGAGATAGGTCGTTATCGCGATGACCAGGAACCGGGCGATAGATGACGCCACGGCAACGGCGCGGGCGCCGCCGCGCCCTGCCGTCACCTCGCTTTCAACTACGCTCATACGGCGCGTCCGCCGGCGTCACTCCCCGGCATCACTCTTTCGAGACGGGGCCGACGAAGTTGGTGTCGAAGCTCGGGCCGAGCGCAAAACCCTTGAGGTTCTTGCGCAGGCCGGCCACTTCCAGCTGCTGGTGGATGATGACGAAGGGGCTGGTATCGAGGATCTTCTTCTCGAGATCCTGGTACATTGCGGCGCGCTTGGCCGCGTCCTTTTCGAGCAGGGCGGCTTCGGTCTGCTTGGTCAAGTCCGGGATGTCCCAGGCGTTGCGCCAGGCCAGCGTCTTGGTCTTGCCTTCATCCGAATTGTCGGGGTTGCTGGCGAAGGTCTGGGCGTTGGAGTTCGGATCGAAATAATCCTGGCCCCACTGGCCGATATAGATGTCGTGGTTGCGGGCGCGGTATTTGGTCAGCGTCTGCTTGCCGTCGCCGGGGATGATCTCCAGCTTGATGCCGGCCTGTCCCAGCGTCTGCTGGATCGATTCCGCCATGCCCGTCGTCGGCTGGCCGGTACGCACGTCCATGGTGACGCTGAAGCCGTCGGCGAGGCCGGCCTTGGCGAGCAGTTCCTTGGCCTTGGCGACGTCGAGCTTAAACGGATTCTCGTCCAGCTCGCCGAGCACGCCCTTGGGCAGGAAGGTCTGATGGATCTCGCCGATGCCCTTGAGGATGGTCGAGCTCAAGGCGTCGTAGTCGACGAGATATTTGAAAGCCTGGCGAACCTCGGGCTTGGCGAGGTTCGGGTTCTTCTGGTTGAGGCTGATGTAATAGACCGTGCCCTTCGGCGCGCTGGTGGTGGTGAGGTCGGCATTCTTGGCAATGGCATCGAGGTCGTTCGGCTCGAGATTGCGGGCAACGTCGATGTCGCCGGCTTCCAGCGCCAGGCGCTGGCCCGAGCTTTCCTTCATATTGCGATAGATGACGCGGGCAAGCTTGGCTTTTTCGCCGTAGTAATTGTCGTTGCGCTCCAGCACGACGGCCTCGTTGGCCCGCCATTCGCGCATTTTGAAGGCACCGGAGCCGGCATAGCCGGTCTTCAGCCAGGCGTTGCCGAAATCATTGTCCCATTTGTAGTCGGCGCTCGGCGTGACCGCGGCGACATGCTCCTTGACCAGCTTGGCATCGACGACAGAGGCGACCGTCGCCGACAGGCAGTTCAGCACGAAGCTCGGCGCATAGGCCTTGTCGACGGTGAACTGGAACGTCGTGTCATCAACGGCCTTGGCCTTCTCGGTGACGTTGCCGCCATCGATACCGAACTGGCCGATAATAAAGGCCGGGCTCTTGTCGAGCTTGATGGCGCGCTCGAACGAATAGGCGACGTCGGCCGCCGTGATCGGATTGCCGGAGGCGAATTTGAGGCCGGGCTTGAGCTTGAATGTGTAGGTCAGGCCGTCGTCGGAGACGCTCCAGCTTTCGGCGAGATCGCCCTTGACCTTGGATGTGTCGCTGAGGTCGAGGCGTACCAGAAGATCATAGGTGTTGCCGGTGACCTCGGCGGTCGACAATTCGAATGCTTCGCCCGGATCCATGGTGATGATGTCGTCGATGGCGAAACCCTCGACCAGCGTGTCGGCGGGCGTGACCGCGAAGGCAGGCGCACCGGCCAGAAGCAGCGCGGACATGGCCGCGCCCGCGAGCAAGAAGCGGGAGCGTAGAGCAAACTTTTCCATCATCATTTTAACTGTTCCCTGTTTTTGTTGACCTGAGTTCCCGGCTCAGGGTTGTGGCATTTCTTGCCGCGTCGAACGGTGATCCCCGGACCGTTGTCTTGGCAATTTTTTGTGCGGTTCCGGTTCACCATATCCGGCGGTTTCGAGCGCGGCAACGAGCATTTGCAGAACGGTCGATTGGGCCAGACCGGCGGTGCGAAAATCCGGCTATTTCAGCGCGGTAACCAGGTCGGCGTCGGGAAAGCAGGTAGCGGAACGGCCGTTGCTGGCCTGCCATTTGCCGATCGAGCGGCGCGTCTTGAAGCCGGGCAGGCCGTCGGCGCTGCCGACATCGTAGCCCTTAGCTTCCAGCGCCCGCTGCAGGGCGGCGATGTCGGAGCGGTAGAGCCCGCCGACCGCGCCCCAATTGCCCGAGAAATTGCTGTCGCCATGGGCGATGCGATCGGCGCCATGGCCGATGAACAGGGCATAGAGATCGCTGGTGTTATACTGCTTCAGCACATAGAAATTGGGGGTGACGATGAAGGCCGGGCCGCTACGCCCGGCCGGCATCAAAAGAAAGCCCTCGGCTTTCAGTTCGCTCGCCGGGAACGGTTTACCCGACACTCGCCTGATGCCCGTATCAGCCCATTGGGAAATCTTCTTGCCCTGGTCCGGACCTTCGAGCGAGCACGAGACGCTGTCCGGCACAGTCACCTCGAAGCCCCAGCCGCGGCCCCTGACCCAGCCATAATGGACGAGATAATTGGCGATCGATGCCAGTATATCGGGCGTCGAATTCCAGATGTCGGTGCGGCCGTCGCCGTCGAAATCGACGGCATGCTTGAGGAACGATGTCGGCATGAACTGCGGCTGGCCAAGCGCGCCTGCCCAAGACGATTTCATCGCGCCGACCGGGGCAAGCCCGCGCTCGACGATCTCGAGCGCAGCCAAGAGCTCGGTGCGGAAGAATTCCTTCTTGGTCGACATGAACGCCTTGGTGCCCAGCACCTCGAAGGCGTCATAAGGCATCTTCGCCGCGCCGAAGCCGCTCTCGCGGCCCCAGATCGCCAGCAGCACTTCGCCAGGCACGCCGTAGCGTTTCTCGATCGCGGCAAGAGTCCCAGCGTTGGTCGCCTCGCGGGTGCGGCCGCCGGCGGTCACCGCTCGGACTATCTTTTCAGCGAAATAGGCGCCCGGCGAACCGAACTCGGCCTGATGCTGCTTCTGCGGCGTCGTCGCCTTCTCGCCCGGCTTCACCAGGTCGGGCAGCTTCAGGTCCGGCCTGACGCCTTCGAAGGCGGCATCGAAGGTTTTCCTGGAGATGCCTTTGGCCTTGGCTTCGGGCCAGAGGTCGTTGCTGAGCCAGGCGTGGAACTGGTCGTCGATTTTTGCCGCCGAGGCAGGGGTGGCGAGGATCAACCCAAGTAGGGCTGCTAGAAACGAGAGGCAGGCTAGTGTGCAAGCTCGGCGTTCTGTCGCGCCCCCCTCTGTCCTGCCGGACATCTCCCCCACTTGGGGGGAGATTGGCAGCTTCGATTTCTGCTCCAGCCTTGCACCGTTGAAGATTGGCGAAAGCCAGCGCGACAGCCGATCTCCCCCCTGGAGGGGGAGATGTCCGGCAGGACAGAGGGGGGCGCGACGGAACGCAATCATCTCGGAAGCACTCTCCCCGCAACTCGCCTCAAAACACCGTCCGCGAGCGCAGTGCGGCGGCCAGCGTGCCTTCGTCGAGATAATCGAGTTCGCCGCCGACCGGAACACCGTGCGCCAGGCGCGTCACCTTGATGTCGAAGCCGGAAAGCTGGTCGGTGAGGTAGTGCGCGGTGGTCTGGCCCTCGACCGTGGCGTTGACGGCGAGGATCACTTCCTTGACTTCGCCGCCGGCGACGCGATCGACCAGCGAACGGATGTTTAGCTCATCAGGACCAATGCCGTCGAGCGGCGACAGCGTACCGCCGAGCACATGGTAGCGCACGTTCATGGCTGTCGCCCGCTCCAGCGCCCAAAGGTCGGCCACGTCCTCGACGACGATGAGCGTAGTGGGGTCGCGGCGGGGGTCGGTGCAGATCATGCATGGATCCGAGGTATCGACATTGCCGCAGGTCGAGCAGATGCGCACCTTGTCGACCGCCTCGCCCATGGCGGCGGCGAGCGGCGCCAGCAATTGTTCCTTCTTCTTGATGAGGTGGAGCGCGGCGCGGCGTGCCGAACGCGGACCGAGCCCCGGCACCTTGGCCAGCAGCTGGATCAGGCGTTCGATCTCGGGACCGGCGATTCGCTTCGACATCGCACCGGTTTAGGATTTTTCCGCACGCTTTGGAACAGTTGAGCGGCCAGGGGCTCCGCTCTTCCCTTCTCCCCTTGTTGTGGGAGAAGGGAAGGCCGACGTCGCGGCCAGTGCTGCCGTCCTCAGTTTTCTTCCAGTGGCCGGGTCTGGCCGGCGATCATCGCGCCGATGGCGTCGGTATTCTCGGGCGTTGTCTCGAACGACATTGTCGGCTCTGCCGGCGCTGCCTCGAAGGAGGTGACAGGCCGCGCGCTCACGGTTCCACCGAAGCGGGCCGCATCCGGCTCCTGCATTGGCTCTTGCAGCGCTACAAGCATCGGCTTCTCCGGTGTCGCCCTCGCCGCGGTTGCTATCCCGGCAGTCACCCTTGTCTGCTTTGCCGGCTGCGATGCCGCGGCGGTCACATAAGTCGCTTTGGCGAATGTCGGCTTGACCTCGCGTGCCGGCTCCGCCGAGGCGACAAGTATGGCCTGAGCGGCAGGCGCTTGCGGCTTGGCCTGGGCCATGGCGACTACCGGCTCGTCCGGCAGCGGCTGCCAGTTGCGGCCGCGCTTTTCATAGAAGGCATTGCCGCCGGCGACCATGGTGTAGTGCATGTTCTTGTAGGGGAAGCGCAGGCCGGCGGTGTGGAAGAACATGGTGTTCTTCAGCTTGGCTTTGCGCTCGCCCTTGAGCACCGCCTCGGCGGCTTCCTCGACGTCGGGCATCGCCTTCGAATTCATCGGCCGTGTCATGACGCCCGGCGCGAACTGCCCGCGCTCGCCGACGACCTGGCAGATGGTGTTGCCGTGATTGCCGGACCGCAGACGGTTCATCACCACCGTGCCGACCGCAATCATGCCGTCACGGCTCGACCGGTTGGACTCGAAGAACATCGCCCGCTCCAGGCATTCCTTCTCCTTCGGCGTGGAATTGTAGGAGCGCGAGCTCAGGAAACTCGGCGTAATGGCATCGGTCAGGCTGGACATGCCGTGCGAGGCGGTCTGACTGCAAGCGGCCAAAAACAGCGGCGAGATAACGACGCCGAGCCGCAACGGCGTCTTCCATCGGGTAGAGATCAACAGGTGTCCCCTCAATTCTGCTGCCAGCCCGCCCCTGGTTGCGGCAAGAATGAGACACTTTCAGGCAAAAAGATGGCTAAAGCGTTATTAAGTGTGGGGAGTTGCCTAATAGACACAGCTGGCGGGCTTCCGAGAACCGGAGCGGAGCGTACGTTTCGTGAGCACCGGAAGCGCAGGAAGCCGCCGTTTGCAGGCCGGCATCACCTGGATATCAACACACCTTAGAACGGCAGCTTCATTCCCGGCGGGATCGGTAGGCCCGCGGTCAGCGCCCTGGTCTTCTCCTGCATGATCTGCTCGACCTTGGTCCTGGCGTCGTTGTGGGCAGCGAGAAGCAGGTCCTCGAGAATCTCGACCTCGTCTTCCTTGAACAGCGACGGGTCGATCTTCAGCGACTTCATCTCGAATTTGCCGGTCAGCGTCACGCTGACCAGGCCGCCGCCGGCCTGCCCGGTGGCTTCCAGCGTGGCGATCTCATCCTGCATTGCCTGGAACTTGGCCTGCATTTCCTTTGCCTTGCCCATCATGCCGAGAAGGTCTTTCATCGCACGGTCCTTTGCAGCTGGTGCTGGTTGTTTCAGGTTTCGTCGTCGTCGGCCGGCGGCTCGACCGGCACTTCGGCCTCGTCGGCTTCCGGCGCGTCGGGAATGCGCACGTCGATGATCTTGGCGCCGGGAAAGCGCGCCAGGATGGCGGCGACCGTCGGGTCGCTCTTGGCATCGAGGAAGGCGTTTTCGCGCTTTGTCGATTCCATCTCGGCCAAGGTCTGGCCGCCCTCGTCCTTCGACAGCGACACCAGCCAGTTGCGGCCGGTCCAGGCGCGCAGCTTGGCGGTCAAATCATTGAGCAACATCTTCGGCGCATCGTCGGTCAGGCTGACGTCGATACGACCGGGCTCGATGCGCACCAGCCGCACGCAACGCTTCACCAGCACCTTGAAGGCCATGTCGCGCTGGGCGTCGGCAAGGGCGACAATGTCGGCCAGCGATTTCACCGGCACCGGCGGCGCCTCGACCGCCGGCTCCGGCGGAGCAACGAAGTTGGTCGGCACGGGCTCGGCCTCGACCAGGCGCATTGTCTGGGCGCCGCCATTGGCCGTCGGCATCCGCGCCTGCGCCACGGCGCCGGCACCACCGCTTGCAGGCGCATGGTTTGCGGGGCCGGGGCTTGCCGGCGTGCCATTCGCGCGCGGCGCGGCGCCCGGCAGGGTACCGCCGTTCTCCAGCGATTTCAGCGCCTCGTCCAGCGTCGGCAGGTCGGCGGCATGGGCCAGCCGGATCAGCACCATCTCGGCGGCGCTGACCGGGCGGTTGGAAGTCTGCACCTCGGGAATGCCTTTCAAGAGCATCTGCCACGTCCGCGACAGCACCTTGACCGACAGCGTGCTGGCGAAATCGGCGCCGCGCCGGCGCTCGTCCTCGGACAGCGAGGCGTCGTCGATGGCAGCCGGCACGAAACGCAGACGGGTGACCAGATGGTTGAACTCGGCAAGGTCGGTCAGCACCGCGGCAGGATCGGCGCCGGTATCGTACTGGGCACGGAATTCGGCAAGTGCGGCGGCGACGTCGCCCTTCATGACATGTTCGAACAGGTCGACGATGCGGGCACGGTCGGCAAGGCCGAGCATAGCACGCACCGCTTCGGCGCTGACCGCGCCGCCGCCATGGGCGATCGCCTGGTCGAGGATCGACTGCGCATCGCGCATCGAGCCTTCGGCCGCGCGCGCGATCATCGCCAGCGCATCGTCTTCGACTTCGATGCCCTCCAGACCGGCTATCCTGGCAAGGTCGGCCTTGATCATTGCCGCATCGATGCGCCTGAGGTCGAAACGCTGGCAGCGCGACAGGACGGTGATCGGCACCTTGCGGATTTCGGTGGTGGCGAAGATGAACTTGACGTGCGGCGGCGGCTCTTCCAGCGTCTTCAGCAGGCCGTTGAAGGCCTGGTTGGAAAGCATGTGCACTTCGTCGATGATGTAGACTTTGTAGCGCGCCGATACCGGGGCGTAGCGCACGCGCTCGATGATGTCCCTGATGTCGTCGATGCCGGTATGCGAGGCGGCGTCCATCTCGATGACGTCGACATGCCGGCCTTCCATGATCGCCTGGCAATGCTCGCCGAGCACGGCAAGGTCGACGGACGGCTGGTCGACGGTCGATGTTTTGTAGTTCAGGGCCCGCGCGAGTATGCGCGCGGTCGTCGTCTTGCCGACGCCACGCACGCCGGTCAGCATCCAGGCCTGGGCGATGCGGCCGGTGGCAAAGGCATTGGTCAACGTGCGGACCATCGGCTCCTGGCCGATCAGTTCGGAGAAATTCGACGGTCGGTATTTGCGCGCCAGCACGCGGTAGGCGGCAGGCTTGTCCAATTTCCCGGCCTCGTTTCCGGCTTCGCTCATTCGCCCGTTAAGCTCCAAGGGCTGCCACTGGAGGCGGCCGATTCCTGCGCATAGTTTCGCCCGCACGGCTTGGCGCCGTCAATGTCGGGGCAAAAGGCGAAGAGGCGGGAGGCTGGAACAATGACCCGTTCCGGGCTCGTTAGGGCTGCTTCCTTCCGGACCTGACCCGGTTGGCGAGTGGACCGTCCACCACCAACCTCCCAGCCTCCATATCGGCAATCCGGCGATGAAATGCAAGTGCGGATGATAGGGCCTTGAGCGACGGCGAAAGCTGAAACCAAAAACCCGCCTCGGCGGGCGGGTCGTTGGTGCGAAATAATCACCATAGCGAGATTAGTAGCATAGCTGCCGGCACAAAGCAAGAACAAAATGTGGCCGCGATCAAAATCGTTGACCTCGGCGGGGCAGCGCCAAGCTGATGCAATTTGCCCGGGCCCTCACTTCTTCGCGCACAATCAGCGCCGCGACGGCCAATGTTGCTTGCTGCCCCTTGCGGCCCTTCGGAAGCCGCTCTAGCGTCGATGGAGTTCAAAAAACATCAAAAGTGAGGGAAACGCCGATGTTGCCGGGCCTCAAGGCCGGATTCACGCTTGACGCCCAGCTGGAAGCCGACAGCGAACAGCTGATGTGGCTCGGCCTGTGCGAATTGCGCGTCATGAACGACCGCCGCTGGCCATGGCTGCTGCTGGTGCCGCAGCGGCCGGGCATTGAGGAAATCCACGACATGACGCCGCTCGACCAGGCGATGCTGACCTTCGAGACCAACATGGTGGCGCTGGCGCTGAAGCGGGTGACCGGCTGCACCAAGATCAACACCGGCGCACTCGGCAACATCGTGCGCCAGTTGCATGTGCACGTCGTTGCGCGCTCGGAAGGCGATCCCGGCTGGCCCGGCCCGGTGTGGGGGCACGGCCTGCGCGAGCCCTACCAGCGCTCCGACCTTCGCAAGTTTGCGGAAAAGATCAAGGCAGCGCTATAAGCCTCTCCCGTGTCCACCTTGAACCTTCCCGAGTCCGCATGAGCTTTCGCCTGTTTGACGCGCCCTTGCGCGAGCCGAGCCAGTTCGTCGGCTTCGCCGGCAACATTATCGACCGGCAGTCCGAAAACCGCGCCGACGATTCCGTCGAAAACGCACTCGCCGATCCCTCGGCGCGGCTTTTGCTGATGCGTGGCGGCCGGCTCTATCTGAAGCTTGCGCAAGGCGCATTCGACCCCTGGTTCGGCGTGGCCGAATGCCGGCCGCTCGAAGCATCGCTCGAAAACGGCGTCCTGCTCGGTTTTTCCGAAAGCGGCCCGGTGCTGGCGCTGCCGGCCGGGGTCGAGCCCGAGCAGCTTCCCGAGACGATCAAGGCGATCGACTATCGCTCGGTCTATATGCAGGGGCTGATCGACGAAGCGGCGGCCGGCGCGCTGGCGCAAGGGGCGGCGCTGCTCGCCTGGCATGCCAGCCATCGCTTCTGCAGCAAATGCGGCACCGAAGCCGAGATGCGGGCGGGCGGCTACAAGCGGCATTGCCCGGCCTGCGGTACGGAGCACTTTCCGCGCACCGACCCGGTGGCGATCATGCTGACGGCAACACGCGAAAAATGCCTGCTCGGCCGCGGCCGGCATTTCGGGCCCGGCATGTATTCGGCGCTCGCCGGTTTCATCGAGCCGGGCGAGACGATCGAGGCGGCGGTGCGCCGCGAAACGCTGGAGGAAGCCGGCATCAGGCTCGGCCGCGTTGTCTACCACGCCAGCCAGCCCTGGCCGTTTCCCTATTCGCTGATGATCGGCTGCTTCGGCGAACCGCTCAACGACGATATCCAGCCCGACCTCAACGAGCTGGAAGATTGCCGCTGGTTCTTTCGCGACGAGGTGCTCTCGATGCTGGCCCGCGAGCATCCGGGCGGCCTGGTGACACCGCCGAAGGGGGCGATCGCCTATAACCTCATCCGCGCCTGGGCTGACAGCGCGTGACACGAAGACATCGCAGGAGCAAAAAATGATCCGTCATACCGTCGCGTTCACGCTGAAACACCCGCCGCATTCGCTCGAGGAAAAACGGTTCCTCGCCGACGCCAAGAGGATTCTCACGGCGATAAAGGGCGTCACGCATTTCGAGCAGTTGCGGCAGGTCAGTCCCAAGAACGACTACCGCTTCGGCTTCTCGATGGAGTTCGCCGATCAGCGGGCCTATTCCGGCTACAACGACCATCCCGACCACGTCGCCTTCGTCCGCGACCGCTGGATCCCGGAAGTCGAGGCGTTTATGGAGATCGACTACGTGCCGCTCGGCTGGGGCTGAGACTGGAAAGCGGCGCTCTAACAAATCAATACCCGGCGTCGCGATCCACCACATTTTCCAGCGCTTCGCCGCGCTCGAAAGCATCCATCTGACGCAGCATGATCGGCGCCAGGTGGACCGGATCGGAGGTTGCCGCCGCGTGCGGCGTCACGAACACTTTGGGGTGGCTCCATAGCGGGCTGGTCTTCGGCAGCGGCTCGACCTCGAACACGTCGAGGCTGGCTTCCTTCAGCGTGCCGTCGTCCAGCGCGCGCAAAATGTCGGCGTCCTTCTGCAGCCTGCCGCGCCCGGCATTGATCAGCACTGAGCCGCCGAGGCCGTTGCGCTTCCGCAGCTCCTTCAGCACGCCGTGGTTGATGATACCGTGCGTCTCTGGCGTCAGCGGCAGCAGCACCACCAGGATATCGGTGGCGTTGAGGAACGGGATCAGGCCGGCCTCGCCCGCGTAAGTCGAGACACCTTGCATCGGCCGATCGCTGCGCGACCAGCCATTGACGGGAAAGCCGAGCGACAACAGCACCGATGCCGCCGCGCGGCCAAGCGTGCCGAGCCCCATAATGCCGACCGAAATGTCGCTGGCCGGCCGCTGCTGCGGTTCATGCCAGATCTTCTTCTGCTGCTGGGCGCGGTAGAGCATGCCTTGGCGATGGTGGTCGAGCACCCGCCAGACGACGTATTCGGTCATGTACTGGGTCAGGTTGTCGGCCACCACCTTGACGACCGGTACGTCGGGCAAGGTGGGATCGGCGAAGATGTGGTCGACGCCGGCGCCGATCGAGAAGATGGCGCGCAGATTGGGCAGCGACGACAACAGGTTCGGCCGCTGTTTCCACACCACAGCATAGGTAATCGAGGGATCGCCGGCGCCATTCGGCTCGAGCACCACCTCGCGCTCCGCCGACAGCAGTTCGCGCCAGCGCAGCGGATGAATACCGGTGAGGGCAAGCAGGATGCGGCCTTTTTCCATTGCGGATTGTTTTTCCCTTTTTACCAACAGCGTTCGAGTCCCGACGCGCAAGGCGCGGCAGCGTTTTGATTTTGTGCATGATCTCTGGCGAAAATCTACTCGCTGACGATGCCGACCGGCGCCGTTTCGATCTTGAACGCGGCCGAGATCAACGCCTTTGTATAGTCGGTCCGCGGGCTGCCGAAAATCTGTTCGGAAGGACCGGCCTCGACGATCCTGCCGTTGCGCATGACGATGACTTCGTTGGCGAGCGCGCGGATGACCCTCAGATCGTGGCTGATGAAGAGGTAGGCGAGGTCGTGCTTGGCCTGCAGGCTGCGCAAGAGGTCGACGACCTGCGCCTGCACGCTCATGTCGAGCGCCGAGGTCGGCTCGTCCAGCATGACGAAACGCGGGTTGAGCACCATGGCGCGCGCGATGGCGACGCGCTGGCGCTGGCCGCCGGAGAATTCGTGCGGATAGCGGTTGCGCGTCGCCGGATCGAGGCCGACTTCCCCGAGCACGTCGACGACTCTGCTGTCGCGCTCATCGGGCGACAGCTTCGGCTCATGGATCTTCAACCCTTCCTCGATGATCTCGGCGACCGACATGCGCGGACTGAGCGAACCGAACGGATCCTGGAAGACGATCTGCAACGCGCGCCGCAACGGCCGCATTTCGTTGAAGGACAGCTGATCGATGCCGCGTCCGTTGAACTGGATGGTCCCGGTCGACGAGATCATCCTGGCCAGCGCCAGGCCGAGCGTCGTCTTGCCTGAGCCGGATTCGCCGACGACGCCAAGCGTCTGGCCGGCCCGCACGGCGACGTCGATGCCGTCGACCGCCTTCACATTGTCGACGGTGCGCCGGAAGAAGCCCTTCTTGATCGGAAACCAGACCTTGACGTCCTTGCCGACCATCACCGGCTTGGCGGTCTGGTTGGCCGCCGGCGGCTTGCCTTTCGGCTCGGCGGCAAGCAGATGCCGCGTGTAGGCGTGCTGCGGATTGGCGAATATCTCCTTGGTCGGGCCGGTCTCGACGATCTTGCCCTTGGTCATCACGCAGACCCGGTCGGCGATCTTCCTGACGATGCCGAGATCGTGGGTGATGAACAGCATCGACATGTTCTTGCGGCTTTTCAGGCCGGCCAGCAATTCGAGGATCTGCGCCTGGACGGTGACGTCGAGCGCCGTCGTCGGCTCGTCGGCGATCAAAAGTTCAGGCTCGTTGGCCAGCGCCATGGCGATCATGACGCGCTGGCGCTGGCCGCCGGATAGCTGGTGCGGATAGGCGTCGAGCCGCTTTTCCGGTTCGCGGATGCCGACCTCGTGCAGAAGTTCCAGCGTGCGCGCCTTGGCTTTGCGATCCCCCAGGCCCTGATGCAGCTTCAATACCTCGACGATCTGCTGCTCGATCGTATGCAGCGGGTTGAGCGAGGTCATCGGCTCCTGGAAGATCATGGTGATCTTGTTGCCGCGCACGCGGCGCAGGTCTCTCTCGTCGGCGGCAAGCAGGTCGGCGCCGAGGAACAGGATCTTTCCCGAAGGGTGGCTGGCAGTCGGATACGGCAGCAGCTTCAGCACCGACAGCGCGGTGACCGACTTGCCGGAGCCGGATTCGCCGACCAGCGCCACCGTCTCGCCCTTGGCGAGGTCGAAGGAAATATGGTCGACGGCCATCGACTGGTTGCCGCCTTGCGTGAAAGCGACGCTGAGATCCCGGACCGAAAGGAGAGGGGTGTCGCTCATCTGAACGTCTTGCGCGGATCGAAGGCGTCGCGCGTGGCCTCGCCGACGAAGACCAGCAGCGACAGCATCAGCGAGATGACGACGAAGCCGGAAATGCCGAGCCAGGGCGCGTTGAGGTTGCGCTGTGCCTGCTTCAACAGCTCACCCAGCGAGGCGGCGCCGGGTGGCAGGCCGAAGCCGAGATAGTCGAGCGAGGTCAGCGTCGAGATCGAGCCGCTGAGCAGGAAGGGCAGGAAGGTCAGCGTCGCCACCATGGCGTTGGGCAGCAGATGCCGGAACATGATGGTGACGTTGGACACGCCGAGCGCGCGCGCCGCATTGACATATTCGAAGTTACGGGCGCGCAGGAACTCGGCCCGCACCACGCCGACCAGTGCCACCCAGGAGAACAGCAGCATCAATCCGAGCAGGATGAAGAAGCCGGGCGGCAGGATGGCGGCGACGATCAGGAGCAGATACAGCACCGGGATGGCCGACCAGATCTCGATGAAGCGCTGGAAAAGAAGGTCGGTCCAGCCGCCGAAATAGCCCTGCAGAGCGCCGGCCGCCACGCCGATCAGCGCCGAGCCGGCAGTCAGGATCAGGCCAAACAGCACCGAGATCCTGAAGCCGTAGATGACGCGCGCCAGCACGTCGCGGGCCTGGTCGTCGGTGCCCAGCCAGTTCCAGTTGCCGACGTTGCAATTGGGGTCTGCCTCGCCTTTCGGATACTGGTTGCAGCGCGTCTTCTTGTCGTAGAGCCAGGACGGCTTGGTCGGTGCTGCTTCGGGAATAGCGTTGTTGACGGTCTGGTAGGAGTAGCGCACCGGCGGCCAGACCATCCAGCCATTGGCGTTGATCTCGTCCTGGATGACCGGGTCGCGGTAGTCGGTGACCGCATAGAAGCCACCGAACTTCTCCTCGGGATAGGCGACCAGGACCGGGAACAGGATCTCGCCCTTGTAGGAGGCGATGATCGGCTTGTCGTTGGCGATCAGTTCGGAAACCAGCGACAGCACGAACAGGAACAGGAAAATCCACAACGACCAGTAGCCGCGCCGGTTGGACTTGAAGTTCTGCAGGCGCCGCTGGTTGAGCGGCGACAGAAAGGGCCGCGCGATCCGAGGCGGCGCCGTTTCGGCTGTCACCTGCGCCATCAGACGTCTCTCCGCTCGAAGTCGATGCGCGGATCGACCCAGGTATAGATCAGATCGGACAGCAGCCCGACGAACAGGCCAAGCAGCGAGAAGATGTAGAGATTGGCGAAGACCACCGGATAGTCGCGCTGCACCACCGAGTTGAAACCAAGCAGGCCGAGGCCGTCGAGCGAAAAGATGTTCTCGATCAGCAGCGACCCGGTGAAGAATGCCGAGATGAAGGCACCGGGAAAACCGGCGATGACGATCAGCATGGCGTTGCGGAAGACGTGGCCATAAAGCACCTGCCGCTCCGACAGGCCCTTGGCGCGGGCGGTGACCACATATTGCTTGCGGATTTCCTCGAGGAAGGAATTCTTGGTCAAAAGCGTCGTCGTGGCGAAGGCCGACAGCACCAGCGCGGTCAGCGGCAGGGTCATATGCCAGAAATAGTCGACGATCCGCTGCGGCCAGGACAGCTGGTCCCAATTGTCGGAGGTGATGCCGCGCAGCGGAAACCAGTCCCAGAACGAGCCGCCGGCAAACAGCACCATCAGCAAGATGCCGAACAGGAAGCCCGGAATCGCGTAGCCGACGATGACGACGCCGCTGGTCCAGACGTCGAAAGTGGAGCCGTCCTTGACCGCCTTGCGGATGCCGAGCGGGATCGAGATCAGGTAGGACAAAAGCGTGATCCACAGCCCGATCGAGATCGACACCGGCATCTTTTCCAGGATCAGGTCGAGCACCGATATGTCGCGGAAATAGCTGTCGCCGAAATCGAAGCGGAGATAGTTCCACAGCATCATGCCGAAGCGCTCGAGCGGCGGCTTGTCGAAGCCGAACTGCTTCTCCAGCTTCTTGATGAATTCGGGATCGAGCCCTTGCGCGCCGCGGTATTTCGAGCCGACGTCGCCGGCGACATCGACATTGGCGCCGCCGGCATCACCGCCGCCGCCGCCGAGGCGATCGCTGCCGCCCTGGTTGGTCAGCCTGGCGATGACCTGCTCGACCGGCCCGCCTGGAGCAAACTGGATGACGGCAAATGACACCGCCATGATACCGAACAGGGTCGGGATCATCAAAAGGATGCGGCGCAGTATGTAGGCGCCCATCAGGCTTTACCCTCCTTGAGGACGACCATTGTGTCTAAAGGTGCCCCCAAGGCAATCGCCCCACGCCAATTGCCGAAGTCGGTGCCGCCCCTCATTGTCCTGCCGGACATTTCTCCCCGTATAGTGACGGGGAGAAAGGGGCTGGCCGTAGTCTCGGCGCTTCTATAGCGACGCTTATGGTCGGCGAAACCATCGATGAAGGCGCCCCTCTCCCCGTCGCTATACGGGGAGAGGATGCCGGCAGGCAGGTGAGGGGCGGCGCCAACGCTCGCAAGAAATTCAGGCTTTGCCAATTTTTGCCGCCTTGTCTTTGTCGAACCACCACGACGTCTCGACCGGAAAGTCGTAATCCGGCTTTTGAGCGGGAAAGCCGAACATGTCCCAGAAGGCTGCCCGGTGATTCGCCAGATGGTATGTTGGAATCCAGTCTAGCCGCGCGCGCAAGACCCGATCGAGCGCGTTGAGCGCGGTGACGAGTTCGATCCGGCTCTGCGCCTTGCCGACTGCCTCGATCAGCGCGTCGATGGCTTTGCTTTCCGTACCCGGATAGTTGCGCATCCCCGGCGTTTTCGCCATCCGGGAAGCATAGAGGATCTCCAAACCATCGGCGGTTGGCGTCGCTCCGATCGACCATGCGAGCATGTTGAAGTCGAAGTCGAAATTGCTCTGCCGCGCTTCAAACTGCGCCGAATCGACCTGCCGGACCGAAGCGTCGATGCCGATCGCCTTCATATTCTCGGACCACGGAAGGAAGATGCGAACGAGGCCATCGTCCTCGGCCAGCATTTCCACCCGCAGCCGGTCGCCCTTGTCATTGACTACGAAATTGCCCGTTCGCTTCCAGCCGGCTTCGGCAAGCAGTCTCGAAGCCTCGCGCAGCAGCTTGCGGTCGTGGCCCGAACCGTCGGAGACGGGTTGCATCACCGGATCGCCGAAGGTCTCCGGCGGCAACTCGGCTCGAAACGGCTCCAGCAGTTTCAATTCCTGGGGTGAGGACAGGCCCTTGGCCTTGTAATCCGACCGCTCGAAGTTCGATTGCGAACGCTCGTAGGAGTCGAAAAACAGAACCCGCCTGGTCCATTCGAAGTCGAAGCAATAGGCGATTGCCTGTCTCACGCGAATGTCGCGGAACTGCGGACGGCGCTGATTGAGTGCGACAGCCTGCATGGATGGCGTTTTCTCGCCGGGAAATTCGCGTTTGACGACCCTGCCATCCTTCAGCGCTGGAAAGTCGTAGCCGGCCGCCCATACCCGCGCGGTGAACTCCTCGCGAAAATGCGTATCCCCTTTCTTGAACGCTTCAAACGCTGCCTGGCGATCAAGGTAGAAATCGATACGGATGCGGTCGAAATTATTAAGCCCGCGGTTCACGGCCAGATCGCGGCCCCAATAATCGGCGACGCGTTCATATTCGATGGTCTGCCCGGCCACCACCCGCCCCATTCGGTACGGCCCGGAACCGAGCGGCGGGGTCATCGTCGAGGCGTCGAAATCATTGGCCGTGTAGAAAACTTTGGACACGATCGGCATTACGACGATGGCGAGGATATTCTGCGCGGACTGCTGGCCGTTGAAGGTAAGGCTGACTGTAAGCGGATCGATTGCGGCCGCATCCGTCATATGCCGCAGCGCTTGGGAAAGGTTCGGGTGTCCCCGGTCTTTGTAGAGGTTCAATGCGAAGACACCGTCCTCAGCCGTCAGCGGCGAGCCGTCATGAAAGCGCGCTTGTGGCCGCAGGCTGAAGCGGAAGCCGTTGCGGTCCTGCGACAAGGTAACGGATTCGGCAAGCAGGCCGTAGACCGCATCCGGCTCATCGACTGCCCTTGCCATCAGGGAATCGAAGCAGAGCTCGGTGCGCGGCGGCGAATCCCCCTTCAACACCAGCGAGTTCAGCGTGTTGAAGGTCAGGAAGCTCTGATTGAGGGTGGAGTTCGGCGGGGCGAAATTCATCCGGCCGCCCTTGGGAGCGTCCGGATTGACATAGTCGAAATGCGCGAAATCCGGAGGATATTTGAGATCGCCGAAGGCCGACAGGCCGTGCAGCTTCACGCCGGTCGGGATGGCGGCGAAAGCCCGGCCGGGCAGCAGCGCCGCGGCCGCGGCGGCACCGCCCAGGGCGAGGAAGTCGCGACGGGGCAGCGCCGTCATCAATTGCCACTCTTGTATTTGGCCGCCAGCGCCTTTTCCTTGACCGGATCAATCCACCAGGAATTCTGGTCGACGCCGCTATAGGCGGGCTGCTTCTCCGGCATGCCGAACTTGTTCCAGTAGGCGAGCCAGACCACGGCACGGTAATATTGCGGCACGACATAGTAGTTCCACAGCAGCACCCGGTCGAGCGCATGGGTGGCGGCAACCAGATCGTCGCGGTCGGTGGCAAAGATGACCCGGTCGACCAAGGCATCGACGACCGGATTCTTGATGCCGGCGTAATTGCGCGATCCCGGCGAATCGGCGGCCTTGGAACTCCAGAAATCGCGCTGTTCATTGCCAGGAGAGTCCGACTGCCCGAGTATCGAAGTGACCACGTCAAAGTCGAAGTGAGTGACTCGGTTGATATACTGGGTTTGGTCGATCAGGCGCAGCGTTGCGTCGACGCCGATCTTGCGCAGATTGGCGATGTAGGGGCTGGCGATGACCTGGTCGGTGTCGTTCCAGCCGAGGATTTCGAACTTGAATGGCTCGCCGGTCTTGGCGTTGACCATCTTGCCGCCTTTGATCACCCAGCCAGCCTTGGCGAACAGATCGACCGCGGTTTTCAGGTATTTGCGCTCCGCTTGGGCGGTGTCGTAGACCGGCAGCTTGAATTCCTGTGTGAAGACTTCAGGCGGCAGCTTGTCGCGGTACTGCTCGAGGATTTCCAGTTCCTTGCCTTGCGGCAGGCCGCTCGACGCCAGCTCAGTGCCCTGGAAATAGCTGCTGGTGCGGGTGTTGGATCCGAAGAACAGGGTCCGGTTCATCGTCTCGAAGTCGAACGGATACATCAACGCGGCGCGCACCAGGCGATCCCTAAACAGCGGGAGCCTGGTGTTGAGCATGAAGGCCTGCATCGGTTCGGGCGACGCGGTCTTGAATTCCTTCTTGATGACGTCGCCGGCCTGAACTGCCGGGAAGTCATAGGCCGTGTTCCAGCGCCTCGAACTGTTCTCCGGCTTGATGTCGTCCAGCCCGCCCTTGGTGAAGGCCTGCCAGGCGGCATTGTCGTCGAGAAAATAGGTGAAACGCTGCCTGTCGAAATTCTCACGGCCAACTTTCACCGGCAGCTTGGCCGCCCAGTAGTCCGGCACGCGCTGCCAGATGATTTCGGACCCCGGCTTGAAGCTGGCGATCTTGTAGGCGGCGGAGCCGAGCGGCGGCTCCTGCGTCGGCTTTGTGACGTCGCGCTTCTTGCCGTTGGCGTCGGTGCCCTCCCACCAGTGCTTGGGCAGCACGACGAGACCGCCGAGGATTTGAGGTAACTCCCGATTGCCCTTCTGGTTGAAATGGAACTCCACCTCGCGATCGGAGATCGCAACCGCGTCGGTGACGTTCTCGAAATAACGGCTGTACATCGGGCTGTTGGCCTTCAGCACCTGGAACGACCAGATCACATCGTCGGTCGTTATCGGCTGGCCGTCATGCCATTTCGCGCGCGGATCGAGCCTGTAGGTCGCCGAGGAATAGTCGGCCGGGTATTTGTAGGCATCGGCGATCAGCGGATGGTTGACGCTGCCCTCATCCGTCGCCTGCTCCATCAGCGTGTCGTAGAGCAGCCCGCCGCCGAACTGCGCGAAGCCGGCGGCCGGCGAACCCTGCACGATATAGGGGTTGAAGCTGTCGAACGTGCCGAGCACCACTGAGTTCACTGTGCCGCCCTTCGGCGCATCCGGATTGACGTAGTCGTAGTGCTGGAAATTGTCGCCGTATTTGGATTCGCCGATCAGCGACGAGGTCGTGCGCCATTCGTCCGCGAAGGCCGCCTGCAGGCCGCCGGCAAAAGCAGCCACAAACAGCACTGATTTCAGAAGCGCCCGCGCTCGGCCAACCGTCATGCGTTCTCCTCTTCGCGATATAGCGCCGTCACCATAGCGTCTGGGCCCAATCTAGATCATTTGGCGGCGCTGAAAACCGCAACCGAGCGGCTTTGTCGTCGCATATGCATTTTTCCTAACGAAAAAGCCGGGCTGAACCCGGCTTTTTCAAGGATAATGTCATTACAGTTTTGTTATTTTGCGGGTGCCGCCGGGGCGGCTGGCGCCGCGCCTTCTGCCGGCTTGGCAGGGGCTGCACCTTCGGCCGGCTTGGCGGGCGCGTTTTCGGCCGAGGCGCCGGGCGCCGGCAGCGGCTTCGGATTGTCCGACAGCGTGCGCAAATAGGCGATGACGTTGGCGCGGTCCTCATCCTTGGGCAGGCCGGCGAAGCCCATCGCGGTGCCCTTCACGAACTTCTTCGGCGAGGTGATGAAGTGGTTGAGATTGTCGTAGGTCCACTTCTCGCTGCCGCCCTTGGAGAACTCCTTCATGCCGGCCGAATAGGCAAAGCCCTCATGCTCGGCGACCGGACGGTCGACGATGTCCCAGAGATCGGGGCCGACCTTATTGGGGCCACCCTTTTCGCCGGAGTGGCAAGCCTGGCATTTCTTGAAGATGGCGGCGCCCGCTTCGGCGTTGGCAGTGGTCAGCAGCTCGGCAATCGGCTTCACGGCCGCGGCGGGAGCGGCCGGGCCGCCTTCGGCGGGCTCGGTCGCCTCGATGGCGAAGCCGGGCTTTTCCGGCGCCGGCGAGGCAAACAGCGCGTCGGACACGATGCCAACGGAAAAGACGATGAACACGGTTCCGAGGAGACCGGCGAGCAGCTTGTTGACTTCGTTGGAATCCATACGCCCCAGGCTCCCTTTCCGGCGGACCGATCCGTCCACTCCGTCCGTCGGTATCGTGATCCGCCCGGTGGAACCGGCCAAATCGCGCGGAAACTAGGTCTTTTGCTCCGGCGTTGCAACACCTATAAGGGCGCTGCCAGTGAGACCTTTTGCCACTTTGTCCTCCTCTTTTTCGAGCCCCTGCCCGCCTCATGTCCACGCTCATCCTGATCCCGGCCCGCATGGCCTCGACGCGCCTGCCGGGCAAGCCGCTCGCCGACATTGCCGGCACTCCGATGATCGTCCACGTCGCCCGCCGTGCTGCCGAGGCCGGGCTCGGCCGGGTGGTCGTCGCCACCGATACGCAAGGCGTTGCGGAGGCGGTGCGCGCGCATGGTTTCGAGGCGGTGATGACGCGGGCGGACCACGAAACCGGTTCCGACCGCATCTTCGAAGCGCTGACCATTCTCGACCCTGGCAACAGCGTCGAGACCATCGTCAATGTGCAGGGCGATCTGCCGACCATCGACCCCCTTGTTATCGGCGCCGCGCTGAAGCCTTTCGAGAACGCAGCGGTCGATATCGCCACGCTCTGCGTCGAGATCGTCCGCGACGAGGAAAAGACCAATCCGAACGTCGTCAAGCTGGTCGGCTCGCCACTCTCGACGACGCGGCTCAGGGCGCTCTATTTCACCCGCGCCACCGCCCCCTGGGGCGAAGGCCCGCTCTACCATCATATCGGCCTCTATGCCTATCGCCGCGCCGCACTAGAACGCTTCGTTGCGCTGAGGCCGTCGCCGCTGGAGCGCCGCGAGCGGCTGGAGCAATTGCGGGCGCTGGAGGCCGGCATGCGCATCGATGCGGAGATCGTCCAGTCGGTGCCGCTTGGCGTCGATACGCCGGACGATCTCGAACGCGCCAGGGCGCTCCTTTCCAACTAAGAAATTCCTCCCCCAATCCCGAGACACTGCGCATGCCTGAAAAGACCAACAAAATATCCTTCCAGGGCGAGCCGGGCGCCAATTCCGACACCGCCTGCCGCAACATGTTCCCGTCGATGGAGCCGTTGCCGTGCCCGACCTTCGAGGACGCCTTCAACGCGGTCGAGACCGGCAAGGCCGATCTGGCCATGATCCCGATCGAGAACACCATTGCCGGCCGCGTCGCCGACATCCACCACCTCTTGCCGGAATCGAAGCTGCACATCATCGGCGAATACTTTCTGCCGATCCACTTCCAGCTGATGGTGCTGCCCGGCGTCAGGCGCGACGAGATCAGGACCGTGCACAGCCACATCCACGCGCTCGGCCAATGCCGCAAATACATCCGCAAGAACGGCTGGAAGGCGACGGTGGCCGGCGACACCGCGGGCGCCGCCAAGATGGTCGCCGCAATGAAGGACCGCACCATGGCCGCGCTGGCGCCGGCGCTGGCCTCGACGCTCTACGGGCTCGACATCATCGAAGAGAATGTCGAGGACACCGACAGCAACGTCACCCGCTTCGTCGTGCTGACCAAGAACAAGCAATGGGCCGAACGTCCCTCGGCCGACGCCAGGATGATGACGACCTTCATCTTCCGCGTCCGCAACGTGCCGGCGGCGCTCTACAAGGCGATGGGCGGGTTTGCCACCAACGGCATCAACATGACCAAGCTGGAAAGCTACCAGCTCGGCGCGTTTACGGCGACGCTGTTCTACGCCGACATAGAGGGCCATCCCGACGATCCGCTGGTGAAGCTGGCACTCGACGAGTTGCGCTTTTTCTCGCGTGAAATGCGCATTCTCGGCGTCTATCCCGCCAGCGCGTCGCGCGAGCAGTGGAAGGTAGCGGATTAGGATCCGGTCAGGTCAGGCCGAGCTTGTTCTGCTTGGCCGGCTTGCCGCATTCGCGCCGGCTGATCGAACGGTTCATGGCGTCGATCTTGCCGCTTGCCTGGTCGGCTTCGCGTTTGGCTTTCGAGCGCATATCCGGCGTGAACGGGCCAAAGCCCGTCGCCGGATTGGAGAAGGACGGCTTGGCGTCCACCGGCAAATGATATTGCTGCGCCAGGCCGTTTCGTCGCGCCAGCAATTGATCGCAAGGCACCTTGTCATATAGCAGCGAGGACTGGACGTTTTCGTCCTGCCGTTCGGACATCGAATTGCCGACGCAGCCGGCCATCGCCAGGCAAGATGCCAAGACCGTCATGTTCCAGCGCATGAACGTGCTCCTTGTCGTTCGCAGCTGCGGCTTCTCATGCGCAGCGGCAGGAGTCTTAGCCAGATTTTACGCTGCCGGAAAGCAAGCTTGCCAGTACGGCCAGCCCTTCGACCGGTTCGCGGCGATCCTGCCGGATGATCGTTGCCTGCAGCGACAGGATCGAAAAGCCGTCGGCATCCAGAACCCGCTCTACATAGCCTTGCGAATGCGCGTAGCGGCGCGACGGCTGCAGGGCGAAGCCGGCGCTGTCAGACGATTCTCCGCCCGGGAGCGTCTCGACGGAGAACGCAAACAGACCGCCGCCGGCAAGCATTCCGGCAATCTTGTTCACCACCTTGTCGAGTGCGCCGACATAGATGAACACATCGGCCGCCGTCACCAGATCGGCTTTCGGGCCAGAATAGCAAAAATCCTGCAGGTCCGTCTTGACGAGCAGATCGTAGACGCCTTTGGCGTGCGCCTGCCTCAGCATGCCGGCCGAGATGTCGTAACCCTCCAGCCGATCGGCGATCGGCCGCAGCTTCTGGCCCATGAGGCCGGTGCCGCAGCCGAGATCGAGCGCCAGCGAAAACCGGCCCGGCCGTGCTGCCTGGATGGCGCGGTCGAGGCATTCGGGCAGACGGTAGCCGAGCCTGTCGACCAGCTCACCCTCGAAGCTCCCGGCATAGTGGTCGTAAAGCGTCTCGACAAAGGCGCTGGGCGGCGCCTGGGCCGCCGCTGCCCTGCCGATCAATTGCAGCTTGAGCACCGCGCCGAGCCTGTCCGCCGGGTCGAGCCGCAGCGCCGTCATCCAGGCCTGCGCGGCGAGATCGCGCGCGCCTGCCGCCTCCTGCATCTCGCCGAGACGGAACCATCCGGCCGCCCAGTGCGGCGTCAGTTCGAGCGCGCCGCGCAGCAATTCCGCCGCTGCCGCATGATCGCCGGATGCATAGAGCATTTCGGCATAGTCGGCGCGGCGGTCGGCATTCAAATCGCCGGACGAGGTCTGGAGCGGTTTCATGGCGATCGGGTTCCGCCGGTTGTTTGCAGCCGGCTTGCGCTCTATGCTGGAGTCAGCAGTGACTTACAACAGGCTTCCCGCGCCGGAATTAGCGCCTATCTTGGGGCCATGCGCGCCAGCGACCTGCTTCATCCCCGGCCGGAAGGGCTGTATTGCCCGCCCGGCGATTTCTTCATCGACCCGGTGCGGCCGGTCAACCGGGCGCTGATCACACATGGCCATTCCGACCATGCCCGCTCCGGCCACCGCTCGGTGATGGCGACACAGCAGACGCTCGACATCATGGGGCTGCGCTACGGCGACAGTTTTGCCGGAACGACGCAAGCCGCCGTGCTCGGCGAGACGATTGCGCTTGGCGGTGTGGCCGTCAGCTTTCACCCGGCTGGTCATGTGCTTGGCTCGGCCCAGATCAAGGTCGCGCATCAGGGCACATGCATCGTCGCGTCCGGCGACTATAAACGCCAGAAGGACGCGACCTGCGAGCCGTTCGAGCCGCTCAAATGCGACGTCTTCATCACCGAGGCGACGTTCGGTCTGCCGGTGTTTCGGCATCCGCCCGATACCGAAGAGATCGCCCGGCTGCTGAAATCGACCGAGCAGTTTCCCGAGCGCACGCATCTGGTCGGCGCCTATGCGCTGGGCAAGGCGCAGCGCGTCATGCGGCTGCTGCGCGATGCCGGCTACGAAAAGCCGATCTACATCCACGGCGCGCTGGCCAAGCTCAGCGAGTATTACCAGAGCCAGAATATCGATCTCGGCACATTGGAACCGGCGACCGTCGAGACCGGCCAAAAAAGCGACTTTGCCGGCGCCATCGTCGTCGGCCCGCCATCCGCCTTCGCCGATCGCTGGGCGCGGCGTTTTCCCGATCCGATGTCGTGCTTCGCCTCAGGCTGGATGCGCATCCGCCAGCGCGCCAAGCAGGGCGGCGTCGAGCTGCCGCTGATCATCTCCGATCACTCCGACTGGGACGAGCTGACGGCGACGATCAAGGAGACCGGCGCGGAAGAAATCTGGGTGACGCATGGCCGCGAGGAGGCGCTGGTGCGCTGGTGCGAACTCGAAGGCATCGCCGCCAGGCCGCTGCATCTGGTTGGTTACGAGGACGAGGGCGATTGATGGTGTTTTTGGATCCAGCAATCGCCGGTACGGCGCTCTGCGGCGCCCCCCTCTGTCCTGCCGGACATCTCCCCCTCAAGGGGGGAGATCGGCAGCTTTGGTTTTGCCGCTCATCCTGCAACGTTGGAAATTGGCGAAAGCAGTCGCGACAGCAAATCTCCCCCCTTGAGGGGGAGATGTCCGGCAGGACAGAGGGGGGCGCGACAGAACGCGACGCCCGCCCATGGTTCTCACCGTCATGAACCGCTTCGCCGAGCTTCTCGACCGGCTGGTGCTGACGCCGTCGCGCAACGGCAAGCTGACGCTGTTGACCGACTATTTCCGCAGCGTCGAGGATCCGGATCGCGGGCTGGCGCTGGCGGCCATCACCGGCGATCTGTCCATCGCCGCGGTCAAGCCGGCAATGCTGCGCACTCTGGTGATCGAGCGCATGGATCCCGTGCTGTTCGGCTATTCCTACGACTATGTCGGCGATCTGGCCGAGACCGTGTCACTGGTCTGGCCGCAATCGCCTCTCGATATTGCGAACCACGCGCCGACGCTGGCCGAGGTGGTGGCCAAGCTGCAGGCGGCGAGCCGTTCCGACGGGCCGCAGGTGCTGGCCCGGCTGCTCGACAGCGCCAGCACTTCGGCGCGCTTCGCCATCATAAAGCTGGTCACCGGCGGCCTGCGCATCGGCGTCTCGGCGCGGCTTGCCAAGCAGGCACTGGCCGATTTCGGCAAGGTCGATATCGCCGAGATCGAGGAACTCTGGCACGGGCTGACGCCGCCCTATATCGGGCTGTTCGCCTGGCTGGAGGGTAAAGCGGAAAAACCCAGGAAAACGGCGCTGGCGCTGTTCAGGCCAGTGATGCTGTCGAACGCCGTCGGCGACGGCGACCTCGAAAAGCTCGACCCGGCTGACTACGCGGCCGAATGGAAATGGGACGGCATCCGCGTCCAGGCGGTTTGCGAAGGCGGCATTCGCCGGCTCTATTCGCGCACCGGTGACGATGTCTCCGGCGCCTTTCCGGATCTTGCGGAGGCGATGGATTTTTCAGGCGCCCTCGACGGCGAGCTTCTGGTCGGTGACCCCAGGCAGGCGACGGGCACGTTCTCGGACCTGCAGCAGCGGCTGAACCGCAAGAGCGTGTCACCCAAGATCCAGCAGCAATACCCGGCCTTTATGCGCTGCTACGATGCGCTGCAGATTGGTGACGAGGATGTGCGCGGACTTCCCTTCCGCGAACGGCGCGGCCGGCTCGAGGCCTTCGTCAGGACACTCGATCCGAGCCGCTTCGATCTGTCGCCGCTGGTCGAATTCACCAACTGGCAGGCACTCGAGGAATTGCGCCGCAAGCCGCTGCATCCGGTCATCGAAGGCGTCATGCTGAAGCGCTGGGATTCGCCCTATATGGCCGGGCGGCCGAAGGGCCCGTGGTTCAAATGGAAGCGCGATCCGCACACGGTCGACGCGGTGCTGATGTATGCCCAGCGTGGCCATGGCAAGCGCTCGAGCTTCTATTCCGACTACACATTCGGCGTCTGGTCCGGGCCGGAAGGATCGGAGGAGCTGGTGCCGGTGGGAAAGGCCTATTTCGGCTTTACCGACGAGGAACTGAGGCAAATCGACAAATATGTCCGCGACAATACGATCGAGCGCTTTGGCCCGGTCCGCTCGGTCCGTGCCGACCGCAGGAACGGGCTGGTGCTTGAGGTAGCCTTCGAAGGGCTCAACCGCTCGACGCGGCACAAATCCGGCGTTGCCATGCGCTTTCCGCGCATTTCGCGGCTGCGCTGGGACAAGCCGGCGGCCGAAGCCGACCGCATCGAGACGCTGCAGGCGCTGCTCGATAGTTAATGCATGTCGCGCAAAAAGTGTGCAGCGGTTTTGCGGTAACGACATGCATCAAAACAAGAACCGAAAGTGCGTCGCATGAGGCCGGTCCGAACGCGACGTGCTTTAGGGAACGACTGAAACGCGGATCTCGTAGATGTCGACCGACTTGCCCTGCTTGTCGAAGTCGGAATTGATGGCGATGGTGCCGGCAGCACCCGGACGCTTGTCGGGAAAGCGCACGTCGAACAGATATTCATTGCGCTCGCGACCGACCGCATAGCGCTTGCGGCCGCAGTCGCCGAGTTCGCCGAAATTGCAATCGACGGAAATCTGCGTCTCCTGCCCCTCCTCGGAGCGCGCGATGATGTCGAATGTGGCATGCTTGCCGGCTAGTTTTTCCAACACGCCTTGTCCGACGTCGAAGCTGATGGCCGAACCGGATGCACCCGAGCGGATGCGCAGGAAGGAACCGCTTTCGTCCTGGATGACGTCGGCCTTGGCGTCCGACGGTGCATTGACCTGCGTCGGGTCACCCGGCGAAAAGACGTTGATCCAGTCGCGCGCCTCGTCCTGCTCGCCCTGCTTCGGCGGCGAAGCGGTGTCGTCCGGCGTGAAATCTTCGCCATCGACCGTTGGCGGCGCTTCCGGTGGCGCTGTGTCGAGCTCGGTCGCCGATTTGAAGACGCCGGTCTGGTTGGCGAAATAAAGGCCGATGCCGGCGGCTGCGAGCAGCGTCACACCGAAGAAGATCGCGGTAAAAGGCAGGCGCCGCCGCCTCGCCCGCCGGTCGTCGCGGTCGGGCGTCACTTCCGCGTCGTCGGTTTCGACGTCGGCTTCGGTCGGAACCGAGGCCCCCATGTCGATCACCGGCGCCTCGGCAACAGGCGCATCGGGCATGATGTCGGGAACGACCGGCAGGACGCGCGACCGCGGCGCATCGGCTTCGGGCGGCTGCGCCGGACCGTCAACGACGACATCGGGCGACGGCGCGGCTTCAGCTTCGGCCGGGGGCTCCACCGCCGGTGCTGCCTCCAAACTGTCGGTCGGCGCGGCGACGTCGGCAACCGCCGGCAGGAATTCCGATTCGATTTCGGTGATCTTCGCCTGGACCGCCTTGCGGCGCTTGATGGCGACCTCCACCGTGACGTTTGGATTGGCCTGCAGGGCACGGTCGAGTGCCGCGAAAGCCGATCGATAGACCCGCTCGCGAAACGCCCGGTCGTCGGCATTGCCTTTCTCGAAGGCATTGCGGATCGCTTTTTCGATCGCGTCCAAGCGAATTCCCTCTGCAATTTCATTCACATTGCCATGATCGTTAGCCGCAGGCGACCAATCAATCAACAAGCGAGCGGCCGCATTCTGCCTTGCCGAGGGGCACAAAGCTCATTTCGGCGGTTTTCGGTAAAGGAATCAACATTTTTCGCTGATTTTCCCGTCACGGCCAACGTGGCGGATGGGACGGCCTGCCGATACGGCATCACGCGGCCAACGGCAGATCCGCGCGGCGGCTGCCCTTGCGCCCGGCCGGAGGCGGCACGAATTGCCTCGTCCTGAAATCGCGACTGCCATCTTGAATTCGCGGCCGGTTGCGTCTATCACGCAGCCCATCTTGGAAGCTCGGCTTCCCGGGCCGCTTTAGCTCAGTTGGTAGAGCACATCATTCGTAATGATGGGGTCAGGTGTTCGAGTCACCTAAGCGGCACCAAAATTCTCCAATAACTAGAAACCGCTTGCGCTGGGTTCGTCCGCAAAAACTTATTTGGGCTTGGTTCACAAATAAGGAAACACGCTATCTGTCGGTGGGCTTAGTCTTTTTGGATTTTCTGATTATGGCGGCTTCGCCGAACAAGCGCCGATCATGAAGTATGGCCTCGAATTGCTTCGAACCCCTCATGCGGTCGAGGTTGTCCATGACCGTAGCATCAATCTTATCCCATTGTGTTTCTGAAATATTTTGATTTAAATAACTCATTTCCAGCATCTTGTCTCGTATGTACCAGTATATATCTCCTGGCAATTCAAATTGTCCTGGCTTGATGACCCCTTGCCTAACATGAACCTTTGTTCCAACCCATTTGCTCTTGGGGGGCTGCACATATCCAAAGAGAATAAATGGACCCATTTTAGCGTACGTCATCACAAGATCGCTTTTCCAGGCGATATCCATGTGCATAGCCCGCATCAGGTAGCGATTTGCGTTGGTTGGCATGTCCGGCATGCTATGTTCACTGATTGCGCCCATCTGCCAGAAGTGTTGTTCATGGATTCCCGGGCTCGAGGCCTCGCCATTCAGGAATCTTGACCAAGTGTTTAAGGCGCTGTCGATCAGGTCCCGCTGCTCATCACTGAATTCGGCCATTGTGGTTGTATCGAAAGCGTGACGAAGAATCCGCCAAGATACCGAAACGCAATACCGCAGCAGCCATTCGCCGTATGGGACCATGAGCGCGCTATCTTGGGAAACAGGATAGAAAAGTCTCTTGCTGAAGTCGGTCTCATACCGATTGAACTGTTTCTCACACACATCGCAGAGCATCGGAACTTTTAGGCCGTCCTGAACACGAACGTTTGGGTTCTTCGAGTTACGAATGTGGGGGGTGCCACCTGTTTCCCTCAGCCACCGGAACAGAAATGCAGGCAGGATGTGACTTGCCCGCAACTGTGAGACTTGGTCGCAAAAGGCGCATGGTCGAGACTCAGCCAAAGGCGACCTTTCTATGTTGACCCGCAATTGGAGTATTTGATTCTTTAGCTGCGGCCAAAGCCGCCGCCCACAGCGCGACAAGCATGCACGCCGCCCCAAGTGTGTGGGCTCCAGTGCTCACTGCGGCAGGCCTAGGCTTCTGAGCGCTCAATTGATGTATGATAGTAGGCTTGGATTGATTCCACTGATCAGGCTCCACATGGCTACGAAGACAGCGAAATTTCACCACTATGTTCCGCAATTTATGTTGCGCCGCTTTGCCAAAGAGCGGAGGCCGGGAAAATATTTTGCAAATGTCTTCGACAAATCAAATGGGAGAACGTTCCCGGCGAATGTTGACAGCATTTTTGGCGAAACTCACTTCAACCGGGTGGAAACTAGTTCGGGTGTCGTCTCCGTCGAAGACAATATGACGTCTATCGAGAGTGCAGCCGCTCCCATTATTGATCGAATATTATCAGAAATTTCGTTCAAATCAGTGTCGGAATCCGACTTCGCGACGTTGTGTATTTTCGTCGCTCTCCAGATGAATCGAGGGACCGGAGCACGAAATGTCCTGGAGGATATGATCAATCAGCTTAGGGGCCGCATTGCTGAGATAGTCGGTGAAGACAATTTACCTGACGAGATAAAGGACGCTTCCAGCGAGAACGAAAAGAAAAAAATGGGGATCGTGACCTCACTCGATGATCTCCAAGAGTATGCCAAAACGTTTGCAGCTAAAGATTGCAGATTGATGATCGCCCCAGACGGGCATGAATTTATAATTGGCGACAATCCCGTAGCGATCACAAATTCCACCCCTCAAGATGGCCTGTGGAGCAACCTTGGACTCTTATGTAAGGGTATCGAGATTTATCTTCCGCTGTCTCCGAAAATTACACTTGCTTTCTGGTGCCCCACCATTGCTGATTATATAACCGATAACGTCAAAAGATTTCGATTGCAGGCCGCAAATATGCGTGAGCGATCTGTCATCATAAAGGCGGAGCTGGCAGTTACATTGACAACGCTGGCCGATGACATTGACCAGAGGACAGATGAGCTAGAAAATAAACATGGAAAGCTCCTTTTGGAAACAATCGAATTGAATGAGCAAAATGTCAAAAGACAAAACGCATTACAGGTTTCGCACGCGGAACGCTTTCTGATCTCAAAGAATGCCGATTTCGACCTTCCCCGCGAAATGCTAAGGAGAGATCCTAGGTACGTTCGAGGTCGCCGAATGCAGATGACGTAATGCGCTACCGCCGCTCAGCCAGCGGTGAAGCACTCCGGTCGCCGTGCTCGCCTTCCTGCGCTATGTCAACTTCATGTTTCGCCGCTAGGTCGGCTATTGCCTTCTCCAGTCGCTTGCCCGCGTTTCCTTTCTGGGCTCGTCTCGGAAATGAGATGCCCTTTTGCTTCTTTGATGCAGATGACGTAATGCTCCCGGGCGATTCTGGAAAGTTTGATCGATGGGTAAGCAAAAAGAAAATAATCACTTCATCTCAAGGTTCCAGCTAAAGCATTTCCTTTGCGCTCCGCCGCCAAAGAAGCCAGGAAAGAATTATGTGTGGGTATACGACGCTAAACGTGCGCCGGAGCCCAGAAATATTCGGTTTGTCGCTTCATCACCCAATTTTTATGGAGAAGACGACGACATTCTCGAAGACGCTTTCGCGAAAATCGAGGGAAGGTCAGGGAGTATTTTCAAGGATATTTTAGCAAATCCGACCGGAATTAGCCGACACTCCAAAGAGCTAGGAGATCTATTCTGGATTTTGGCATTTCGAACTCGATCAATGAGAGAGCGGATACGTGGCAGTGTCACCTCTGCGATATCATTGATGGCCGAAACAGCGAGTTCAAAGCTTGCTCGTACTCGCTACAAGGAAGCTATTGACGAACGACTAGAGAAGGAGATCTCAAAAGAGCTCTCCGGTCTTAACGTTTTTGACCGCCTGCGTGTGAAGAACAGTGCTGAATTTCAAAGCCGCCTGCGGTTCGTCCGAACCCAAATTGAGGGTGCACTTACGAGCGGCGTGTTCGATGATGTTATGCGGACTGGGTTTGAGCGGACGGCAAGATTCCTGGAAAATACCACAGCACTCGACGAAGGTCACAATGAGGGATTGCGTGGGTTTCTTGACTCAGGAGGTCAATGCCCGGACAGTATCAGGCCAGCTCATTGGCATGTCATCCCAAGCGACGAGCGCAACTTTGTTCTAAGTGACGCCGGTACCTTTGCTGTTACTTCGTCGGGGTCTATTTGTCCGTTGATCGGCATATCCAGCGACTGGAATGAGGTCTACCTACCGATTAGTCCGTCCATGACTGTTGTTGGCGCTCGTCACAGTGATCGCCCAAAACTGAATGTCACCGAAATTGTCACAGGATCAATATCGACTTCATATGAAGAGTTTTACGCGGAAGTCTATTCCCAACAGCTTGGAGAGAGAGCATCAAAGGAAATCAACACGGCTAACGAACTTATTGGTTCAACGGCGTTAAAAGGCGTTGTTGCTGGTGCATGGGGTCGGAGAGGAAGCGAACTCACTTAATTGACCCTGCCTAGCGCCGCTGCTTCATGCCTGCGATGAGATTCGTGAGATGGTCGTCGGACGAGCTGCACGGAGCTTGCCCGGAAACGCTGCACCGTCGTCCGAGTCGAGGAAGTTCTCGATCAGCGCTTCCACTGAATTCGTGTTTTGGTGCTATCAGCGGCGGCACCAAGATTTCACAGATCAACTCGATGGAACGTCGCTATCACCCAGCGACGCCACGGTCTTCAGCGCGCCGTCGAGCATGTCGCCCTTCTCGTCCTTCAGCGCGGCTTCGCGCAGGCGCCGGATCCAGTCTGCGGCGTCCGGGCGGCCCTTGAGCAGGTCGAGCGCCGACAGCACCCGGTCGAATTTCGACTGCGCGCGGGCGTGGGTGTCGCTGTAACCCTTGATCAGCCGGCGGCAGTTGAGGATCTCCGTGCCAAGCGCGTAGTCCTGGCCGACTTGGCCCAGCGCCAGCGCGTACCAGCGCTCGAGATGGGTGGTCTCGACCTTGTGGCGCAGCAGCCGGCTGCGCCAGCGGCGCAGGCCGCCGATGAACCACAATGCGGCAAAGCCGACGAAACTGTCGGTGCGGATATGGCGGCCGCGGTTGATGCGGCGGTCGAGGAAGGCGGCGAGCTTCGGCCGCGCCTCGATGTAGCTGCCGAGCCCGGCCGGCAGCGTGCCGCAGAATTCCTCGATGCGCGGATGGAAATATTCGGTCACCTGCAGGACCGAGCCGTCCTTGACGCCGACCTCGTGGCGTACGCGTCGGTCGCGGCTAGAGCGTGTCTTCAGGTCGGCGACGCGGATCATGTCGTCGTAGCACATCGCGTTGGCCAGATGCTTGGCGGCGGCGATCGACAGCGCGTAGGCGTGTTCGGCATCGTCCAGCGCGACTGCCTGGTCGAGCCGGTCGAGATACTCGCCGCCATAAGCAACGTCCTGATAGTCGACCACTTTTTTCAGGCCGCGCATCGCCATGTCGCGGACAGGAGCCGGCAAAGCATCGACCCGGGCGGCCAGCGATTGCCAGCCTTTTAACAGGCTTTCCGGACCGCTGACTTTTGTCGTCGCGGCTGAGCCGGTTTCAGCGGCTGCCGGCTGTGCAGTCTTGTCGCCCGAATGCACACTCGCGATGCCGCGCGCCCGATCGTAGGCGGCGCCGAAGGCGGCGAGACTGGCTTTGACGCCGCGGCCGCCGGCACTGACCGCCTGCTCGTAGCTCTCGCGTGTAAACGGCAAGGCGTCGGAGCCGGCCAGCGCGCCGAGCAGGCTGGCCGAGATCATCGAGCCATTGTCGGCGGCGATCTTCTCCATATCGAAGGCGATGAAGCGCTTGGCCGCGGCTTCCGCCGTGGCATGCACCTTCGAGGACGAGGCGCGGCCATCGCCGGGCTCGATCTTCTCCGAGACCGCGGCGATGCGGTGCGACGAGGCGATCAGCGTCGTGCGCTCGGGCGTGACGAAGCCGCGGATGATGGCGCGGCCGGCCTCCATCAGTTCGGCGGCAATCAGGATGTCGACGTCGCCCTGCGACGGCGACAGCGCGAAGACCGGCAGGCGGCCGGTGTCGCGGCACATTTCGACATAATAGATGGTGGCGCCGGTGCGCTGGGCGACGCCGGCGACCGAGGTCGATTGCGCGACGTAGCCGTTGCGCTCGGCGACGTCGGTGATCCAGTCGGCCAGCACGCCACCGCCCTGGCCGCCGACCGCCAGCACGGCAAGCTTGATGACGCGCTCGTCATCCGGCGCGCCGGCCTTTGAACGGGTTGATGGAACGGCGTCAAGCATCGGCGAATATCAGGCGCCGGCTTTCACGGCGCCGCTGCAAGAGACTGATCGTGGCGCGACGCGCGGCTTCAAGGAAACGGTCCCAGCGGCTCGGATTGTGCACGACATCGGCGCGGTAGAAGGACGGGCAGAGCACCGCCGCATCGGCGACCTCGCCGCAATTGCCGCAACCGACGCAGCTCTGGTCGATATGCGCCACCGGATCGTCGCGCAACGGATCGTCGAGCGACTTCACCGAAAGCGACGGACAGCCGGAAAGCCGCATGCAGGCATGGTCGCCGGTGCAGATATCTTCGTCGACACCGAATTTCGGCTTGACTATGCGCGTCCCGCCCTTGATCGCCTTGTCGACCAGCGGCTTTTCGCGGCGCTGCCGGTTGAGCATGCATTCGGACGAGGCGACAATGACTTTCGGGCCCTTCTCGTCCGTCGTCAGCGCCTCGCGCAGCGTGTCTTGCATCTTGGTTACGTCGTAGGTGCGGTCGATGTGGCGCAGCCATTTGACGCCCATGCCTTTCACCGCCTCGGTGATCGGATGCTTGGTCGATTTGGTCTTGTTGCCGGCGCGGGACGACAGGATGTCCTGCCCTCCGGTCGCAGCCGAATAGAAATTGTCGACGATGACGATGACGCCGTCGTTCTTGTTGAACACGGCATTGCCGATCGAGGAGGTCAGGCCGTTGTGCCAGAAGCCGCCGTCGCCGACGAAGGAGATCGAGCGGCGCCTGGCATCGGGCGAATTGAACGCCGAGGCGGAAGCCGGCCCCAGCCCGTAGCCCATGGTAGTGGCACCTAGCTCGAAAGGCGGCATGATCGAGAACAGGTGGCAGCCGATGTCGGAGGCGATGTGGTGCTTGCCCAGCTCCTGCTCGACCAGCTTGGTGGCGGCGAAGATCGGCCGCTCCGGGCAGCCGACGCAGAAGCCAGGCGGCCGGCCCGGGACGACGTTGATCAGGTCGGCGGTGTCGAGCCCGTCGCCGATCCTGTTCGGCGCGCGGACCTCGCTTGGCAGCAGATGCGGGATGGTGGCACGCAGGAACGATCCGATGCCGTCGAGCATCACCTGGCCGGTATATTCGCCGGCCATAGGCAGATGTTCCTTGCCGACGAGCTTGGTGCCGCGGCCGGCCTTGTGCAGCATCGCGGCAAAGGCCTGTTCGATGTAGTTGGGCTGGCCTTCCTCGACGACGAGCACGGCGTCCTTGCCTTCGCAGAAGGACAGGAATTCGTCATCGACCAGCGGGTAGACAGCGTTGAGCACATAGAGCGGTACGTCGGTGTCACCATAAGTGTCGGCGAGGCCGAGCCGCTGCAGCGCCCGGATGACCGAATTGTACATGCCGCCCTGCATGACGATGCCGACCGAGCCGTGCTCCGGGCCGAAAAACTCGTTGATCTTGTTGGTGCGGATGAAATCCACCGCCGCCGGCCAGCGTTTCTGCACCTTTTCCTTCTCGTGCAGGAAGGACGCGGGCGGCAGCACGATGCGGCCGGTGTCGCGGCGCGGCGCCTCCAGCGCATCGGCCACAGTCATTGCCGGGCGCTTGTTGTCCTTGGCGATGAAATGGCCGTGGACATGGCAGCAGCGAATACGGACCTGCAGCATGACCGGCGTGTTGGAAACCTCGGACAGCTCGAAGCCGTCCTCAACCGCCTTGACGATCGACGGCAGGTTCGGTCGCGGGTCGAGCAGCCAGACCTGGCTCTTCATGGCAAAGGCGTGGCTGCGCTCCTGCATGATCGAGGAGCCTTCGCCGTAATCCTCGCCGACGATGATCAGCGCACCGCCGGTGACGCCGCCGGAAGCGAGATTGGCGAGCGCGTCGGAGGCGACATTGGTGCCGACCGTCGACTTGAAGGTGGCCGCGCCACGGATCGGATAGTGCACCGATGCCGCCAGCATGGCGGTGGCGGTCGCTTCCGAGGCGCTCGCCTCGAAATGCACGCCGAGCTCGCCCAGGATATCCTGCGCGTCGGCCAGCACGTCCATCAAATGGCTGATCGGCGCGCCCTGATAGCCGCCGACATAGCCGACGCCGCATTGCAGCAGCGCCTTGGTGATGGCGAGAATGCCTTCGCCGGAAAACTCCTCGCCGGCGCCGAGCCTGAGCTTTTCGACTTCCTTGGCAAAAGACCGTTCGGCCATTTTGGGCTCCTTCCGTTACCGCCCCGATGGCGGCGCGTAAGATCAGATGTCGTGCTTGCGAATGTTCTTCAGCATCTTCTGCAATGTCGCGATCAGCGCCGCGTATTCGGCATCGTCGACATCGTCGAACATTGCCTCGAAAGCGTCGTGCATGGCCGGCCAGGCGCGCGCGAACTCGGCGCGGCCATCGTCGGTCAGGAGCACATGGCGGATACGGCTGTCGGTGACCCCCTGCTCGCGCCGCACAAACCCTTGCCCCTCCAGCGTGTCGAGCGTCCGGCTCAAGGTCGACTGCTCGATGACGGTATAGACCGAGAGATCGTTGACGGTGACGCCATCGGTGACCGACAGCACGGCCAGCGTGCGCACCTGCGGAATGGTCAGGCCCTGCCTGCGGAAATTGTCACGCAAAGTGGCGTTGTAGCGGCCCATGATGCGGTTCATCAGATAGGGCGCGAATTGCTGCAGGCCGATCTGGCCCAAAGTCGAGATGCGCTGGCGCTTTTCAACCTTCTGTTCCATCACAGCCTCCCCGCCAGGAGAAAGCCGGAGCCGCCGCCCAAGCCAGCACCCGGATGGGTCGAGGAACCGATGTGGTAGAGACCCCTGACCCCGGTGGCGTGATTGCGGCTCGTCTTGAACGGCCGCCACAGGAACGACTGGTCGATGGTCGAGGAACCGCCATAGGGGTCGCCGCCGACCAGATTGATGTTCATCGCTTCCAGGTCGGCCGGCGAACAGGCGCGGCGTGCGATGACGCTGTCCTTGAACCCATCGATATGGCTGGCGAGGATCGCTTCGGCACGGTCGGCATAGGCTTCGCGCAGCGCCTCGGTCCAGCGACCGTCTGCCGGTGTTTGCAGTTTGCCGGCGGCATCGCCCTTGATATGCCGTGGCGCCTCGGGCAGTTGCAGCCACAGGACCGCCTTGCCGTCCGGGCAGCGCGATGGGTCGAGCGCGTGCGGCTGGCCGACGCACATGGTCGGCACCTCCGGCAGCATGCCGCGCACGGCTTCGTTGCAGGCCTTCGAGACGCCGTCGAGCCCCGGCGTCAGATGCAGCAGCGCGACCTTGTCCAGGCCCTCGCCGCGCCATGCCGGCGGCTTGTCCAAGGCATAGTGGATCTGGAAATTGCCCTTGCCGTAGCGGTATTTTTGCGCTGCCTCGACGTCGGCTTTCGGCGCCGCGTCGCCGAGCAGCCGCTCGTAGAGCTGGGTTGGCGTGACCGAGCAGATGACGCTCTTGTTCACGTTGATCGTTTCGCCCGAAGCCAGCCGCACGCCGGCGGCGCGGCCTCCGCTTTGGACAATAGCCGCGACGTCGGCGCCGGTGCGGATTTCGCCGCCACGTTCCCTGATCAGGGCTTCGAAGGCGGCCAGCAGATTCCTGGCACCGCCCTTGACGATCGGCGCGCCGGCCGCCTCAAGCGCGAAGGCGATGACCTTGGCGATCTGGCCGGAGAACGCGTCCTCAGGCCCGAGGCCGGCATGCAGCACCCAGGGCGCCCACAGCGCGCGCATGGTTTCCGACTGGTAGGTGCTTTCCAGCCAACCGCGCGCCGGCACCAGCGCGCTGCCGAGAAAGGCGGCAAGGCCACGCGGGCCGCGCCGCCAGGCTTCACCCGCCAGCAGCCTGGCCGTCGGGTAGGACCACAGGCTGCCACCGAGCAGTCCGAACAGCAGACCGGCGTTGCGCTCGATCTCGCCGACATCGTTTGCGTGCCGGTCGCCGTCGCCCGCGGCAAGCGCATTGATCGCCGCTACATTGGCGATACGATCGATGCGCAGGACGGCATGGCTGCCGTCCGGGCGCAGCACACCGGTCGGCGTGGAGGTGTTGCAAAACTCCAGGCCGTGCCGGGCCAGATCCTTGCCCAGCGCCGCATAGGCCGGCGAGGTGATGAACAGGACAAAGGTCGTCGCCATCACGTCGTGGATGAAGCCGGGCGCGGTGATTTCTTCGGTGCGCATGCAGCCGCCGATGCGGTCGTTGCGCTCGAGCACCAGCACCTTCGCCCCCTTGCCGCCAAGCATCGCCGAACAGACCAGCGCGTTGATGCCGCTGCCGACGACGATGTGATCGGGAGCGCTCATCGATGCGTGCTCCTAGCCGGCAGGAGTTCAATTGCAGAGATTGGCGCTCTACCGCGCCGTAGAGCCGCAGCTTTGCAAGGCTGCCGCTCCCACTCCGTCACCACAGTGCCACTTCCACACATGATCTTCTCCCGAAGACCGCAGCTATCCTATTGCCTTGGCACCAACGCCAACGCGCGGATCGGGCTGCCGGTGCCGTGCTCGATCTTGAGCGGCGCGGCGATCAGGATCGCGCCTTTCGGCGGCAGCCGGTCGAGGTTGCAAAGGCTGGCGAGGCCGTAGCGGTTAGCCTTGTGCATCAGGCTATGCGCCGGGAACGGCGGCTCCATTCCCCCTGCTTTTCCAGCATCCGTGCCGATCGTCTCGCTGCCCCAGCCCTTGATGTCCTTGCTAATCAGATACTGGATGGCTTCGGCGGTCGGGCCAGGCGTGTGCGGTCCGGTCTCATTGGCGTTAAGGAACTCGGCTTCCGAGCCGTTGCGCTTATACCAGTCGGTGCGCATCACCACCCACTCGCCGGGGTTGATAGCGCCATGTTCGGCTTCCCATGCCTTGATGTGATCGACGGTGAGCAGGAAATCGTGATCGCCTGCCGCTTGCTTCGAACAGTCGATGACGTTGACCGGGCCGACGAAGTTCTGCGCCGGAATGGTGTCGGTGGCGCCGTCCGGATAATCCTTGCCGGTGATCCAGTGGTTGGGTGCGTCGAAATGCGTGCCCGAATGCTCGCCGAGCTTGAGCCAGTTCCACGCCCACCACGGACCGTTCTTGTCATAGGCGGAGATGGCGTGGATCTCGATCTTCGGCGTGTCGACCGCCAGTTCCGGCGGCAGCTTGATCAGTGGCGTGTTGGGCCCGAGCGGCGCCGTCAGGTCGACCACCTGGATGGCGCCTGAAAGCAGCTGGCCGGCGACTTCGCCTAGAAGTTGTTGTGTGTCCATGGTCTCTGTTCCCTCTTTCTCGATGGTGCTGAAGGCTCTCGCGGCCCTTAATATCCTACTAGACGAAAACATATGCATCTGCAATTATCTTTAAGCATAAAGGAAATGGGACGGGGCGTGAGCGAGTTCGACGCCATATTTGTCGGAGCAGGCCACAACAGTCTGGCATGCGCCGCGCATCTGGCGCTCAAAGGCTGGAAAACGGCAGTTTTCGAGCGTAATGCAACGATCGGCGGCGCCGTCCAGACGCGCGAATTGACGCTTCCGGGCTTCCGGCACGATTTCGGCGCGATGAATCTCAGCCTGTTCGCCGGCTCGGCCTTTCACAAGAAATATGCAAATGAATTGAAAACCCACGGGCTGGAATTCGCGCCGGTGGCCGATTGCTTTGCCAGCGCCTTCCCGGACGGAAGCTGGTTCGGCGTCAGCAGCGACCTGGAAAAGACCGCCTCGCGCATGGCCGCTTTTTCCGACGCCGACGCACAGACATGGCGCCGTCTGGTTGCGGCATTCCCGGCGGAGGCCGAGCATCTGTTCCGGCTGCTGGGCTCGCCGATGAGCGGCCGTGCGCTCGCCGGCACCGCCTGGAACCTCTGGCGCAAGAAGGGTTTGGCCGGCGCGCTCGATACCGGTCGATTACTGCTTTCCTCACCCCGCGCGTGGCTCGAGGAGACTTTCCAGTCACCGCATGTCAGGGCGACGCTGGCCACCTGGGGCATGCATCTCGATTTCGCGCCCGATATCGCCGGCGGCGCGGTGTTCCCTTACCTCGAATCCATGGCCAACCAGTGCTTCGGCATGGTGCTCGGCAGAGGCGGCGCCGACACGATTATCCGCGCTTTGTCGGGCATGCTCACGGCCGCCGGCGGCAAGATCGTCACCGGGGCTGATGTAGCCGAGATCACGGTTTCGGCCGGCAAAGCGACCGGCGTGCGGCTCGCTTCCGGCGAGACCCACACAGCCACCAAGGCCGTCATCGCCGGTGTCGCGCCCAAGGCGCTGACCGGGAAACTGTTGCCTAGCGGATCGGGCGACACCGGCTTCGACACGGCCGTGAAAAAACTCCGCCACGCGCCGGGGACGTTGATGATCCATCTGGCGCTCGACGATCTGCCGGACTGGCGCGCCGGCGCCGAGCTTCGGCAGTTCGCCTATGTGCACCTTTCGCCGTCGCTCGACGCCATGTCGCTGACCTACCAGCAGGCGATGGCAGGCATGCTGCCGGACGAACCAGTGCTGGTCGTCGGCCAGCCGACGGCCGTCGATCCCTCGCGCGCGCCGGACGGCAAGCACGTGCTTTGGGTGCAGGTGCGCATGCTGCCGGCCGAGATTGTGGGCGATGCGGCGGGCACGATCGCGGCGGCTCACTGGGACGAGGCTAGGGAGCACTACGCCGAGCGCGTCCTCGACATTATCGAGCGCTATGCGCCCGGCCTTCGTCGGAAGATCCTCGGCCGCGCCGTGTTCTCGCCCATCGACCTCGAACGCGAGAACCCGAACCTTGTCGGCGGCGACCAGATCTGCGGCAGTCATCATCTGGCGCAGAATTTCCTGTTCCGGCCGGCGCGCGGTTACGCTGGCTGGAACACGCCGGTCGGCAATCTGCATCTGACCGGGGCGGCAACATGGCCCGGCGCCGGCACCGGGGCGGCGTCGGGCTTCATGCTCGCGCAACAACTTGGCGGGAGGTAGGCTCCATTTTTCATCTAGGGTGAAGGAGGACAAGGCGCGGTTGCCCAAGGAGCCTGAACCCACCGATTGACAACGACACCGCGCATAAAAGCAACAGGGGAACGACCATGACAATCAACAGACGAGAATTGCTCGGATATGGCGCGGCCGCACTTGGCGCCACGGCGCTCGGCCTGCCGCAAATCGCCAAGGCTGCCGGCGAACTGACCATCGCCTACAATGTCAATTTGCCGTCCTGGGACCCGACCACCGGGCCTTCGGCGGTCAACCCGACCATCCAGGGTCTCTACCAGTCGGTGTTCGACCAGTTCATCCCGCAGAAGCCGGATCTTTCTTTCGCGCCCGGCCTGCTCACCGAATGGGGCTGGAACGAGGGTCGCAGCAAGATCATGATGACGGTGCGCGAGGGCGTCACCTGGCATGACGGCTCGCCATTCACGGCCGAAGACGTGGTCTGGTCGCTGCAGCGGGCGGGCGATGAAAAGACCGGCAACCCGATCCAGTTCGTCTGGAAGAACGTCAACAACTTCAAGATCGACGGCAACAAGATCACCGGCGACGTCGTGCAATTCGACCCGGTGTATTTCAAGTGGATGTCGTTCCTGACCGGCTACATCATGCCGAAGACCTATTACGAAAAGGTCGGCGCCGAGGGTTTTGAGAAAGCCCCGATCGGCACCGGGCCCTATATGGTCGACAAATTCGAGCGCAACGCCTTCCTGCGGCTCAAGGCCAACCCGAACTACTGGGGCGGCAAGCCGGCCTTCGAAAACGTAACCATCAAGTTCGTCACCGATGCGGCGAGCCGCGTCGCCGAGATCGAGTCCGGTTCCTCGCAGGTGACGCTGGAAATCCCCTATGAGGAATATGACCGCCTGATCGCCAAGGATGGACTTGCCGGCTCGTGCAAGAACGTTTCCGACATCGGCATGATCTTCTTCAACGACATCGACGTGATGCTGGACAAGAACGTGCGCCAGGCAGCGGTGATGGCCGTCGACAAAAAGCTTTTGGTCGACCGGCTGCTGCGCGGTTACGGCCAGCCCATCGATACGCTGGAGACGCCGGAATACGCGGCCTACGATGCGTCGATCAAGGTGGAGCACAATCCGGACAAGGCCAAGGAACTGCTGGCCGCCTCCGGCTATTCGCCGGAAAAGCCGGTCAAGTTCACGATACAGACGACCAAGGGCTTCAAGCCCAAGGACTACGAGATGATCCAGGCGATCGTCGGCATGTGGCGCAAGGTCGGCATCGAGGCGACGATCGAGGTCTACGAGATCGCCAAGCACTACGAGCTGCGCGCCGCCGACAAGCTGGCGCCGGCGGCCTTCTACAATTGGGGCAACGCCATCGGCGACCCGACCACCTCGACCGGTTTTGCCATGTATGGCCCGAGCCCGCATTCGGTGTGGGACAGTCAGGATCTGATCGACATGATCAATCCACTATGGGGCGAGAAGGACGAGGCCAAGCGCATTGCCGGCTGGAAGGCCGTCGACAAATACATCGCCGAACAGGCCTATGTGCTGCCGCTGATCCAGTATGCGCAGCCGATCGTGCATGCCAAGGGCGTCAATGTCGTGCAGCATGTGTCGGGCGCACTTCTGCCGGCGCTGATGAGCCCGGCCTGAGACAGTCTTCGGCTTGTCGCGCGCCGTCCGGAATGACGGCGCGCATTTTCCGCCACGGGCGACCATGCTGCTGCAAAGATTCCTGATCCGTCTTCTGACGATGGCGATCACGCTGTTCGGCGTGGCCGTCGTCGTCTTCGTCGTCATCCGTGTCGCGCCAGGCGATCCGATCGCGATGATGCTGCCGCCCGGTGCAACCGATGCCGACATCGCGCGTCTGCGCGCGCTTTACGGGCTGGACAAGACCATCGTCCAGCAATTTTTCATCTGGCTGGCAGGTGTCGTCAGGGGCGATTTCGGCACTTCGATTTCGCTCCGGCAGGATGTTCTGGGCCTGGTCTTCAACCGCCTGCCGGCGACGCTGGAACTCGCGATCGTCGCGCTTGTGATGGCGCTGGCGATCGGCGGCACGACGGCGATCCTCGGCGCGCGCGAACGCGGCACCGCGGTCGAAGCCGGCATCGACATTGCCAGCGGTGCGGCACTCTCGATTCCCGATTTCCTGTGGGGCCTGGTGCTGATCCTTTTGTTCGGCGTGCTGGTGCCGGTTTTCGACATTTCCGGCCGGGTGTCGCCGCAACTCGATCTGCCCTTCGTCACGCAATTCTATCTGTTCGAAAGCATCGTACGGCTGCGCTTCGACCTGACCAGGGACCTGCTGGCACACATGCTGATGCCGGCGATTGCGCTGGCGCTGCCACTGGCCGCGATCATCTCGCAGCTGCTGAAACAGTCGCTGAAGGAAGTGCTCGACCTCGACTACGTCGTGCTGGCGCGGGTAAAGGGCTTTTCGGAAACGCAGGTCATCCTGCGCGAGGCGCTGAAGAACGCGGCCCTGCCGACGCTGACGCTGGTCGGCGTGCAGTTCACCTTCCTGATCGGCGGCACGGTCATCGTCGAACGACTGTTTTCCTATGAAGGTCTCGGCAACATGGCGATCGATGCCGTCATCAACCGCGACCTGCCGCTGATCCAGGGCATCGTCCTGGTCTTCGCGCTGCTGTTCGTGCTGATCAACCTTGCCGTCGACATGATGTACGCCCTGCTCAATCCGAGGCTGCGCCATGGATGAGGCCCGCATTTCAAGACATGGCTCGCGCGCCCGCCTGTGGCTGGCCGGCGGCTGGCTGCTGATTGCGCTGCTGGCCGCAATTCTTGCGCCGTTGGTCGCGCCGCAGGACCCGCTGGCGCAGGATTTGATGCTGGAGCGGCTGCCGCCGTTCTGGCTGAGCGGTGCTGAGCCCGGCTACTGGCTCGGCACCGACAGCCTCGGCCGCGATCTTCTGTCACGGCTGATCTTCGGTGCCCGCATCGCCTTCATCGTCGCCTTCGCGGCAGCCCTTGCCGCCTGCCTGGTCGGCTCGACGCTGGGGCTGATCGCCGGCTATTTCGGCGGCTGGGCCGACCGCATCATCTCGCGCATCGTCGATGTCTGGATGGCGTTTCCGCCGGTGCTGTTTGCCATCCTTTTGGTCGCAGTGCTCGGTACCGGCTTGAGCTCGGTTATCATTGCCATTGCCGTAATCGACTGGACGCGCTTCTGCCGGGTGATCCGCGCCGAGACGTTGGGCCAGTCGCGCATGGACTATGTCGAGAACGCCCGCATCGCCGGCTACGGCCGCATCGGCATCATGCTGCGCGAAGTGCTGCCCAATGTGGTGCCGTCGATCGTCGCGCTGCTGTCGCTGGAGATGGGCATTGCCGTCATCGTCGAGGCGATCCTGTCCTTCGTCAATCTGTCGATCTCGACCGACGACCCAACCTGGGGCGGCATCATCGCCGAGGGCCGCCTGTCGATCCATCAGGCCTGGTGGGTGCTGGTGTTCCCGCTGGTCACGCTGATCCTGACAGTGCTGTCGTTCAGCCAGTTCGGCGAAGGTCTCAGGGCACGTTTCGATCCGGTGCTGCGATGAACGCGCTGGCGAAACCCTGCCTTGACATACGCAGCCTTAGCGCGGTGCTGCCTGATGGCTTGCGCGTGCTGCGCTCGGTGTCGCTCGCCGTCGAGCCCGGCGAGGTGCGCGCGCTGGTCGGCGAGAGCGGCGCCGGCAAGACGATGATCGGCAAGGCGGTGCTTGGCGTGCTGCCCTCGAGCGTGCGCATCGTCGAAGGCGACATGCTGCTGGAGGGCGAGGACCTCGGCAAGCTTCAGCCAAAGGCAAGGCGCACGCTGATCGGCGCGCGCACCGCGCTGATCCCGCAGGACCCGCTGACCGCGCTCAATCCGTCACGGCGAATCGGCCCACAGATGACCGACCGGCTGGTGCGCATCCTCGGCTGGAGCGGCGAGAAGGCCGATACACGTATTCGCCAATTGCTGGACGAGGTGCAGATTCGCGACCCCGAGCGTGTCCTCAAATGCTATCCGCACGAGCTGTCCGGCGGCATGCGCCAGCGCGTGCTGATCGCCGCGGCGTTTGCAGCCGAACCAAGGCTGATCGTCGCCGACGAGCCGACCACGGCGCTCGACGTGACTGTGCAGAAGCAGATCCTGCGGCTGATCGCGCAACTGCAGCGCGAGCACGGCACGGCGATCCTGTTCGTTACCCATGATCTCGGCGTCGTCGCCAAGATCAGCCAGAAGGTCTCGGTGCTCTATGCCGGCAAGGTGGTCGAGGAGGCCGAAACGGCCGCTCTCTTCGCCGCTCCGCAGCACCCCTACACGCGAGCGCTGATGGCCGCGACGCCACGCTACACCGACCCCTTCGCTTCGCTGAAGCCGGTGGACGAGGCGGTGCTGGCCGGGCTTGCTTCGGAGATCGCCGCCGCCGATCAGGCCTGGAGGCGCCTGCATGGCTGAGCCGCTGTTTTCCGTGCGCGGGCTGAAGGTCGCGCTGCCCGACATGACGCGCAAGCCGCTGATCGGCCGCGCGCCCTTGGCCGAGATTCTGAAAGGGCTGGATTTCGACCTGCCAAAGGGATCGGTGACCGGCATTGTCGGCGAATCCGGCTCCGGCAAATCGACGCTTGGCCGCGCCTTAGTGCGGCTTCTGGAGCCGAGCGCCGGCAAGGTCATCTTCGACGGCCGCGACATCACACATCTGCCTGAGGCCGAGCTCCGGCCGCTGCGCCGCAATCTGCAGATGATCTTCCAGGATCCGATGTCGTCGCTCAACCCGCGCCGCACCATCTTCAGCATCATCGCAGCACCGCTCAAGCAGAACGGGCTTGGCGACAACCTCAGGGATCGTGTCGCGGAGGCGCTTCAGCGCGTCGGCCTGCCGCAAGGCTTCGCCAGCCGCTATCGTCATGAATTGTCGGGCGGCCAGCGCCAGCGCGTCGGCATTGCCCGCGCGCTGGCGCTGTCGCCGAAATTCGTGCTGGCCGACGAGATCGTCTCCGGCCTCGACGTGTCGACGCAGGCGCAGATCCTGACGCTGCTGGAAAAGCTTGCAGCGGAGATGGGCCTGACCGTTGCCTTCATCAGCCATGACCTGTCGGTGATCCGGCGGCTCTGCCGGCAAGTGATCGTCATGCGCGAAGGCGCGATCGTCGAAGCCAGCGCGACCGACGCTTTGTTCGAGCAGCCGCAGCAGGGCTACACGCGCGATCTGCTCGCCGCCATTCCGCTGCCCGAGATCGATGATGCCTGGCTACTTCCCGCCGCAAAGGCGCCGGCATGAAACACAATCCTATTCGCACGCTAAAGAGCGGGCCTCAGGCGTGCACCCGGCAAAATGTCCCGCGATGGAGGATGACTGACATGAAGAATGCAATCCGCTACCCAGTGCTCACCGCCACCGTGCTGGGAGGCATCGGCACGGCTTACGCCAGTTCCATTCCCGGCATGCGTGGCCACGACCACACCGGCGTCACCGTCCCCGACATGGAGCAGGCGGTCGATTTCTTCACCGAGGTGGTTGGCTGCAAGAAGGCAATGTCGTTCGGCCCGTTCGCCGACGACAAGGGCACATTCATGCAGGATCTGCTGGGCGTCGATCCCAAGGCGGTGATTGAGGAGATCACCCTGATCCGCTGCGGACACGGGTCGAACATCGAGCTGTTCAAATACACCGCGCCGGACCAGAAGGACCTGACGCCTCGCAACAGCGACATAGGCGGCTTCCATATCGCCTTCTATGTCGACGACATCGCCGCCGCAAAAGCCTATCTTGACGGCAAGGGCGTCAAGACGCGGATGGGACCGCTGCCGGTTACCGAAGGCCCTGCCGCCGGCCAGACCATCCTCTACTTCCAGGCGCCCTGGGGCTTGCAGTTGGAAGCGATCAGCTATCCCAATGGCATGGCCTATGAAAAAGATGCGGAGACGGTGCTGTGGAGCCCGAAGAACCCGGAAAAATAGCCCGGGGCGTCCCTGGCCTGCGCAAGCCGACTGCCGGCAAGCTGGGTTTCTGGGGCGGATTGTTTCAATCCTGAAACTTCAAGCTTGAATTAATCCGTCTCAGGCGTAAACTCGACAAACAGAAGCGAAGAGGAGATCGCACGATGAAAGTTGCGGTTCTCGGCGGCGGACCAGCCGGGCTCTACTTTGCAATCTCGCTGAAGCTCAGGGATGCCGCGCATGAGGTCACGGTGTTCGAGCGCAACCGTGCCGATGATACGTTTGGCTGGGGCGTCGTGCTGTCGGCCGAAACGCTGGCGAACCTGACCAAGAACGACCCGGTCAGCGCCGTGTGGATCCGCAAGCATTTCGCCTATTGGGACGATATCGCCGTCATCCATGACGGCGTGCGCACGGTCTCGACCGGTCACGGCTTTTGCGGCATTGGCCGCAAGCGGCTGCTCACGTTGCTGCAGCGGCGGGCGCGCGAACTCGGCGTCAAGCTGGCCTTCGAAACCGACATAGCCGATCCCAAGCCATATATGGAGACGCACGACCTGGTTGTCGCCGCCGACGGGTTGAACTCGAAAGCGCGGAGCGCCTTCGTCGACGTGTTCAAGCCCGATATCGACATTCGTAGATGCAAGTTCGTCTGGCTCGGCACCCACCAGAAATTCGACGACGCCTTCACCTTCATCTTCGAAAAGACCGAGCATGGCTGGGTGTGGGCGCATGCCTACCAGTTCGACAGCGATACCGCGACCTTCATCGTCGAATGCAGCGAGCAGACCTGGCAGCGCTTCGGCTTCGGCGCGATGTCGCAGCAGGAATCGATTGCCGTCTGCGAGCGCATCTTTGCCCGTCATCTCGGCGGCCACGCGCTGATGACCAACGCCAATCATATCCGCGGCTCGGCGTGGATCAATTTCCCGCGCGTCTTGTGCGAACGCTGGTCCTACAAGAACCTGGCGCTGATGGGCGACGCGGCGGCGAGCGCGCATTTCTCGATCGGTTCCGGCACCAAGCTGGCGCTGGAAAGCGCGGTGGCGCTGGCCGACTATGTCGAGTCCGAGCCAGACCTCGAGGCCGCCTTTAGCAAATATGAGGACGCCCGCCGCACCGAAGTGCTGAAGCTGCAGTCGGCGGCGCGCAATTCGCTCGAATGGTTCGAGGAGGTCGAGCGCTATCTCGGCCTCGATCCGGTGCAGTTCAACTATTCGCTGCTGACGCGTTCGCAACGCATCAGTCACGAGAATTTGCGGCTGCGCGATGCCGAATGGCTGGCCGGCGCCGAGGAGTGGTTCCAGCGCCAGGCCGGCGCCGGGGGCAACAATCTGCGTCGCGCGCCGATGTTCGCGCCGTTCCGGCTGCGCGGCATGGCGCTGCAGAACCGCGTCGTCGTCTCGCCGATGGCGCAGTACAAAGCGGTCGACGGCTGTCCGACCGATTGGCATTTCGCCCATTACGCCGAACGGGCCAAGGGCGGCGCCGGTCTCCTCTATATCGAGATGACGTGCGTCAGCGCGGAGGGCCGCATCACGCCTGGCTGCCCCGGTTTCTATGCGCCCGAGCATGAGGTCGCCTGGAAGCGGCTGGTCGAGTTCGTCCATGCCGAAACCGAGGCCAAGATCTGCGCCCAGATCGGCCATTCCGGTGCCAAGGGGTCGACCAGGCTCGGCTGGCAGGGAACCGACGTGCCGCTGCCCTCAGGCAATTGGCCCGTCATGGCAGCGTCTTCCGTGCCGTGGTCGCGGGAAAACCAGGTGCCGAAGGCGATGGACCGCGCCGACATGGATATGGTGCGCGACCAGTTTGTCGCTTCGGCCGAGATGGCGGCGCGCTGCGGCTTCGACATGCTCGAAATCCACGCCGCGCACGGCTATCTCCTGTCCTCCTTCATCACGCCCTTGACCAACCGGCGCACCGACTCCTATGGCGGCTCGCTGGAAAACCGCATGCGCTACCCCTTGGAAATCTTTCATGCGGTGCGCGCCGCGTGGCCGGCCGAGAAGCCGATCTCGATGCGCATCTCCGCTAATGACTGGCTGGGCATCGAAGGCGTGACGCCGGCCGATGCCGTAGAGATCGCGCGGCTGCTGCATGAGGCCGGCGTAGACATCTGCGACGTATCGGCCGGCCAGACTTCGGCCGTGGCAAGACCGGTCTATGGCCGCATGTTCCAGACGCCGTTTTCCGATCGCATCCGCAACGAGGTCGGCATGGCGACGATGGCGGTCGGCAATATCTATGAGCCGGACCACGTCAACTCGATCCTGATGGCGGGCCGCGCCGATCTCGTCGCACTGGCTAGGCCGCATCTTGCCGATCCGTATTGGACGCTGCACGCGGCCGTCACGCTTGGCGATCGCGGCGTCAAATGGCCGGATCCCTATCTGCCCGGCCGCGACCAGCTCTACCGGCTGGCCGAACGCGAAGCGGCAGCGGGGTTGAAAGTATGAGTGCCGCGGCGACGATTTCGGGGCGTCATGCGCTGGTCACCGGCGGCGGCTCCGGCGTCGGCCGCGCGATCGCGCTGGCGCTGGCCGGCGCGGGCATTGACGTGACCATCTGCGGCCGGCGCGTGGAGCCGCTTGCCGAGGTCGCCGCGGAGAACAAGTCCATCTTCGCCATTGCCGCCGACGTCACCGACGAGACGTCGATGGCGTCGCTCTACGAGGCAGCGGAAGCGGCACGCGGAGCGTTCGACATCGTCGTTGCCAATGCCGGCATGTCCGGCAGTGCCCCGGCGCAGCGGACCTCGCTGGCAGACTGGCAGCGCACGCTCGACGTCAACTTGACCGGTGCGTTCCTGACGGTGAAGCCGGCGTTGGCCGGCATGGCAGTGCGCAAGACTGGCCGTATCATCTTCGTCGCTTCCACCGCCGGACTGAAAGGTTATCCCTATGTCGCAGCTTACGTTGCCGCCAAGCATGGCGTCGTCGGCCTGATGCGGGCACTCGCCGTCGAGACCGCCAAGTCCGGCATAACAGTGAATGCCGTGTGCCCAGGGTTTGTCGAAACCGAGATGCTGGAGAGCACCGTCCAGCGCATCGTCCAAACGACCGGCCGCTCGTCCGAGCAGGCACGGACAAGCCTAGCCGCGACCAACCCGCAAGGCCGCTTCATCCAGCCGGAAGAAATTGCGGCCGCGGTACTTTATCTGTGTGGCGACGCCGCCCGGTCGATTACCGGGCAGACGATTTCGATCTCCGGAGGTGAGACATGGTAGCCGGTCCCCTGCCCGCCCCGTCCGGACCCGGCAAGGACCGCCTGCGGCTGTGGATACGCCTGCTGCGCGCCTCGCGCACCATCGAGGCCGAGCTGCGCGAACGACTGCGGCAAGAGTTCAACACAACGCTGCCACGCTTCGACGTGATGGCCGCGCTCTACCGCGCGCCGGAGGGCATGCTGATGAGCGATCTTTCGCGCTTCCTGCTGGTGTCCAACGGCAATGTCACCGGCATCATCGACCGGCTGGTCTCGGAAGGGTTGGTGATGCGGGCCCGACGCAATGGCGACCGCCGCACCTCGATGGTGCGGCTGACGGAAGAGGGATCGAAGATTTTCGCCGTGATCGCCGCCGCGCATGAAAAATGGGTCGGCGAGTTGCTGGGCAATGTGAGCGAGGATGAGGCGCGCCGGCTGACCGGCATGCTGACCTCCTTCCGCAGCAATTGGGAGGGACGGGAATGACGAAGCTGGCCGGCCGCAAGCCGAAGCATTTCCTCTGGCAGGTCGAAGGCAAGATCGCAAAGATCCGGCTCGATCGACCGGAGCGCAAGAACCCGCTGACCTTCGACAGCTATGCCGAATTGCGCGACATATTTCGCGACCTTGTCTACGCCGATGATGTCGATGCTGTGGTGTTCCTGCCCAATGGCGGCAATTTCTGCTCGGGCGGCGATGTCCACGAAATCATCGGCCCACTGGTCAAGATGGACATGAAGGCGCTGCTCGCCTTCACCCGCATGACGGGCGATTTCGTCAAGGCGATGCTGAATTGCGGCAAGCCGATTATTGCGGCGGTCGATGGCGTGGCGGTCGGCGCCGGCGCGATTATCGCCATGGCCTCCGATATCCGCATCGCCACGCCCCAGGCCAAGACAGCATTCCTGTTCACCCGCGTCGGCCTTGCCGGCTGCGACATGGGCGCCTGCGCGATCCTGCCACGCATCATTGGCCAGGGCCGCGCCGCCGAGCTGCTCTATACCGGCCGCACGATGAGTGCCGAGGAAGGCGAGCGCTGGGGCTTCTATAACCGGCTGGTCGATGCCGCAACGCTTGAGGCCGACGCGCTCGACATGGCCGCGTGCATCGTTTCCGGCCCGACCTTCGCCCATGGCATGACCAAGACGCAGCTGAACCAGGAATGGTCGATGGGTCTCGACCAGGCGATCGAAGCGGAAGCGCAGGCGCAGGCGATCTGCATGCAGACCCGCGATTTCGAGCGGGCGTACACGGCTTTCGTGGCTAAGGAGAAGCCGGTGTTCGAGGGAAATTGAGATGATCGCTTCCACGCTGGCGGGACAGCACCCCCCTCTGGCCTGCCGGCCATCTCCCCCTCAAGGGGGGAGATTGGATATCAGGCCCGCTTTCGCCAATCTCCAACATCGCAGGGAGAGCCGTGGTAGCGAAGCCGCCAATCTCCCCCCTAGAGGGGGAGATGTCCGGCAGGACAGAGGGGGGCGCCGTGGAGCGCCAGGGCCGGAGAATTGTGGAGGCAGCAATGCCTGACCGTTCCTTCCTCTCCTGGCCGTTCTTCGAGGATCGCCACCGCGATCTGGCGGAGCGGCTGGAGGCATGGTGCGCCAAGAACCTGCCGGTCGCGCATGACGATGTCGACGCCGCCTGCCGCGAGCTGGTGGCGAGGCTTGGCAAGGACGGCTGGCTGAAGCCGACGGCGATCGACACGGACAATCCGGGGCCGCTCGACGTGCGCACGCTCTGCCTCACGCGCGAGACGCTGGCCCGTCATGACGGGCTGGCCGATTTCGCCTTCGCGATGCAAGGGCTCGGCACCGGCGCACTCAGCCTGTTCGGCACGCCCGAGCAGCAGCATTGGCTGGCTAAGACACGGGCCGGTAAGGCGATTTCGGCGTTCGCACTGTCGGAGCCGCGTTCGGGCTCGGACGTTGCCAATATGGAAATGACGGCCGCGCGTGACGGCGACCGCTATCTCTTATCCGGCGAAAAGACCTGGATCTCCAACGGCGGTATCGCTGACTTTTATGTTGTCTTTGCCCGTACCGGCGAGGCGCCCGGCGCCAAGGGGCTTTCCGCCTTCGTCGTGCCTTCCGAAACCGAGGGGCTGATCGTTGCCGAGCGGCTGGAGGTGATCGCGCCGCACCCGCTCGCCCGGCTGTCCTTCGACAATGCACGCATTCCAGCCTCGGCGCTGATCGGCAAACCCGGTGACGGTTTTCGCATCGCCATGTCCGTGCTCGACGTGTTCCGTTCGACCGTCGGCGCAGCGGCGCTCGGCTTTGCCCGGCGCGCGCTGGACGAAAGCATCACAAGAGTGGCCGAGCGCAGGCTGTTCGGTGCGCCGATGGCCGAGCTGCAGATGGTGCAGGGCCACATCGCCGACATGGCGCTGGATGTCGATGCCGCCGCGTTGCTGGTCTATCGTGCCGCCTGGACCAAGGACATGGGCGCGGCTCGGGTTACCCGCGAAGCCGCCATGGCCAAGCTGTTCGCTACCGACAAAGCGCAGGAGGTGATCGACAAGGCTGTGCAGCTGCATGGCGGCGACGGCGTCCGCAAGGGCCATATCGTCGAAAGCCTGTATCGCGAGATCCGGGCGCTACGCATCTACGAGGGAGCGTCCGACGTGCAGAAGGTGGTGATTGCACGGCAAGTGATGGGAGCGGCCTGAGACAGGAGTTTGCGTGAAAATTATTGTCTTCGAGTTTTGAGCGACCGGATTTGAGCATTGGGAGGTTTTGACATGCACACCATCCTGCAGCCGGAAGGCTGGGCGAAACCCGTCGGCTACGCCAATGGCGTCGCCGCGCGCGGGCAGCTTGTCTTCGTCGGCGGGCAGGTCGGCTGGAACGGACAGGGCCGCTTCGAGACCGATGATCTTGTCGGCCAGGTGCGGCAGACGCTGGCCAATATTGTTGCTGTGCTCGCCGAGGCCGGCGCCAAGCCGGAACATATCACCTCTATGACCTGGTACTTTACCGACAAGGCGGAATATCTGACCAATCTCAAGGGGATCGGCGAGGTTTATCGCGAGGTGATCGGCCGGCATTTTCCGGCGATGGCCGCCATGCAGGTGATGGCGCTGGTCGAGGATCGCGCCAAGGTTGAGATCCAGGCCACGGCGGTTATTCCGGAGTGACGGCAACACGCGGCAATTTTTTAAGCTTAAAACTTTCGCCTTGAAAAGCGCGGTACTTTGGATAGCATCCGATGTCTTGCGACTGCCGTGCCGGGAGGGCTTTCCGGCAGTCCCGTCACTTGACGCATCAAAACCGTGCGGGGCCAAACCCGTCCGATCACAACCAGAGGGAACGAAAATGAACTTCACCCGTCGCAACCTGCTGCTTCTTGCTGCTGCCATCGGCATCGCCGGCGGCCCGGCCTACGCCGAAGGCACGCTGAATGTCGGCGCCTATCCGACCAATCCGCCTTTTGAATACAAGAACGAGAGCGGCACGTTCGAGGGTTTCGAAGTCGACATCATCAATGAGGCGGCAAAGCGTATCGGCATGACCACTGATATCGCCGATCTCGGTTTCCAGGCGCTGTTCGCCGCCACCACCTCGAAGCGCATCGACGTCGCCATCTCGTCGATCACCATCACGCCGGAGCGGCTGAAGTCTCAGTCGTTCACGCAGCCCTACTATGATTCCGACATGGGCATCGCCGCGAAGGCCGACAGCCCGATCAAGGCCGAGGCCGACCTCAAGGGCAAGATCGTCGGCGTGCTGTCCGGCTCGACCGGCGAAGCCTGGGTCAAGGCCCACCAGGAAGCGGACGGGTTCAGTGACGTCAAGGGCTACGACACGCAGCAGAATTTGCTACTCGATCTCAGCTCAGGCCGCGTCGATGCGGCGGTCAGCGATATTCCGGGCCTGGAATATTCTTTCACCAGGATGAAGGATCTCGCCGTAAAAGAGCGCATCAAGACCGGCGAGCAGTACGGTCTGATGATGACCAAGGACCACCCGCTGCTCGGCAAGCTGAACGACGCGCTGACCGCGATGAAGAAGGACGGCACGCTGGCCGCGATCCACAAGAAGTGGTTCGGCAGCGACGCACCTGCCGATTCCTCGACCGTCAAGGAAATTCCTATGCCGAAGGCCTGAGCGGCAGTTCACGCTTAAATGTCGCGCCGGCTTTCGATGCCGGCACGATTCGGATTTCGGGCTCGGGCTCGAGCGTCGCGGGACGCCAAACGTTTCGGAAATGCTGCGATGTCGCTGCTGGACACCTTCTTCAACGCCGACGTCATGGTCTCCAGCCTGCCGGCGCTGCTGCGCGGTTTCCTGAACACCCTGCTGCTCGGAATCATGAGCATCGGCATCGGTATTCCCGTCGGCCTCGCGATCAGCCTGGTGCGGCTCTATGCGCCAAAGCCGCTTCGGCTGCTGGCTGTCGGCTACATTGACATTTTCCGGGCGATGCCGGTGCTGGTCGTGCTGATCCTGATCTACTATGCGCTGCCGTTCCTTGGCATTCGCCTGTCATCGTGGACGTCCGCGGTGATGGCCTTCGCCATCATCATGGCGGCCTATTCGGCCGAGGTGTTCCGCTCCGGTATAGAGAGCATTCCGCGCGGCCAGTTCGAGGCGGCGCAGGCGCTCGGCCTGCCGTTCTTGCTGACCTTGCGCAAGGTAGTGCTGCCGCAGGCGATCCGCGTCGTCATTCCGCCAATGACCAGCAATTGCGTTTCGATGTTCAAGGATACTTCGCTCGCTTCCACCGTGGCGCTGCCCGAACTGCTGAAGGAAGCGACCAACGCGCAATCGCTCTATGCCAATCCTTCACCGCTGATCGGCGCGGCGCTGGTCTATCTCATCTTTCTCTGGCCGATGGTCCGTCTCGTCAGCCTCCTTGAACGCCGCTTTCAAACCGAAAAGACCCGCTAATCTGTCAGCGCACTTCGCAGGAGACGACCTTGAACCAGCATCAGATTTCGAAAACCGGCGATGCCGCGGCTTTCCCGGTCGAGACGATCCGCGCCATGTTTCCCGCCTTGCAGCAAGCCGGGGACTTCGTCTTCATGGACAATGCCGCCGGCGCGCAGATCCCGCAAAGCGTGCTCGATGCGGTCACCAACCATTTGGTCGCGCATAATGTGCAGCGCGGCGGCCGCTATGGCCGCAGCGTCACCGTCGACCAAGCCGTCGCCGGCGCTCGCGAAAGCGTGGCCTTGCTGATCAACGCCACCAACCCGGCGGAGATCTGCTTCGGCATGAACGCCACTTCGTTCATCCGCCTGGTCAGCCTCGGCATCGGCCAGATGCTTTCCGAGCGCCCAAACGGGGAGCGTGACGAGATCGTCATCACCGACATGGATCACGACGCCAATATCGCGACGTGGCTGGCGCTGGCGCCCGCCGGCGCCAAGTTCAAATGGTGGCGGATGCGCGACGACGGCAATCTGCATGTCGACGATTTGCGCCCGCTGGTCTCAGAGCGCACCCGGCTCGTCGCCTGCACGGTCACGGCGCATTCGATCGGCTCGATTGTCGACGTTGCTTCCGTGGCTGCGATTGCGCATGCGGCAGGCGCCGAAGTGTTCCTCGACTGCGTGCATTACGGGCCGCACGGGCTGATCGATGTGCAGGCCTGGGATTGCGACTATCTGGTCTGCTCCGGCTACAAGAATTTCTCGCCGCATATGGGCTTCCTGTGGGGCCGCTTCGAAACTCTGAAGCGCCTGCCGACCTTCCGCGAGGATTTCATCCCCGACGAGCCGCCCCACAAAATCGAAGCCGGCACGTTCATCTACGAGAACGTCTCCGGCATGGATGCCGCGGTGCGTTACCTCGAATCGATCGGCCGCAATTTCTTGTCCGAGAACAATCGGTCGCGCCGCGACAACATCGTCGCCGGCATGAATGCAATCCGCGACTACGAACAGGTGCTGGCGCGCGAAATGCTGGCGGTGCTCAAAGATTGCGGCGCGACGATCTACGGCGTGGCCGAAGAGGCACGCCTCAGCGAACGCGTGCCGACCTTCTGCTTCAATGTCGGCACGCTGTCGCCGCAGAGGATCGTCGAGGAAATGGCCGAGATGCAGATCGGCATTCGCGACGGCCACATGTATGCGCCGCGTCTGATGAAGCGGCTCAACCTCAGCATGGACAGCGGCGCCGTGCGCGCCTCGCTGGTGCATTACAATACGATCGAGGAGGTCCGGCGCTTCGGCGAGGCGCTGCGCATCATCATCGCCCGGCTGTCCTGATCGGACTGGGCGGCGACGCCGGCGCGATCCTCGTGAAGCGCAAAGGCGGTCGCACCCGGGTTCTCCAAGCCGGGGCGCAATTGCATGCTTGGGATCAAGTAATCGCCGCCATTCTGCTGCCGATAACGAATGGGCCGGATCGTCTCGAGCGTTCGCATCCTTTCGCGCAGTCGCTCCGCGACAGGCTCGAAATCCGCCTCCCCGAAACGGTCCACCCTGTAAACCACGAACGGCGGAAGCACGTCGTAGCCCGGATAGTATAGAATCCCGTGATTGATCGGGAACAGCAGGTCGTCGATCGGGCCGTTAACGCCGCGGGCGGAATAATGCTCCTCCCAGCCGCCGGTGGTCACGATCAGCATTGCGCGCTTGCCGGCGAGCGTTCCCTCACCAAAGCGGTCACCCCACCGCTTGTCGCTGTGCTCGCCAACGCCATAGGCGAAGCCGTAGGCGTACACGCGATCGACCCAGCCCTTGAGGATCGCCGGCATGGCGTACAACCACAGCGGGAACTGGAGGATCAGGGTGTCGGCCCATAGCAGCTTGTCGATCTCGGCTTTGACGTCATCGGTCAGAGTGTTGGTCGCAAAAGCCTTTTTGGAGGCGCCGGCCGGCAGGAAGCGTGCTTCGGGCGGCCACGACGGAAAGTCGGCACGGTCCACCTCGGCTTTCCAGCCGTCGGCATAGAGGTCCGACACCCGCACCTCGTGGCCTTGGGCCTCGAGTTCCCTGATGGCGACGTCACGCAGCGCGCCGTTGAGCGAACGCGGTTCAGGATGAGCAAAAACAAGCAGGACTTTCATGGGTCTACTCCGAAGAAGGACGATAGACACCAAAGGTAGCCAGCCGCGGAATGATCCACTATATGTAGGAAATGTATAAGATAATGCCGAATAATGGATAGATCGGACGTCACTCTCGAGCGCATGCGCACCTTCGTTCGCGTCGCCGAGCGCGGCAGCCTCTCGGCGGTGGCGCGCGAGCTCGGAATTGGGCAGTCGACGGTCACACGGCATTTGCGAGAACTCGAGGAGGCCGTCGGAGTGCCCTTGCTCAGCAGGACCACCCGGCGTGTGACGATGACTGATGAAGGCAGCCGTTACTATGCCGACAGCGTCCAGGTCCTGCGCCTCGTTGAGCAGGCCGGCGATGAGGCGCGGGGCACGCGCGGCGCGTCGGCCGGCACGATCCGGATATCCTGCACGGCGGCGCTCGGGGTCTTGCACGTCAGCCGGCTGATCTTCGCCTTTCAGGACCGCTATCCCGATATCGGCATCGATCTTAGCCTCACCGACGAGCGCATCGATCTTGTGCGGGAGGGCGTCGACATTGCGCTTCGCCTGGGTCCGCTCACCGACAGCTCAATGAAACTGCGGGCGCTCGGGCAATCCCGGCGTCTGCTGGTGGCGGCGCCGGCCTATCTGGCGGCGCGGGGCAGACCGGCTGTCCCGCAGGATCTGCCTGGCCATGAAGGCATCCGGATGTCGAACATCGCGGGAAGCGACACACTCGCCCTGCAGGGGCCGGGCGGCAAACGCTTTGCGGTGCCCTTTGGCGATCGATTTCGGGTCGACCATGGGCTTGCCGCGCGCGAAGCCCTTGTCGCCGGACGCGGTATCGCACCCGCCCACCATTGGCTTGTCGACGATCTCCTGGCGGCCGGCCGGCTGGAAGTGGTCCTGCCGGGCTATTTTCCGCCTCCCGTCCCGCTGAGCATGCTGATCGTTCCGGAGCGTGTGGGCATTGCCCGGGTGCGGCTGCTGGTCGACTTTCTCGCCGAGCAGATCTCCGGCATTCCGGGGATCGAGAAGCGGTAGCCGACCGGCAAACCTCGCCGGATCAGGCGGCCTTCTTCTTCGCCAAACGTGCCTTGATGCTGGCAACGTCGGCACGTGGCGTCGCAGCGAACAGCGTCCTGGTGTAGCTGTGTTTGGGGTCGGCGAAGACCTCGTCGCGCGAGCCGTATTCGACCGCTTCGCCGAAATACATTACCATCACGTCGTCGGCGATGTAGCGCACCACCGACAGGTCGTGGCTAATGAAAACATAGGTTAGCTGAAACTCGTCCTGCAGGTCGGCGAGCAGGTTCAGCACCTGCGCCTGCACCGAAAGATCAAGTGCCGAGACCGGCTCGTCCAGCACCAGAAGGCTGGGGTTGAGCATCAGCGCGCGGGCGATGGCGATCCGCTGGCGCTGGCCGCCCGAAAACATATGCGGATAGCGATTAAAGTGCTCGGGGCCGAGACCGACCTTCTTTAGCATCTTCATGGCAAGATCGCGCCGCTCGTCGGCCGTGCTGTCGGTGTTGATGAGCAGCGGCTCGGCAAGCACGTCGCCGATCTTCTGGCGTGGATTGAGCGAACCATAAGGGTTTTGGAAGACGATCTGGACCTTGCGGCGCATTTCCTTCGACAGGCCGTTCCTGCCGATGTCTACCTTCTTGCCGTCGATGAAAAGCTCGCCGGAGGTCGCCGGGTCGATCAGGGTGATGATGCGGGCGAGTGTTGACTTGCCGCAGCCGCTCTCGCCGACGATGGCCAGCGTCTTGCCCTTGTCGACGCTGAACGAAACACCCTTGACCGCATGAACCGTACGGGAAGGGCGGAAAAGCCCGCCACCGACATGATAGTCGCGCACGATGTTCTTGCCTTCGACTACCGTCACGCTCATGAGGCGGTTCCTCCTGCGGACCGGGCTGCGACTACAGATGGGGCCGGCTCAAACAGCATGTCGGAAACAGTAGGCAACCGGTCGCCGACGGCGTTTTCGGGCAGCGCCGACAGGAGCGCGCGCGTGTAGTTGCTCTTGGGGGACTCGAACAGCGACAGCACGTCGGCCTCTTCCATCTTGCGGCCTTTGTACTGGACGATGACACGGTCGGCGGTCTCGGCAACCACCCCCATATTGTGGGTGATCATGATCAGGCCCATGCCATATTTGGCCTGCAGGCCGACCAGCAGATCGAGGATCTGCTTCTGGATGGTGACATCGAGCGCCGTGGTTGGCTCGTCGGCGATCAAAAGCTTGGGATTGCAGGCGATGGCGATGGCGATCATGACGCGCTGACACTGACCACCCGACATCTGGTGCGGGAAGGAGCCCAGCCGTTCCTCGGGGTCGGCGATGCCGACCAACTTCATCAATTCGATGGCACGCGCCCGGCGCTGGGCGCGGTCCATGCCCATATGGAAGCGCAGCACCTCCTCGATCTGGAAGCCGACGGTGAAGCACGGGTTGAGGCTGGCGACCGGCTCCTGGAAGATCATCGAAATGTCCTTGCCGACGATCTTGCGCCGCTCGGATGGGCCGAGCTTGAGCAGGTCGATGCCGTCGAAGGCCATGCGGTCGGCCCTCACCGTCGCGGTGTTGGGCAAAAGCCCCATCACCGCCAGCATCGCCACCGACTTGCCCGAACCGGATTCGCCGACGATCGCCAGCACCTCGCGCGGTTCGACCGACAGGTCGATGCCTTGTACCGCCATGAATGGTCCAGCGGCGGTGTCGAAGGAAACGGTCAGGTTCTTGATCTCGAGAAGAGGCATTGGATTATGACCTCTTCAGCTTGGGATCGAAGGCATCGCGCAAGCCATCGCCGATCAGATTGATGGCAAGCACAGTGATCAGGATAGCAAGGCCGGGGAAGGTCACCACCCAAGGCGCGCGCAGGATGAACTCGCGCGCCGAGGCGAGCATCGTGCCCCATTCCGGCGTCGGCGGCTGCGCACCGACACCGAGGAAGCCGAGCGCCGCAGCCTCGAGAATAGCGTTGGAGAAGGACAACGTCGCCTGCACGATCAGCGGTGCCAGGCAGTTCGGCAGGATCGTCCTCACCATCAAGCGAAGATGACCGGCACCAGCCACCTTGGCGGAGATGACATATTCGCGGTTCTTTTCGGCCATCACGGCGGCGCGGGTGAGGCGCGCAAAATGCGGCTGCAGCACCAGCGCGATCGCCAGCATGGCATTGAACAGGCCCGGGCCGAGGATCGCCACCAGCACCAGCGCCAGAAGCAGCGACGGGAAGGCCAGGATGATATCCATGATGCGCATGATCAGAGTGTCGACCCAGCCGCGGAAATAGCCGGCGAGCACGCCAAGCACGATGCCGCTGGTGAGCGAGAAGACAACGACCACCAGACCGATGAACAGCGAGAAACGCGCCCCGAAGATCAACCGTGAAAGCATGTCGCGGCCGACCGCGTCGGTGCCGAGCAGGAACATCGATTTGCCGCCTTCCTGCCAGGCAGGGGGTGCCAGCAGCGCATCGCGAAACTGCTCGTCGGGCGAATGTGGGGCGACGAACGGCGCAAAGATCGCCACCAGCACCAGCGCCGAAAACACGACAAGGCCGATGACCGCGCCGGTGTTCATCGAGAAGTAGTGCCAGAACTCGGCGAAAGCCCGTTGCCTGCCGCCTGTCGGGATGGAGGCGGCGGTAGCTTCGGCGGCGGATTCGTCGGTCATCTCACTGTACCCGGATGCGCGGATTGATGACGGCGTAGAGCACGTCGACGATCAGGTTCACCGCCATGACGATCAGCGCGATGATCAGCAATCCGCTCTGGACGACGACATAGTCGCGCTTGCCGATGGCATCGATCATCCATTTGCCGATGCCCGGCCAGGAAAAAATGGTCTCGGTCAGAATGGCGCCCGCCATCAAGGTGCCGACCTGCAGTCCAATGGTGGTGACTACCGGGATCAGCGCGTTGCGAAAAGCGTGCAGACCGATGACGCGGCGAGGCGCCAGGCCCTTGGCGCGCGCGGTGCGGACATAGTCCTCGCCCAGCACCTCGAGCATAGCCGAGCGCGTCTGGCGCGCTATGACGGCAAGCGGGATCGTCGCCAGCACGATCGACGGCAGGATCAAATGGCTGACGGCAGATTTGAAAGCGCCGCTCCCGCCGGAGATCAGGCTGTCGATGAGCATGAACCCGGTCGTCGGCCTGAAGAAATACTGCAGGCCGATGCGGCCGGAAACCGGCGTCCAGCCGAGATAGCCGGAGAAGAAGATAATGAGCAGCAACCCCCACCAGAAGATCGGCATCGAATAGCCGGTCAGCGCGACACCCATCGTAGCCTGGTCGAACCACGAGCCGCGCTTGACCGCGGCGAAGATACCGGCAGGAATGCCGAGCAGGACGGCGATGATCAACGCCACTGTCGCCAGTTCCAGCGTGGCTGGAAACAGCGCCTGGAATTCGCCGAGCACTGGCCGCTTGGTGGCAATAGATATGCCGAAATCGCCGGTCAGGACCCTGCCGATATATTCCAGGTATTGGATGACATAGGGCCGGTTGTAGCCAAACTGCTCGATGAGCTGGGCGTAGCGCTCGGGGCTGACGCCGCGCTCGCCCGCCAGGGCCAGGATAGGATCGCCGGGCAGAAGCCGGACGAAAGCAAACGCCGCCAGCGATATGCCGAACACGGTCGGGATGATCAAAGCGAGCTTGTGGACGAGATAACGGAGCATCTTGCTTCATAGAACGGCGGCGCGGGAAGTCCAGCGCCGCCGCTCAATTTCTCAGGACTTATTCGGTGACGTCGACGCCGTCAAACCGATGAATGCCGAGCGGGTCCATAACGAAGCCCGACACCTTCTTGTTCATCGGCATGAAGACCTTGGAGTGGGCGATGGTCAGCCACGGAGCCTCACGCTTGAACACCACCTGAGCTTCCTCGTAGATCTTGGTGCGCTCGGCGACGTCCGTCGTCGCCTTGCCTTTTTTCAGCAGGGCTTCGAATTCCTGGTTGCACCAGATCGCATAATTGGACTGGCCGATGGCATCGCAACCGAGCAGGAAAAAGAAGTTGTCCGGATCGCCATTGTCACCGGTCCAGCCCAGTTGGAAGGCGCCGTCGCGATCCTTAGCCTTGCCGCGCTGGCGATACTCGGTCCATTCGTAACTGACGATCTCCGCCTTGACGCCGACGGCGGCATAGTCGGCCTGGATCAACTCGGCGACGCGTTGGGCGTTCGGGTTGTAGGGGCGGCTGACCGGCATAGCCCAGATCTTCATCGACAGATCCTTGACGCCTGCATCGGCCAGCATCTTCTTGGCCGCCTCCGGATCATAGGGATCGTCCTTGATGTCCTTGTTATAGGACCACATGGTCGGCGGGATCGGGTTGATGGCCGGCGCGCCGGCGCCCTGATAGACCGCGTCGATGATCGCCTTCTTGTTTACCGCCATGTTGAGGGCCTTGCGGACCTCGACCTTGTCGAAGGGCGGCTGCGTCGTGTTGTAAGCCATGTAGCCGATGTTCAGGCCTTCCTGCTCGTCGACCTTGAGGTTCGCGTCAGCCTGCAGTCCGGCAATGTCGGCCGGCGCCGGGTATGACATGATATCGCACTCGCCTGCCTTCAGCTTCTGCGCGCGTACGGCCGGATCGGGCGTGATGGCGAAGATCAGATCGTCGATCTTCTGTCGCCCGCCATAGTAGCCGTCCCATGCTGCATAGCGCACGACCGCATCGACCTGATAGTCGACGAACTGGAACGGACCAGTGCCGACCGGCTTCTGGGTGAACTGCTGCCTGGTGCCGGCCTTGTCGAGTTGGTCGGCATATTCCTTGGAGACGATCGAGGCGAAATCCATGCCGAGGTCCGGCAGGAACGCGACTTCAGGCTTGTTCAGCACGAATTTCACCGTCAGGTCGTCGACCTTGACGATTTCCTTCAGGAGGTCGGGAAAGCCCATGCCGGTGAAATATTCCCAGCCGGTGCCTTCCAGATAGCTGTACCACGGGCTTTCTTTCTTCCACTGGCGTTCGAAGGAAAAGATCACGTCGTCGGCGTTGAGGTCGCGCGTCGGCGTGAAATAATCGGTCGTCTGGAATTTCACACCCGGGCGAAGCTTGAAGGTGTATTCGAGACCGTCGTCGGAAACCGTCCAGCTCTCGGCCAGGCCGGGCGAGATGGTGGTCTTGCCATGCTCGAACTCGACCAGGCGCGAATAGATGGTGCGCGACGAGGCGTCGAAGTCGTTGCCGCCGCTCCATGGCGACGGGTCGAAGCCGGCCGGCGAAGCCTCCGAGCAATAGACCAGTTGTTTTGCATTGGCCATGCCGCCGAGGACGCTTGCAGCCAGCAACGCGGCTGCAAAAGTCAGTTTCTTTTTCATTGAGCACTCCCTGATGTTCTTCCAAGCCCCTCTATCAGGCTCGCGAAGGCCGCATATAAGCACCGTTTTTCTAGCTTTGGAACTGCTTGTTTGCCTAACCCACGGGAAGCAGAAAAAAATTCCGGCACGCGGCAAATTGTGGAAAAAACGAGCCGAATCCGCAGATCACGACATTATTAGCGACTTCAATTTTTTGTTGATCGGCGATGCCGCCAATTGTGGGAATCGAGCCGTTCGGTTCAAGAGATGCGCATCCGAAAACCGGTCGCGGCCGAGAGGTTTGACGGCAAGTCTTACCGCGCTCCAGGTGGCGAGGCTTGCACGGCCGTCGCTTGTGGCAATACATAGATAGGTGGGCAGCGTGCCGGATTTTCCCACGTTCCGGACATTGCGGCAAGCGTGGGATATCGTTGTGATCAGGGCGGTGGTGGCGCGCAAGCATGCCGAAACAATAAGAACGATTGAGGGAGCGACAGGTGGCAAAACCGGCAAAGACAACCAACGCGGCGAAAGCAAAGGCCGAGGCAACATCGAAAGCAGTCAAGTCAAAAGCGGCCGCCGCCAAGCCGACGGCTACCGCGAAGGCAAGCGCGAAGCCGGCGGCGAAGACCACGGCTGGAGCGGCTGCTAAACCGGCAACCGGCAAGACGGCGCCTGCTGCAAAGTCTGCCGCCAAGCCGGCGGCGAAGGCAGTGCCGACAGCGCCACGACTGCCGGCAGGTCCGGCCAAGAGATTACCAAAGGCGATCACGTCGCTGGCCGCCGGCCTGCCGGAAAAACCGTGGCTCAAGAGTTATCCAAAGATCGTGCCGGCCGAGATCGGCGCCCTGCCCTCCAGCTCGATCGGCGACTTTCTCGTCACCGTGTGCAAGCAGTTTGCAAGCCGGCCGGCTTTCGTCTGCATGGGCAAATCGATCACCTATGCCGACCTCGAGCGACAGTCGGCCGCCTTCGGCGCCTATCTGCAATCAACGGGGCTGCAGAAGGGCGCGCGCGTCGCGCTGATGATGCCGAATGTGCTGCAATATCCGGTGGCGATGATGGCAGTGCTTCGCGCCGGCTATGTCGTGGTAAACATCAATCCGCTCTACACGCCGCGCGAGCTGGAGCACCAGCTCAAGGATTCCGGCGCTCAAGCCATTGTCATCCTCGAAAATTTTGCCTGCACCCTGCAGGCGGTGATCGCCAGGACCGCGGTCAAGCATGTCGTGGTCGCCTCGATGGGCGACATGCTCGGCGGGCTCAAGGGAACGATCGTCAACTTCGTTGTACGCCGCGTCAAGAAGATGGTGCCGGCATGGTCGCTGCCCGGCCATGTCAAGTTCAACGCCGCGCTGAAGGCGGGCACCGGCAAGGCCTTCAGGCCCGCAAGGGTCGCGGCCGACGACATCGCCTTCCTGCAATACACGGGCGGCACGACCGGCATCTCCAAGGGCGCGATGCTTTTGCACAGCAACATTTTGGCGAACGTCGCGCAGAACGCGCTGTGGGCCGAAGACGCTTTTACCGTCAAGCCGAAGCCGGCGCATCTGAACTTCCTCTGCGCGCTGCCGCTCTATCACATTTTTGCGCTGACGGCGAACGTGCTGGTAGGCATGCAGCAAGGCGCGCAGAATGTCCTCATCCCCAATCCGCGCGACATTCCCGGCTTCGTCAAGGAGCTGCAGAAATACCCGATCCACATCTTTCCGGGCCTCAACACGCTGTTCAATGCGCTGCTCAATAATGAGGATTTTCGCAAGCTCGATTTCAAGCCGCTGATCCTGACGCTGGGTGGCGGCATGCCGGTGCAGAGGGCCATCGCCGAACGCTGGAAGGCGCTGACCGGCTGCCCGATCAGCGAGGCCTACGGGCTCACCGAGACCTCGCCGGGAGCAACGATCAACAAATTCAGCGACGGCGTTTACACCGGCACGATCGGCCTGCCGCTGCCCTCGACCGAGATCGCGATCCGCGACGACGACGGCAACAATTTGCCGCTCGGCGAAGTCGGCGAAATCTGCATCCGCGGACCGCAGGTGATGGCCGGCTACTGGAACCGGCCGGACGAGACCGCCAAGGTGATGACCGAGGACGGCTTCTTCAAATCGGGCGACATGGGCTTCATGGACGAGCTTGGCTACACCAAGATCGTCGACCGCAAGAAGGACATGATCCTGGTTTCCGGCTTCAACGTCTATCCGAACGAACTCGAGGAAGTGGTGGCGCAGCATCCAGGCGTACTCGAAGTTGCCGCGATCGGCGTGCCGGACGAGCATTCGGGTGAAGTGCCGAAGCTGTTCGTCGTCAAGAAGGACCCGGCAGTGACCGCCGACATGCTGACGGCTTATTGCCGTGAGAACCTGACCGGCTACAAGCGTCCCAGGTATATTGAGTTCCGCACCGAGCTGCCGAAGACACCGGTCGGCAAGATCCTGCGACGGGCGTTGCGGGGCTAGGCGCAGCTTGAGCGATTGCATCGCCGGCGCCAACGCCGTGAGCATAGGTTCGCGCCCGGAGCCGGCACAGTTCATCCGGGCGAACATGCGGATCGCCCCCGTGCCCGCGCTTCCCGAAATTCGGCTTTACACCGCCCATCCGGGAAGCGGGCTCAGGCGGCTTCTCGAATGGAACCAACATGCGACCGAAGAAGACGGACCTGAACCGGAGCCACCGTACTGGGCCTATGTCTGGGCCGGCGGCGCGGTGCTCGCCCGCTACATATTCGACCGGCCGGAGACCGTGGCCGGCCGTCGCGTGCTCGACCTCGGCGCCGGCTCCGGCCTCGTCGGCATCGCGGCGGCGAAGGCCGGAGCCAGCGCGGTGATCGCGGCCGAGATCGATCACAACGGTGTGGTTGCGCTCGGCCTCAACGCGACTGCGAACGGCGTCGCTATCATGATCATTGGCGAAGACATCACCAGCGGTCCGCCGCCACCGGTGGATGTCGTGGTGGTCGGCGACCTGTTCTACGCCCATGATCTCGCCGGCCGGGTCGTCCCCTTCCTCGACCGCTGCCTTGCAGCCGGCATCGCCGTGCTGATCGGCGATCCGGGCCGCGCCTATCTGCCCCGCTCGCGGCTTCGCCTGCTGGCCGAATACGAGGTGCCGGATGTCGGCGAAGGCAGGAATGCGGCGATGAAACCGAGCGGCGTGTTCTCGTTCGGACTAGCTAGCTGCGAGTCTAGACTGTCTCGCTGACCCGCGCCGAAAGAAAATCAGGCAGGTCGGCCACCGAATCCAGAATGACGTCGGCTATCTGGGACAGCGATTCACGTGTGCCGGTGCCGGACAGCACGCCGACCGCCAGACCGCAGCCGCCCGCCCGCGCCATTTCAAGATCGTGACGGTTGTCGCCGACCATGGCGATTGCCGAGGGCCTGAGCCCCGTCAGATCAGAGAAGGCAAGGATCGTATCCGGCGCCGGTTTTGGATTGGCCACCGCGTCGTAACCATAGGCGGCGTCGAAAAGCTGCGCGACGCCCAGCGTGACCAGGGTCTTTTCCGCGCCGCTGGTCGAGTCGTTGGTGGCGACACCAAGCCGGTAGGATTTTCTGTGAAGCAGGCCAAGCGTCTCGACCACGCCCGGCAGCGCCACCGCCATTGCCGATCCTTGCGCCGAGGTGATGGCGTTGAAGCGGGCGACGGCAAGCATCTGGTCCTCGTCGGACAGCCGTGGAAACCACAGCTCGACGACGTCCATGTTGGTGCCGGAGGCAAAAATCGAATCCGGCTTGAAGCGCTTGGTGGCGAAGTCGAAGCCCGCCGCCGCAAGCAGCCTGTCTGCTTTCCAGCGATCGCCTTCGGCCGCATCCATCGCCATGAAGTCGGCGATGCCCAGCCATGTCGCGTTGAAATCTACGAGCGTGCCGTCCTTGTCGAACAATATTCCCTTGATGTCCGCCAAGCTTTTCACTCCGGGCCGCGCAAGCGGTGGATGTATTCCACCAGTCCAGCAGTCGAGGCATCCCGCTTTGCGGCGTTCTCCTTGCCTTCAACGACGGGCAGCAGCCCGGTCGCCAGTTCCTTGCCGAGCTCGACGCCCCACTGGTCGAAGGAGTTGATGTTGAACAGCGTGCCTTCGACGAAGACGCGGTGTTCGTAAAGCGCAATCAGCCGTCCGAACGTGTGGGGGTCGAGTTTCCTGTAGAGGATCGTCACTGAGGGGCGGTCGCCGGAGAAGACGCGGTGCGGAGCAATCCTGTCGACATCGGCCGGCTTCATGCCTTTCGCCAGCATCTGCGCTCGGGCTTCCTCAAGCGTGCGGCCCTTCATGAAGGCTTCCGACTGCGCCAGGCAATTGGCAAGCAGAAGGTCGTGGTGATGCTTCAGTTCCGGCTCGTGGCCGACGGCAGCGGCGAGGAATTCGACCGGAATGAAATCGGTGCCCTGATGCAGAAGTTGGAAGAAGGCATGCTGGCCATTGGTGCCGGGCTCGCCCCAGACCAGCGGGCCGGTCGGCGTCGTTACAGCGCCGCCGTCCAGGGTGACGCTCTTGCCGTTCGATTCCATGTCGAGCTGCTGCAGATAGGCCGGCAGCCTGGACAGACGCTGATCGTAGGGGATGACGGCGCGAGCGGGGTATTTGCAGATCACGCGGTGCCACCAGCCAATCAGCCCCATCAGCGCCGGCAGGTTCTTCGCCAGCGGGGCGGTGCGGAAATGCTCGTCCATCTCATGGGCGCCGTCGAGAAAGGCGCGAAAATCCTTCGGGCCGATGGCGATCATCACCGGCAGACCGATCGCACCCCAGACGGAATAGCGCCCGCCGACCCAGTCCCAGAAGCCGAAGACGCGATCGGGCGCGATGCCGAATTTGGCGACCAGGTCGAGCGCCGTCGAGACGGCGGCGAAATGCTTGCCGACCGCTTCCTTGCCGAGCGCCTTCTCGACCCATCTGCGCGCGGTTTCGGCATTGGTCATCGTCTCGACCGTGGTGAAGGTCTTGGAGGCGATGATGAACAGGGTGGTTTCGGCGGAAAGACCCTTCAGCGTGTCGTGGATATGGGCACCGTCGATATTGGATACGTAATGCGCGCGCGGCCCGTCATGATAGGGCGCCAGCGCCAGCGTCGCCATGGCCGGGCCGAGATCGGAGCCGCCGATGCCGATGTTGACGATGTCGGTGATCTTCTTGCCGGTCGCGCCGGCCGCCTTGCCGGAACGCACCGCGTCGGCGAAGGCACCCATCGCGTCGAGTACGGCAAGGACTTCCGCCTTCACGTCCTGGCCGTCGAGCACGATGCCCTTGCCGGTCAGGTTGCGCAGCGCCGTGTGCAGCACGGCGCGGCCTTCAGTGACGTTGATCTTCTTGCCGGCAAACATCGCGTCGCGCCGGCCTTCGAGGTCAGCGGCCTCAGCCAGTTTCTCCAGCAACTCCATAGTCCGCGCATCGACCGCGCATTTCGACCAGTCGAGCAGCAGGTCGCCGTCACTGGCGGAGAATTTCTCGAAGCGCTGCGGATCGGCAGCGAAAGCCTCGCGCATCGAGCCCGATTTGGCCGCACGGTGATCGCGCAATGCGTCGAGCTGCTTTTGAAAGGGCGATTGATCCACTGCTTCGCTCCGGTCTCTTGAGATGCATCTTATCAGGCCGGATGTTTCCGGCGCGTGTCGTCGCGGCAAACTATCGGGTCGAATCCCATCTGTTTCAATGCGCAGCGATGCCGCAGCGCAGCGTGGGCCGGCTCAAAGGATCACTGGCATAAATCCCAGCGATCAGAAAAATTGATTGGCGCAACACCTTGTGCCACCGGTACATTCGACTGGTCCAGCCATGTGAAAAAAGCTGGCCATCGAGGAACATCTCCCATGCCACAGCGAAACGACACGGCCATTTGGTCCGGCCTGTTCCGGATTTCGGCGGAATCCGGTCAGACCCTGCAGGCGCAGATCCGCCAGGCGATCGTCGCCGCCATCCTCGACCGGCAGATCGCGGCTTCCATGCCGCTTCCGTCCTGCCGGATTCTTGCCGAAAAACTCGGCGTGGCGCGCGGCACCGTGGTGCTGGCCTTCCAGCAACTGGTCGACCAGGGCTTCCTGGTGGCGCGCGAGCGCCGCGGCCATTTCGTCAATCCCGAAGTGCTGGCGACGCCGGCCAAGCCGCATCAGAAGGCGCCCGACCAGGCCAACGAGATCGACTGGAAGGCGCGTCGGCAGATCGCGGCGAGCGACATGCCGCCGCCGGCCAAGCACGACAACTGGATCAAGTCGTCATACCCCTTCGTCTATGGCCAATTCGACCCGGCGCTGTTCCCGACCGCCGAATGGCGCGAGTGCAACCGCATGGCGTTGGCGGTGCTCGAAATCCGCAACTGGGCATCCGACATGGTCGACCGCGACGATCCGCTCCTGATCGAGCAGATCCAGGCACGGCTGCTGCCGCGACGCGGCATCTTCGCCAATCCGGACGAGATCATCGTGACGTTGGGCGCCCAGAACGCGCTTTACATGCTGGCGACGCTGTTGATGACCAAGGGCTCCAAGGTGGCGATGGAGGACCCCGGCTATCCCGATGCACGTTCGATCTTCCGGCTGGCCGGCGCCGAGATCCAGCCGGTTCCGGTCGACCACTCCGGCATCGTAACCTCGGCCATTCCCAATGATTCCGGCTTCGTCTTCGTCACGCCCAGCCACCATTGCCCGACCATGGTGCCGCTGTCGGCAGAGCGGCGGCAGGAGCTTTTGGCGCGCGCCAACCGGCACAACCAGATCATCATCGAGGACGGATATGACAGCCAGCTCCTGGACGAGGCGCCGCAGCAGGCGCTGAAGAGCCTCGATCGCTCCGGCCGCGTCGTCTATGTCGGCTCGATGTCGAAGACGCTGGCTCCCGGCCTCAGGCTCGGCTACATCGTCGCCTCGGCCGGGCTGATCTCCGAGCTTCGGGCGCTCCGCCGCTTCATGCTGCGCCATCCGCCGGCGAACAACCAGCGCGCCGTCGCATTGTTCCTGTCGCTCGGCCATCACGAGGCGCTGGTGCGGCGGCTGTCGAGCGCCTTCGACGAGAGGCGCAAGCGTCTGGTCCATGCGATTTCCGCCTTCCTGCCGGAGTGGCGCTCGACCGATTCGGCCGGCGGCACGTCGCTCTGGCTCGAGGGGCCGCGCGGCACCGATTCGCGCGGGCTGGCGGAGGCCGCGGCCTCGCGCAGCGTCATCATCGAGCCTGGCGACCGCTTCTTCGACCGCACCGAAAAGCCATCGCGTTTCATGCGCTTGGGCATTTCCTCGATCGCGTTGCAGCACATCGAACCCGGTATCCGCGAACTTGCGACGGCAGCTGGACGCAGGCCGGCAGCGGCCTGATCTCCCTTCCCCGACCGGAGCCTGGCGCATGTAGTGCGGCTCCGGTTCTTTAGCTCCTTGGCATATGCGACGGGACCGGCTGGCACATAGGCTGTGCCAATGCCGGCGGCATAGTCGCTGTATAGAGGGGACGGAGCAGGCCGATGGTGGACCAACCGCTGCGCCCGCTCCGCAGCTAAAGTTGGAGTCCTTCATGCCAATGGCCCATGAGAAGCAGGACGTGTCCGCAGACCAGCGTTCGCGGCGGTCCGGCGGGCGCGAGGCGCGCCGCGCCATGCGGGCGGCACCGCTTGCCGACGACGTCAAGCCGGTGCGTGCCGGCCTCGAAGGCGGAAGCTACAGCCCGCTCAGCGGCAGCGATTGCGAACGTATCCACGAGGCCGTGCTTACCCTTCTGGAGACGGTCGGCTTCGCCAACGCCATCCCCTCCTGCATCGAGGCGCTGACCAAAGCCGGCGCGACCTTCAGTGAGGACGGCCGCCTGCGCTTTCCTCGCGGCCTTGTGCTCGACACCATCAAGAACGCGGCGCGGCATTTCACCCTCCACGGCCAGGATCCGAAGCACGACATGGTGATCCAGGGCAAGCGTGTGCACTACGGCACGGCCGGTGCTGCGGTGCATCTTGTCGATGTCGAAAAGCGTGAGTATCGCGAGTCGCTGCTGCAGGACATTTATGATGCCGCGCGCCTGGTCGAAGGGCTCGACAACATCCATTTCTTTCAGCGGCCGATGGTGCCGCGCGACATTCCCGACCCGCTCGATATGGATTTCAACACGCTCTACGCCTGCGTCATGGGCACGTCGAAGCATGTCGGCACCTCGTTTACCGTGCGTGAGAACGTCAAGCCGGCGCTCGACATGCTCTATGCGATCGCGGGCGGCGAAGAGAATTTTCGCGCGCGGCCTTTCGTCTCCAATTCGAACTGCTTTGTCGTGCCGCCGATGAAGTTTGCCGAGGACGCCTGTGGCGTTCTCGAAGCCTGCGTCGAGGGCGGCATTCCGATCCTGCTGCTGTCGGCAGGACAGGCGGGTGCGACGGCACCGGCGGCGATTGCCGGCGCCGTGGTGCAGGCGGTCGCCGAAGTGCTCGTCGGCCTCATCTACGTCAACGCCATCAAGCCAGGCCATCCGGCGATTTTCGGTACCTGGCCGTTTGTCTCGGATCTCCGGACCGGCGCCATGTCGGGCGGTTCGGCCGAGCAGGCGGTGCTGACCGCGGCCTGCGCGCAGATGGCGCAATTTTACGACCTGCCGGGTGGTTCGGCCGCCGGCATGACAGATTCGAAACTGCCTGATATTCAGTCCGGCTACGAAAAGGGCATAACCGACGTGATGGCCGGTCTTGCCGGCCTCAACCTGGTTTACGAATCGGCCGGCATGCACGCCTCGCTGCTCGGCTTTTGCCTTGAGAGCCTGATCATCGACAACGACATGCTCGGCCACTGCCTGCGCTGCGTGCGCGGCATCGAAGTGACGGACGAGTCGCTGTCGATCGACACGATTGCCGATGTCTGCCTGAAGGGCCCGGGCCATTATCTCGGCAACGAGCAGACGCTGCGGCTGATGCAGACCGAATATTTCTATCCGGCCGTCGGCGACCGCTTTTCGCCGAAGGAATGGAATGAGAAAGGCAGGCCCGATATCCTGCAGCGGGCGATCATCGAGAAGAAACGCGTGCTTGCCGAACGCTTCCCGCGCCATGTGCCAAAGCCGGTCGACGACAAATTGCGCGCCCGCTTCGGCGATATGATCAAGCTGCCGCGAAGCAGAATGGGCGGCTGAGCGTTACCCGCTCGCCGCCAGCAACAAGACACCGGCCAGCGCCGATCCGGCAAGCGTCGGCAGCATACCGATCTTCAGCTTCAGAATGGCGATCATCGAGGCACAGGAAAGCAGCGCCGCGCGCCAGTCTATCGATGAAAGCACCGGCACGTCCATTCCAAGCCCGACATTGCGCACTTCGCCGAAGATGACGTGCAAGCCGAACCATAGAGCGAGATTCATGATGACGCCGACGACGGCGGCGGTGATCGCACCGAGCGCCGCCGACAGCGCCTTGTTGCCGCGCAGCGCTTCGATGTAAGGCGCCCCAAGGAATATCCATAGGAAACATGGGGTAAACGTCGCCCACAGCGTGAACAGCCCGCCAAACAGTCCGGCAAGCAGCGGCGCCAGCAAGCCCGGCTGGCGGAACGCGGCAACGAAGCCGACGAACTGCAAGACCAGGATGAGCGGACCCGGCGTGGTTTCGGCAAGTCCGAGGCCGTCGACCATTTCACCGGGTGCCAGCCAGCCGAAGTACTCGACCGCTGCCTGCGCGACATAGGCAAGGGCTGCGTAGGCGCCGCCGAAGGTGACGACCGCCATGACACTGAAGAAGCCACCGATTTGAGTCCAAACGCTGGCAGGGCCGGTGAAAGCCCAGACCAGCAGAACAGGCCCCAGCCAGATCGGCAGCCAGATCGCCAAAGTGCGCGGCGCGTGCCATCGTGTCGGCCTGACGTGGGTCAGTTCACCGCGCTCGAACATCAGATCGACCACGCCCTTTATGTCGGGAACATCGCCCTTGCCATGCGAGGCGCCGGAAAAAACTGCCGGCGCACTACGGTTGCCGATCCAGCCTGCCAGCCCGGCAAGCAGCACGATCAGCGGAAACGGCACGTTCAACGCGTAGATGGCAATGAAGGCGGCGAGTGCGATCGACACCATGACCGGGTTTTTCAGCGCGCGTCTGCCAATCCGGATCACCGCGTCGATGACAATGGCGAGCACGGTCGCCTTGACCCCGAAAAACAGCGCCGCGACGAGCGGTACATCGCCATAGAGCGCATAGAGGCTGCTCAGGACGAGCATGACAAGCGCGCCCGGCACGACGAAGAGAATGCCGGCAACAAGGCCGCCGGCCGTTTTGTGCAGCAACCAGCCGATATAGATGGCGAGTTGCTGGGCCTCGGGGCCAGGCAGCAGCATGCAGTAGTTCAACGCATGCAGAAAGCGCTGTTCGCCGATCCAGCGCCGTTCCTCGACCAGTTCCTTGTGCATGAGCGCGATCTGCCCGGCCGGGCCGCCAAAGCTGAGCACGCCGATTTTTGCCCAGACCTTCACGGCCTGCCGGAAGCTCGGCACAGCGGGCTCCTGAATCTCCGCCGGCTTTTTCGAAAGGACGGCGCTCACGATGGTTTGCCTGTGCCGAGACTGACTGCGCCGGCGACCGGCCAGTTATGCGTCTCCTCGGTGGCATCGCGGCACCAGCGGAAGAACGCATCGTAAAGCAGCATGCCGGCCTCGAGCTGCTCCAGATCGTCGCGAAACATCCGTGACAGGCCAAGCGAGGCGGCCAGGAACCCGGCCGCCTGTGGAACAAGATCGAGGCTCGCAGTATCGGCAGCGCGTATGATCGTGGCCAGGCGATCGAGCGCTTCGGATTTGAGCCCGAACTCCTCGATCATGGTGTCGAAGGTGCAGCGTTCGCCGCGGTGGCTCCAGAACACGTTCTCGATGTCGAAGGGGATGGCCTGAAAGCGATCGGCGACGGCCGCCACTTCGGCCGGCTCGACGAAGAGAAAGACCGCGTGAGGATCGATGAAGCGCCGGATCAGCCAGGGGCAGGCGATGCGGTCGATCTTCGGGCGCGTACGCGTCACCCAAACGGTGCGGCCCTTGGCATCGGCGGGCGGTATCTTGTCGGCGTGAACGAGAAGGCCCTTGGCATCGCGCCACGCTTCAAACCCGCCATCGAGCGATTCGGCGGCAACGCCCTCCTGCCGTAGCCATGCGGCCACGCCTTGCGAGAGCTTTTTTCCCTGTTGGCAGACAACTGTCACTTGCCTGCCGGCGAAGTCGGCAGCCCAGTTCGAGACACTCCTGAAATCACGACGATCCGACCCCGGCAGCAGGCGCGGATCGGCGTTGTAGTCATCATCGATGCGGACGTCGATGATTGCGGGTGCACCCGGCAGCCCAATCAGACGGGACAGTTGCGATACAGTGATAGCGGTTGTTGACGGCATGGCGTCCACCTCCTTGAAAGAGAAGCTTGGACGCGAACGTTGGGCTGACGCCTCACGGGGTCGTCGCGATGCACCCCTTGCGATGATCGTGGATTTGTCACGCCCGCTTGTCAAGCATTGCCGTTCTCGCGGGAGCAATCGCTGTTGACAAATGACCGCGTCCAACCCTGTGCCGGGCATTTCTGCCCATTAACGGCAGGCTATCGCAGGTGGAAAGCCGAGGCTTTCGCTCTACGATGTACCCCCACCCCTACCCCTCCTGGCGCTGACCTCGGCAAATTGCCTGCACCGGCGGCTGGCTCGTGCGACGGACCCTGGTCAGTGATTGTCCCTCGGCACGCCGCTTGTATGAGCCACATCCTGGTATTTCACCGCCGGCTTCAGCACCATTCCTTCGGAAAACTGGTCGACCATGCCGCGCTGGATTTCCTGCCAGGGCGTCTGGTGCTTCGGATACTGATAGCCGCCATTGTTTTGCAGCTCGGCGCGGCGCCGCGTGATCTCGTCGTCGCTGACGAGGATGTCGGCGGTGCCCTTGCGCAGGTCGATGCGGACGCGGTCGCCGGTCTTCAGCAGCGCCAGGCCGCCGCCGATGGCGGCTTCCGGCGAGGCGTTGAGGATCGATGGCGAGCCCGACGTGCCCGACTGGCGACCGTCGCCGATACAGGCCAGCGCGTGGATGCCCTTTTTGATCAGATAGGCAGGCGGCTGCATGTTGACGACTTCGGCGCCGCCGGGATAGCCGATCGGGCCGGCGCCGCGCATGAACAGGATGGTGTGCTCGTCGATGCCCTGTGCCGGGTCGTCGATGCGGGCGTGATAGTCCTCGGGGCCGTCGAAGACCATGGCGTTGCCCTCGAAGGCTTCGGGGTCCTTCGGGTTCGACAGATAGCGCTCGCGGAATTCGGGCGAGATGCCGCTGGTCTTCATGATCGCCGAATCGAACAGATTGCCCTTGAGATTGATGAAGCCGGCATTGGCTTTCAACGGCTCGGCAACCGTGCGGATGACGTCGAGGTTCTCGTTGACGGCGCCGCTGCAATTGTCGCCGATGGTCTTGCCGTTAGCTGTCATGGCTTCCGGATAGGGCAGCAGGCCGCCCTTCATCAGTTCGGCGACCACGGCCGGCACGCCGCCGGCATGGTGATAGTCCTCGCCGAGATATTCGCCCGTCGGCTGCAGATTGACGATGAGCGGTATGTTGAGGCCGACCTTCTGCCAATCGTCATTGTCGAGCGAAACGCCGAGATGGCGGGCGATGGCGTTGAGGTGGATCGGCGCATTGGTCGAGCCGCCGATCGCCGAGTTGACGACGATGGCGTTCTCGAAGGCCTTACGGGTCATGATGTCGGAGGGCTTCAGATCCTCATGCACCATGTCGACGATGCGCTTTCCGGTCTCGTAGGCGATCTGGCCGCGCTCGCGATAGGGGGCGGGGATAGCGGCCGAGCCCGGCAATTGCATGCCGAGCGCCTCGGCCAGCGAATTCATCGTGGTGGCGGTACCCATCGTGTTGCAATAGCCGGTCGACGGCGCCGAGGAGGCAACGATATCCATGAACTCGTCATAGCCAATCTCGCCGGCCGACAGGCGCTGGCGCGATTCCCAGACGATAGTGCCGGAGCCGGTGCGCTTGCCCTTGTGCCAGCCGTTGAGCATCGGGCCGACCGAAAGCGCGATAGCCGGAATGTTGACGGTGGCCGCGGCCATCAGCATGGCCGGCGTCGTCTTGTCGCAGCCGATGGTGAGCACCACGCCGTCGAGCGGATAGCCGTAGAGCACCTCTACCAGGCTGAGATAGGCAAGGTTGCGGTCAAGTGCAGCAGTCGGCCGCTTGCCGGTCTCCTGGATCGGGTGGCAAGGGAACTCGAAAGGGATGCCACCCATCGAGACGATGCCTTCGCGCACGCGCTTGGCCAGTTCGATGTGATGGCGGTTGCAGGGCGACAGGTCCGAGCCGGTCTGGGCGATGCCGATCAGCGGCTTGCCGGACATCAGTTCGGCCCGCGTCAGCCCGTAATTCAGGTAGCGCTCCAGATAGAGTGCCGTCATGCCCGGATTGTCGGGATTGTCGAACCACTCCTGCGAGCGAAATTTTTTCTTGTGAGTGGGGGGGCCTGCCATCGTGGTCTCCGTATTTGTATGACAAATCGATATGACAACGCGCGGGAGCAGGCAAGGGGCACGCGCCATCCGAATCCGCTCTTTGGTACGAAAGACATACATCTGCCTCCGCGCTAGACGGGATCGTGGTTTGTCAGCCCGCTATCCCGGAGAGTTGGAGCGCGTCGCCGCGGACCCTACCTGACCCTTCCGGCCACCCTCCCCCTCAAGGGGCCCACTTGGGGGAGGGACATCCGCATCACTCGAACACGATGCTCGGCACTGCAGCCTCGGCCGCGCCGCGCTCTTCATTGACGCGGTCCCAGACCCTGGCGGCGATGTCGCGATAGATTTTCGCCTCAGCGCCATCCGGCTTGGAGACCACCACCGGCGTGCCGGCATCGGAGCTTTCGCGGATGCCCATCTCGAGCGGCACTTCGCCAAGGAAGGTGACGCCGAGACGCTCGGCCTCGCGGCGCGCGCCGCCATGGCCGAAGATGTCGTAGCGTTTTCCCGTATCGGGGGCGAGAAAATAGCTCATGTTTTCGACGATACCCAATAGCGGCACGTCGACCTTCCTGAACATGTTGAGGCCTTTGCGCGCATCGATCAGGGCCAAGTCCTGTGGCGTCGAGACGATGACGGCGCCGGCCAGCGGCACCTGTTGGGCCATGGTCAGCTGGGCGTCGCCGGTGCCGGGCGGCATGTCGACGACGAGCACATCAAGCGGTCCCCATTCGACCTCGCGCAGCATCTGCGTCAATGCCGACATCACCATCGGCCCGCGCCAGATCATCGGCGTCTCCTCATCGACGAGGAAGCCCATCGACATGACCTTGAGGCCATAATTCTGCATCGGCTTCAGGATCTTGCCGTCGACGGTCTGCGGCCTGCCACGAATGTTGAGCAGACGCGGCATGGAAGGGCCATAAATGTCGGCATCGAGCACCCCGACCCGCAGCCCGTTGGCGGCAAGCCCAAGGGCGATATTGACGGCGGTGGTCGACTTGCCGACGCCGCCCTTGCCGGAAGCGACGGCGATGATCGCTTCGATGCCGGGTACGCCGCGCTTGCCCTGGCTGTGCGAGGCGGGCGCCTGCGGCGCGGGACGCGCAGGTGCGGCCGGCGGAGCGGGCCTCTGAGCCGGTCTTTGCGGAACCGGCGCCTCCATGCCGCCGCCCTTCTTTTCCGCCGTCAACGCGACCACGGCGCCGGCAACACCGGGGATCGCCTTGACGACACGTTCGGCCGCCGCACGCAGCGGTTCCATCTCCTGGGCACGGGCAGCGGGAACGGTGATCGAAAAGAACACCTTGGCATCGGCAATGAAAATCTCGGAAACCAGGCCGAGGTCGACGATATTGCCGGTGAAATCCGGCCCATTGACCGTCTTCAGGCGCTCGATAACGATTTCCTTGGTCACGTTTTCATTGGCGGCGGGCATGAGTTTTCCTCTACTTTTCCGCTCCAGATAATGCAGTTCCGGAACAGAACCAAGCGATGGACCACCAATTGCAGCGGCGTATCGGGGAGGCAGCGAGCATATGACGGCATTTCCAGTGGGAGCAGCGGTCGCCAAATCGGCAACGCAGCCTATTTCATGAGCATGGAATGACAGCCAGGGAAGGAGACGAATCATGCTCGCAAACAGCAACGCGACGGCCAATCTCGCCGTGAAGGACCTGGCCAAGGCCAGGGCATTCTACGAAGGGGTCCTTGGCCTGAAAGAGGTGCACAATGAAGGTGGCGAACTGATCGTCTATAAAAGCGGCGACACCAGCATCAACGTCTACCGTTCGAACTTCGCTGGAACCAACAAGGCGACGGCTGTGACATGGACGGTCGGCGACGAACTCGGCAAGATCGTTGAGGCATTGAAATCGAAGGGCGTGACCTTCGAGCATTACGACATGCCAGGCCTGACGCTGGAGGGCGATGTTCATGTCGGTCAGGGCATGAAGGTCGCATGGTTCAAGGATCCGGACGGCAACATCCTGAACCTTGTGGATAGGTAGATACGGCGCATCGCCTGCCGCGCAGTGCTACGGTGCTGTCACCATGCCAGGCCGACCGCGAGGTAGGTGAGAGCCGCGATCGCCGCGGTTGCCGGCAGGGTGACGATCCATGCCACCACGATGTTACCGGCAATGCCCCAGCGAACGGCGGAGACGCGGCGGGCGGCGCCGACGCCGATGATGGCGCCGGTGATCGTGTGCGTGGTCGATACAGGAATACCGAGCCAGGTGGCGGCGAACAGGGTGATCGCTCCGCCGGTCTCGGCGCAGAAACCCTGCATCGGGTTCAGCCGGGTGATCTTCGAGCCCATGGTGTGGACGATGCGCCAGCCGCCGAGCAACGTGCCCAGCGCCAGCGCCGACTGACAGGTGATGACGACCCACAGCGGCACGTAAAAATTCGCGCCGAGCATGCCTTGCGAATAGAGCAGCACGGCGATGATGCCCATAGTCTTCTGCGCGTCGTTGCCGCCATGGCCGAGCGAATAGAGCGAGGCGGAAAAGAACTGCATGACGCGGAAGGTGCTGTCGACGGCGAACGGCGTCCGCCGCACGAACAGCCAGGAGACCGCGAGGATCAGGACGAGCGCCAGCAGAAAACCTGCCGCCGGCGATAGCACGATGGCCGCCGTCGTTTTGCCCAACCCGGTCCAGACGATGGCACCGGTGCCTGCCTTGGCAACGCCGGCGCCGACCAAACCGCCGATCAGCGCGTGCGAGCTGCTGGACGGAATTCCGACGAGCCAGGTGACGATATTCCAGACGATGGCGCCGACAAGTGCTGCGAAGACCACTGCCGGCGTGACGATGCTGGCGTCGATGATGCCGGTTCCGAGCGTCTCCGCTACGTGGAGACCGAAGAACATGAAGGCGATGAAATTGAAGAAGGCCGCCCAGAACACCGCATAATGCGGCCGCAGCACCCGGGTGGAGACGATGGTGGCGATAGAGTTGGCGGCATCGTGCAGGCCGTTGAGGAAATCGAAGAACAGCGCGACGACGACAAGGCCGACCAGCACCGGAAAGGCTATCGCGGCTTCCACTATACGTTCTCGATGACGATGCCGCTGATTTCGTTGGCGACGTCCTCGAAGCGGTCGACCACCTTTTCCAGCTGGCCGTAGATCTCGCTGCCGATCAGATAGGCCATCGGATCGCTGCGGCCGTGCCGCTTGAACAGGTCCTTCAGGCCCTGTTCGTGCAGGTCGTCGGCCCGGCCTTCGGCGCGCATGACTTCCTCGGCGATGGCGTTGAGGCGCACCGTATGCGCCCCGACCTTGCCGAGCAGCGGGATCGCCTCGGCCACCAACTTGGCGGCCTCGACGATGACGCCCCCCATTTCCTGCATCAGCGGGTCGAATTCCTTCTTTTCGAACAGCTTTACCGTCTTGACGGTCTTGTGCATCATGTCGATGGCATCATCCATCGACTGGATCAGGTCCTTGATGTCGCCACGGTCGAAGGGCGTGATGAAGGAGCGGCGCACGGCCAGCAGCACTTCCGCGGTGATCTGATCGGCTTCGTCCTCGAGATCGATGATCGTCTGACACCAGCGGTCGATGTCGTTGCCCTGCAAAAGCTGCTGCAGTGCCTCGGCGCCACCGACCACGGTGCGGGAATGCCGCTCGAACAGGTCGAAGAAGCGATCTTCGCGCGGCAAAAGCTTGCGGAACCAGCCCAGCATGTTCGATCTCCCGTCGTGTCCAGTCCACGACCCCCGTCTCATCCACATAGCGCCGCATTCCATCGCGGGAAACAGTAAGCCGGCTGAAAGATGTGGATGCGGGCGATTTACACAGGCGGCTTGCGGCCGAAGGCGATTTCCACGACGTTGCGCGCTACAATCGGACACAGCGTCCGTGACAGGCTCCCGACGGCATGATCGACAAGCTGGAATTCTTCATAGCACTTGCCAGGGAAGAACATTTCGGTCGGGCGGCGGAGGTGTGCGGCGTCACCCAACCGACGCTTTCGGCCGGCATCAAGCAGCTGGAAGGCCAGCTCGGCGTGATGCTGGTGCTGCGCGGCTCGCGCTTCCAGGGATTGACGCCGGAAGGCAAGCAGGTGTTGGTGTGGGCGCGCCGCATCGTCGGCGACAGCAGGACCATGCGCGAGGAGATGCGGGCGGCACGCCACGGCCTGTCAGGGCGCATCCGCATCGCCGCGATCCCGACGGCGCTGGCCATGGTGGCGCGACTGACGACGCCGTTTCGGGCAAAGCACCCCGGCGTCACCTTCTCGGTGCTGTCGCGGACCTCAATCGAGGTGCTGTCGCTGCTCGGCAATTTCGACATCGACGCCGGCGTCACCTATCTCGACAACGAGCCGCTCGGACGCGTCACCAGCGTGCCGCTCTACGACGAGCGCTACCAACTGATCACCGCCGTCGGGAACCCCTATTCCGACCGCGACAAAGTGACATGGGCGGAACTCAGCCAGCTGCCGCTCTGCCTGCTGACGCCGGACATGCAGAACCGCCGCATCATCGACCAGCATCTGGCCGAAGCCGGCGTGCAGGTGCGGCCGACATTGGAATCCAACTCGATGATCGTGCTGTTTTCGCATATCCGCACCGGCAAATGGTCGTCGATCATGCCGCTTAACCTCTCGGAAACCTTCGGTTTTTCCGAGCCGATCCGGGCGATCCCGATCGTCGAGCCCGACGCAAGCCACACGGTCGGGCTGGTGGCGGCGCGGCGCGAACCGCACACGCCGCTCGTCTCGGCGCTGTTGGACGAGGCAATGGCGCTGGCGGACGATTTCCGCGGCCGCCGCTAGGCTAGACAATGCTGGTGACTGCGAACGATAGAAAATTTCTATCGAGCAACGGATCGGCTTTATTGATTTAGCGGGTTTCCTCTGATTTCCTAAGCACTTAGCGGAAGACCGCCACGACCAGGGAGGGCGCTGCATGACGATGCAGCCTGCAAGTACCGAGATCGCATCGCGCACCGCGGCGATCATCCACGAGCTGAAAGGCCTCGAAGGCCCGCTGCTGCCGATCCTGCACGGCATCCAGGAAGAGTTCGGTTATGTGCCGCAGGACGCGCTTCCGGTCATCGCCGAGGCGCTGAACATCTCCAGGGCCGAGGTGCACGGCGTCGTGACCTTCTATCACGATTATCGCAGCCAGCCGGCTGGCCGCCATGTGCTGAAGCTCTGCCAGGCGGAAGCCTGCCAGTCGATGGGTTCGGATGCGATCGCCGCCAAGCTCAAATCATTGCTGGGCATCGGCTTCCACGAGACAACCCGTGACGGTTCGGTGACGCTGGAGCCGGTCTATTGCCTCGGCCTTTGCGCCTGCTCACCGTCGGCGATGCTGGACGGGGAGGTGATCGGTCGGCTCGACGACGAAAAGCTCAACGAGATCGTTGCCGAGGTGCGCTCATGATCCCGCGTATCTATATTCCCGGCGATTCCGGCGCGCTGGCGCTCGGCGCGGAAAAGGTCGCCAAGGCGATTCGGGCGGAACTGGCCGAGCGCGGCATCGAGGCCAAGATCGTGCGCAACGGCTCGCGCGGCGCCTATTTCCTCGAGCCGATGGTCGAAGTGGCAACAGCTAGTGGCCGCGTCGCCTATGGGCCGGTGAAGCCCTCCGACGTCAAAAGCCTGTTCGACTGCGGCTTTCTCACCGGCGGCCACCACAAGCGCTGGCTGGGCGCACCGGACAAGATCCCGTTCCTTGCCAGGCAGACGCGGCTGACCTTTGCGCGCTGCGGCGTCACCGATCCGCTGTCGCTCGATCACTACAAGGCGCATGGCGGGCTGAAGGGCCTGCAGAATGCAGTGGCGATGACGCCGGCCGAGGTCGTCAAGCAGGTGACCGAGTCCGGGCTGCGCGGTCGTGGCGGCGCCGGCTTCCCGACTGGCATCAAATGGAAAACTGTGCTCGATACGTCGGCCGACCGCAAATACATCGTCTGCAATGCCGATGAAGGCGATTCCGGCACGTTCGCCGACCGCATGATCATGGAAGGCGACCCCTTCGTGCTGATCGAAGGCATGGCGATCGCCGGCATCGCCACCGGCGCGACCAAGGGCTTTATCTATATCCGCTCCGAATATCCGCACGCGGTGGCGGTGATGCAGAAGGCCGTCGAGATCGCCCGCAAGGCCGGCGTGCTCGGCGTCAATGTGCTCGGCTCGGCCAATTCATTCGACATGGAAGTGCGCGTCGGCGCCGGCGCCTATGTTTGCGGCGAGGAAACCGCCCTGCTCGACAGCCTCGAAGGCAAGCGCGGACAGGTGCGGGCCAAGCCGCCGCTGCCGGCGCACAAGGGCCTGTTCGGCAAGCCGACAGTGATCAACAACGTCATCTCGCTGGCCTCGGTGCCGGTGATCATGGACAAGGGCGCCGCCTTCTACAAGGATTTCGGCATGGGCCGTTCACGCGGCACCATCCCGATCCAGATTGCCGGCAACGTCAAGTATCCCGGTCTCTACGAGGCGGCGTTCGGCATGACGCTGGGCGAGATCGTCGACGATATCGGCGGCGGCACGGCGACGGGACGCCCGGTCAAAGCGGTGCAGGTGGGTGGCCCGCTCGGCGCCTATTTCCCGCGCGCGCTGTTCGACACGCCGTTCGACTACGAAGCGTTTGCCGCCAAGGACGGGCTGATCGGCCATGCCGGCATCGTCGTTTTCGACGACAGCGCCGACATGCTGAAGCAGGCACGCTTTGCCATGGAATTCTGCGCCATCGAGAGCTGCGGCAAGTGCACGCCGTGCCGCATCGGCTCGACGCGCGGTGTCGAGGTGCTGGACCGGCTCGCCCAGAACGTCGAACCGGAAAAGCAGATCGCGCTGGTCACCGACCTTTGCAACACGATGAAGTTCGGCTCGCTTTGCGCTCTCGGCGGCTTCACCCCATATCCAGTGATGAGTGCACTCAACCATTTCCCGGACGACTTTCGGCCGACGCCGGTCGCCGAAGCAGCGGAATAGGAGCGGACAGGCATGAACGCGGCATTCGACATCAAATCGCTGGTCCAAGAAATCGACTACGGCACACCTGCCTCTGAAGCCGAGCAGCAAGTGACGCTGACCGTCGACGGCAAGTCGATAACGGTGCCGGCCGGTACCTCGATCATGCGCGCTTCGATGGAAGCCGGCGTCGAAATCCCGAAACTGTGCGCAACCGACATGCTGGACTCGTTCGGCTCCTGCCGGGTCTGCCTCGTCGAGATCGACGGGCGCGGCGGCACGCCGGCCTCGTGCACGACGCCGGTCGGCGAAGGCATGGTCGTGCATACGCAGAGCGATCGGCTAGACGCCATTCGCCGCGGCGTGATGGAACTCTACGTCTCCGACCATCCTGCGGCGTGGGGCGAGAAGGCCGGCACTGGCGCCAGCGAGTTCGACAAGATCGTCAGGACGGTCGGCCTGATCGAGAACCGCTTTGGCGTGGACGGCCGCAACCACGTCAAGCAGGAAAACGGCGTGGCGCCCGGCCATGGCTCGCTGACCATCGATTACATCGCCCGCGATGAATCGAACCCGTATTTCACCTACGATCCGACGCAGTGCATCGTCTGCTCGCGCTGCGTGCGCGCCTGTGAGGAGGTGCAGGGCACCTTCGCGCTGACCATCGAGGGCCGCGGCTTCGAATCCAGGGTCTCGGCCGGCATGCACGAGGCGTTCGTCGATTCCGAATGCGTGTCGTGCGGGGCCTGCGTGCAGGCCTGCCCGACCGATGCGCTGAGGGAAAAGACCGTGCTGGCGAAAGGCCTGCCCGAGCGCTCGACCGTCACCACCTGCGCCTATTGCGGCGTCGGCTGTTCGTTCAAGGCCGAGGTCAAGGGCGACGAGGTCATCCGCATGATGCCCTACAAGGCAGGCAAGGCCAACCACGGCCACTCCTGCGTCAAGGGCCGCTTCGCCTATGGCTATGCGACGCACAAGGACCGGATCCTGAAGCCGATGATCCGCGAGCGGGTCAGTGATCCGTGGCGCGAAGTGTCGTGGGAAGAGGCGCTCACCCACACGGCGAATGAATTCCGCCGCATCCAATACCAGTACGGCCGCACCTCGATCGGCGGCATCACCTCCTCGCGCTGCACCAACGAGGAGACCTACCTCGTCCAGAAGCTTGTCCGGCAGGGCTTCCGCAACAACAATGTCGATACCTGCGCCCGCGTCTGCCATTCGCCGACCGGCTATGGTCTCGGCCAGACCTTCGGCACCTCCGCCGGCACGCAGGACTTCGATTCGATCGAGCAGACGGACGTGATCCTGCTGATCGGCGCCAATCCGACCGATGCGCATCCGGTGTTCGCTTCGCGCATGAAAAAGCGCATGCGCCAGGGCGCCAGGCTGATCGTGCTCGATCCGCGCCGCACCGACATCGTGCGCTCGGCCCATGTCGAAGCTCAGTTCCATCTGCCGCTGAAGCCGGGCACCAACGTCGCCATGCTGACCGCGCTTGCCCATGTCATCGTCACCGAAGGCCTGTTCGACGAGGCGTTCATCCGCGAGCGCTGCGACTGGGACGAGTTCCAGGACTGGGCATCGTTCGTGGCGCTGCCGGAAAACAGCCCGGAAGTGGTCGGCCAGCTTGCCAATGTCGATCCCGACGACATACGCGGCGCGGCGCGGCTCTACGCCCGCGGCGGCAACGGCGCGATCTATTACGGCCTCGGCGTGACCGAGCACAGCCAGGGCTCGACCACCGTCATCGCCATTGCCAACCTCGCCATGGCGACCGGCAATATCGGCCGGCCGGGCGTCGGCGTGAATCCGCTGCGCGGCCAGAACAATGTGCAGGGCTCCTGCGACATGGGCTCGTTCCCGCACGAGCTTCCCGGCTATCGCCACATTTCAGGCGACGCGGTGCGCGCCATCTATGAGAGCCTGTGGGGCGTCAAGCTCGACGACGAGCCCGGCCTGCGCATCCCCAATATGCTGGACGCCGCCGTCGACGGCTCGTTCAAGGGGCTCTATGTGCAGGGCGAGGACATCCTGCAGTCGGACCCCGACACCAAGCATGTCGCCGCCGGTCTCGCCGCGATGGAATGCGTCGTCGTGCACGACCTCTTCCTCAACGAGACGGCCAACTACGCGCATGTGTTCCTGCCCGGCTCGACGTTCCTCGAGAAGGACGGCACCTTCACCAATGCCGAGCGCCGCATCAACATGGTGCGCAAGGTGATGGAGCCGAAATGCGGCTATGCCGACTGGGAAGCGACGCAGGAGCTCGCCAAGGCGCTCGGCCTCGGCTGGAACTACACGCATCCGTCCCAGATCATGGACGAGATCGCCAAGACAACACCAAGTTTCGCCGGCGTTTCCTTCGACCTTCTCGACCGGGTGGGCTCGGTGCAGTGGCCCTGCAACGAGAAGTCGCCGGAAGGCACGCCGATCATGCATATCGGCGGCTTCGTGCGCGGCAAGGGCAAGTTCATCCGCACCGAATACGTCGCGACCGACGAAAGGACCGGACCGCGCTTCCCGCTGCTGCTGACCACCGGCCGCATCCTGTCGCAATACAATGTCGGCGCGCAGACCCGGCGCACCGACAATGTGGTCTGGCATAGCGAGGACCGGCTGGAGATCCATCCGCACGATGCCGAAAATCGCGGCCTGCGCGACGGCGACTGGGTGCGGCTGACCAGCCGCTCCGGCGAGACGACGCTGCGCGCGCTGATCACCGAGCGGGTGTCGCCGGGCGTCGTCTATACGACCTTCCACCATCCCGACACCCAGGCCAACGTCATCACCACCGACTTCTCCGACTGGGCGACCAACTGCCCGGAATACAAGGTGACCGCGGTGCAGGTGGGTGCATCCAACGGCCCGTCGGAATGGCAGCGCGACTATGACGAGCAGGCAAAGCAAAGCCGCCGCATCGCGAAGTTGGAAGCGGCGGAGTAGTCCTTGACCGCGCGCCGCAAAGCCATTTCGCAGATCTCGCGTCTCGCGCGCCGCGCCGGCGGCACTGCGGCCGCCAACCGCATGGTGCCGGAAGAGACGCCGGTGGCGTTCTCCTTTGCCGGCACCACGCATGCGGTGATGATGGCAAGCCCGGCTGATTTCGAGGATTTCGCGCTCGGCTTCTCGCTGACCGAAGGCATCATTGCCTCGCCGGACGAAATCGAAGCGATCGAGGTCGAGGATCACGGCGCCGGCATCGATATCCAGATCCGGCTGAAGGACCAGGCCAACACCCGCTTCGAAGCGCGGCGGCGCAGGCTCGCCGGGCCGGTCGGCTGCGGGCTGTGCGGCATCGAATCCATCGAGGAGGCAATGCGCTCGGTAAACCCGGTCGGTGCGTCGCAACTTACACTTCAGGCCAATGACATCGTCCGCTCGGTCAAGCTTTTGTCGAAGCTGCAGCCGCTGCACGCCGAGACCGGTGCCGTCCACGCCGCCGGTTTTTACCTTCCCGGCAAGGGCATCGTCATGGCGCGCGAGGATGTCGGCCGCCATAACGCGCTGGACAAGCTGGCCGGCGCGCTGGCCAAAGCCGGTATCGACGGCGCCAACGGTGCGGTCGTCGTCACGTCGCGCGTTTCGGTCGAGATGGTGCAGAAGACCGCGGCGATCGGCTCGGCCGTCATCATTGCCGTCTCGGCGCCGACCGCACTTGCCATCCGCACCGCAGACGATTCCGGCATGACGCTGGTGGCGCTGGTGCGCGGCGACGATTTCGATATTTTCACCCATCCTGACCGCGTGGTTTCCGGAGTTGCCAAGCATGTCGCATGACGAAGGCCACCTCATGAGCACCAGCGAAAAGCTGGTTCGCATGGCCAACCAGATCGCCGCCTTTTTCCACTCAAAGCCGCGCGAGCAAGGCATTGCCGGCGTCGCCGAGCACATCAACAAGTTCTGGGAGCCGAGGATGCGCCGGCAATTGTTCGAGATGCTGGACAGCGGCGGCGAAGGGTTCAACGAACTTGTCGTCGCGGCCGCGCCCAGGATCAAGCGGCCGGGCGCGCCGGAGGGCGCAGGTTTCAGCGCTGGCGGAGCGAACACCGAGACGACCGCCGCGTCACAGAAGTAGGCGCCGCGGGCCTATATTCACTCGCTCTAAGGTTTCATCTGCCGCAAGCTACGCGCCTCTGCTATGATCGGCGACAGGAAATCGTCGGGTCGGGCGGGCAACTCGTGAGGCCGATCGAAACTCGATACGCGCTCAGTGGCGACGTGCGGATCGCCTATCAGGTGGTCGGCCAGGGATCGCTCGATCTCGTCTTCGTGCCGGGTTTCATTTCCAATCTCGACCTGCACTGGGAAGACGAGGGCTACACCCGGCTGTTGAAGCGGCTTTCCGCGTTCTCACGGCTGATCCTGTTCGACAAGCGCGGCACCGGTCTGTCCGACCGCGTCGATGTCCACCACCTGCCCAGCCTCGAAACCCGCATGGACGATGTGCGCGCGGTGATGGATGCGACCGGCAGCGGCCGCGCCGCCTTGCTCGGCGCTTCGGAAGGCGCGCCGATGGCAATGCTGTTCGCCGCCACCTACCCGGAGCGGACGCGGGCGCTGGCGCTTTATGGCGGCTATGCGCATTTCCACAAATGGGTGATGCCGCCGGAACGCCTTGAGGCGTTCATCGCGACGGCGGAGACCGCATGGGGCACCGGCGCCACCCTGCCGCATTTCGCGCCCGGCCGCGTCGACGATCCGCGTTTCGCCACATGGTGGGCGCGCTTCGAGCGGCTGTCGGCGAGCCCGACCGCGGCAATCGCCCTGGCCCGCATGAATGCAGCTATCGACGTGCGCGGCGTGCTGGCGGCGATCAGCGCACCGACGCTGCTCATCCATCGCCGCAACGATGCGCGCGTCGACCCGGAGGCCAGCCGCTTCCTGGCAAGGAAGATCCCGAATTCGCGGCTGGTCGAGGTGGCCGGGCGCGACCATCCGATCTGGACCGGCGATGTCGATCGGGTGGCCGATCTGATCGAGGAGTTCCTGACCGGCGCGCGCGCCGTTGCCGAGGCCGAGCGCGTGCTGGCTGCACTGCTGGTCACCCGGATCTACGACACGGCGCGGCTTGGCGACCGCATATGGAGCGAGCGCACCCAGCGTTTTCAGGAAACATGGCGGCTGCTGGTCGGGCGCCATGGCGGCCGCCCGGCCGGCACGCATGGCGAGCTGATGATGGCGCGCTTCGACGGCCCGGCGCGGGCCGTACGCTGCGCGGCGGCGCTGCGCGATGCGGCGCAGGAGATCGGCATCGCCAGCGCGCAGGGCGTGCATGTCGGCGAGGTCGAGTTGCGTGGGCCGCCGACGGGGTTGACGGCGCGCGTGACGATGCAGCTTGCCGCGCATGCCGGGCGCGGCGACATCCTCGCTTCGCGGCTGGTCGCCGACCTCGCCGCCGGTTCAGGCCTTCATTTCAATGACGCCGGGCGCATCGCGCTTGACGAGCTGGATGAGCCGCTGGCGCTGGTGCAGGCGACCTCGGAACAGCATCTGGAGCCGGCCTGCCGGCCGAAGGCCAAGGCTGCCGAGCCGGCCGCACTGACGGCGCGCGAAAGCGAGGTGGTGAACCTCATCGCCGATGGCAAGAGCAATGCCGCGATCGCCGCCGAACTCGGGCTGAGCGAACACACCGTCAAGCGCCACGTCGCCAATATTCTGCTCAAGCTGGACCTGCCGTCGCGGGCGGCGGCGGCGGCGTTCTCGGCCCGGCACGCTGGCCCGCACGGGCCATAGGAGCCATGGCGCTTTCGGACGAAGCGGCCAGGCATGCGTAAGCGCTATCACTTCGTCCCATGCAGGCCAGGCGGATGTCGCCGGGAAGGCGCTGCGAAGGGAGGAATAAAATGCTGAAGTCGACACTCAAATCACTGGTGCTGGCGGCAGGCGTTGGCGCGCTGTTGGCGATCGTTCCTGCCAAGGCCGAAGACGCCTCAGCGACCGCTGCCTACAAGGACATCCAGGCAACGCTCGGCTCGGTGCCGGACATGTTCAAGACGCTGCCGGATGTCGCCGTTGCCGGCGCCTGGGCCGAGATCAAGGGCGTGCAGCTCAACCCGAACACCGCGCTCGACGGCAAGACCAAGGAATTGATGGGCCTCGCCGTCGCCTCGCAGATCCCCTGCCAGTACTGCATCTATTTCCACACGCAGGCGGCCAAGCTCAATGGCGCCAGCGACGAGGAGATCAAGGAGGCGGTGGCGATGGCGGCGATCGTGCGCCACTGGTCGACGATGCTCAACGGCAGCCAGGTCGATCTCGCCACTTTCAAGAAGCAGTCCGACGAGGTGTTCGCGGCCGTCAAGGCGAAGTCGCAGTGAACCACCTGCCCGTCTATGAGCGCCGGGCGGTTCTGATCAATTGAACGCCCGGTGAAGACGGGCCTATGGAGGAAAAAATGCTGACCAAGACACAGACGATAGACGGCGCTGCGATCAAGAAGGCGATTGAGGGCCGTGATGGAAAATTGCTGGCGAGCTTCTATGCCGACGACGCATTGGTGCGGGTGATCGACCGCAACAACCCGCCGAGCAAGCCGCGCGAAATCCGCGGGCGCGCAGCGATCACCACGTTCTGGGACGACATTTGCAGTCGGGCGATGACCCACAAGGTCGACACCACCATCGCCGACGGCAACAATCTCGCCTTCACCCAGGCCTGCTCCTATCCGGACGGGACCAAGGTATTCTGCGCGGCGATGCTGGAGCTGAAGAACGGCCAGATCGCACGGCAGACGGTCGTGCAGGCCTGGGACGAATAAGGAGGCGGCGATGTTCAGTGCCAGATGGCAGATCGACGCCAAGTTCGGCCACAAGCAGACCGTGCTCGAACTGTTAAAGAATGAGAACGCGAGATCGGCACGCAGGTCGGTCTCGACGACCTCAAGTTCCAGACCATGACCGGATCGATCGGCGCGCGGGAAGCGACGGTCGAGTCCCACCAGCAGGTCGAAAGCCTCGCCAGTTGGAGGCGTTCTTCGCCAGGATCGGCAAGATCGCCGCGCACGCCAAATGGGGCAAGGAAATGGAGCCCTATGTCGTGTCGGGCACCAGCCTGTGGAACATCTACCGCATCGTGGAATAGCAGTCCGGCTTACTCCCTTCTCCCCGTCACTTACGGGGAGAAGGTGGCGGCAGCCGGATGAGGGGCAGCGCGACGTCTATAAGTACGGAGAGCGCAAACCCCTACTCGCTCTCGCCGTCCAGCGCCGGCACCGACACGCCGGCAAGCTCGGCCGCGAGCAGCCGCGACGCACCGGCGCGTGCGATCCGCAGCATCAGCGCCTTGCGCGTCGCCGCCGCCATGCGGTGCTCGGGCGCATCGCGCAGAATCTCGGCACCATAGCCGTCGGAGAGAATGAAGCCGCATTCCTCCGGAAAGATTTCGGAAGGCACGCCGGGATGCGTGGCGAAGAAGAACCGGTCGGAATGCAGCCGGTAGTCCGGCCATTTGCGGTCGACCCTGAAATCCTCGATCGAGGATTTGATCTCGATGATCCAGATGTCGCCCTGGCGGGTCAGCGCGACGAGATCGGCGCGCCGGCCGGTGGCCAGCGACAGTTCGGGCAAGACATGCGCGCCCATCTGCTTGAGCAGCCGCTGCACGCCACGCCTGACCAGCATGGCACGCTCCGACTGGCGGCCGTCGATGAGCGGATTGAGGGGTAGAGGTGAGATGATCGGCATGGAGGATACCATGGCAGATTTTGTTCACGGTTTGAACCGTTTTTGCGGGCGATTACGCACTTTACAAACACGGCGATGTGCCTGATACCTTGAATCCACAGTAGGAATCCGGGTTATGAGTGTCCTTTTCGAGCCACACTTCCACAACGAAGAAGCTGCTTTCGAACGGCTGGAGACGGGCAAGAAGGCCCGTTAGGCAATGGCTGAGTCACAATGAGCGTCGTGAGCGGTGTGGTGCTTTGTACGTCTTCTGCTGAAGCTCTATCGAGCCCGAACGGCCTGCCCATTCTCTTCGAGAGCATACAGGAATGGCTGGCAGAGCGCGCCCCCTTCCAACAACTTAACAGCGTCGAGGATAGCTTTGGCGGCAGCAAGCACCCGCAAATGTTTGTAGCCGGTGGTGGCTTCAACCATTTCCCTGAAGACGATTTTGCGGCCTACGTGATGTTGTTGCCTTGGCAAAACCCAGAAAACGTTGTGCTGGTGATCGACCCCGAAGAAGGACCTACCCGCGTCTTCAGGCCTTCCCGTTTGTAAAGTACATAATTGCCTTTTGAGAAACGATAAAGGCCCGCCCTTCCACAAGGCGTGCCGCTCGCGTTAGCAATGCAATTCCTACGGGTGACGGAGCTATGTTTTCGCGAGGCGTCGCCGTTGATCTAATATTCACCGCTGCAGGCCCGAGTGGTCATAGCGTGACCACAAAGGTGGCGAAGCATGGCTACTGAGAATACGAGTTTGACGGCCGAGCAAACCAGGCTCAACAGGATGCTCGCGCGGGGCGTCGTATTTTCCGTCATTTGGCTCGCCGGTTTCGGGTCTTCTTATGCACTCTACCAGGGGCTTCTGGCGCGACGGATGATAAAAATGAATCCCGTGCTTCCGGGAAATGGCCGCGCCTGGTGGTGCATCATTGTGGGAGGGCTTGGGGCCGCAGCCTTATGTGCGATAGTTGGCGCCGGCATTTTCAACGCCATGACACAACCCTAGGTCACGCTGTAACACCGCCTGCCGATCTGGTGTTGGGTCATATTGATTTGTAGGTCCCGTTCAATGAGTGCTTCCGGCGCCATCCTCCCATCATTGACCGTCATTTCCCGCCCGCAAGTTCAAAGCTTGCTGATTCATATCAGAATGCTCCTGTCCCGTCGCCGGGCCGCACCAGATATGGCAACTTAGATTTGCCATTGTCATCGACCCGGCCCTCAGCTAACCGGCATCATCCCCTCCAGAGCAATAATTCTCGTCTTTGCGCAGCGTTCGCGGATGGCTTTGAGGCGGCCGTATTCTGGAGAGTCGTACCATGCCAGGAGGGACGCCATGTCCGGGAATTCGACAATGACGAGGCGATGAGGTTCCCAATCGCCCTCCAGAACTTTGGTGGCTCCGCCGCGAGCGATGTACCTCCCCCCATAGCGGGCTTCGGTTGCCGGCACGTCCCGGCGGTATTCCTCGAAAACGGCGGCGTCGGTTATGTCTACATCAGCAATGAGATACGCGGCCATTGACCTTACTCCCTGAAAAAAACATTGAAACAGGTCTATTAGCGCCCCCGCAACTAAGCCAGCGGTACTACGCCTCGGAAACGACTCGCGTTCTCCCGGATTGGGGCGCTTAACTGTCTTGGTGGGGGCAGCTCTGGGAGGAGACGAACCATGCCGATGTATCTCACGCGATTCAGCTACAGGCCCGAAACCTGGGCGCGCTTGATGGATAATCCCGAGGATAGACGCGAGGCTGCCCGTTCCTACATCGAGTCGGTCGGCGGAAAGCTGCACGGGTTCTGGTATGCCTTCGGGGAGTACGATGGCTGGAACCTATGGGAGGCGCCGGACAACGTGTCGATGGCATCCGTCATGCTCGCCATCGGTGCGGGAGGCGCGCTCAGCTCGTACGAGACCACCGTCCTGTTAAGTGTCGAAGAGACGATGGACGCGCTTGGCAAAGCGAAGTCGATCCGGTACCGCCCGCCGGGATCGTGACCGCCGCCCGCGCTTTGCGGAGTGTCGAAGGCTGGGGAACGCTTGCTCTCGGACGGCGCACGTTGCAGCTTGCGCTTTCAATGTCTGCCACGGATTCTAGGAGGAGCATTAGATGACGGAAGATGACGACCGGAAATCGGCGACGCCGGAGGAAATCCGCTCGGCCATCAGAGGCTGGGCGGTGCTTGGGGCAATTATCGTTGCCGTGTTTGGTGCGGCCTACGTCATGATCGATAGTTGAATGGCCAACGATCCTGGTCGCCCCGATGGATTGCCTGAAAAGATCGGCACGGTCCTTGGTGCATTGGTGGTGATCGGCACGTTCGGGCTTCTGGCTTGGACCGTGCTTCGCGGCGTCCTTTATTAAACCCGGCCTGTCTGGACTTTCCCTTGCGGCGGCCGCGTCTCAGGCCGATCTCCTCGTTGCAACGGATGATCTTGGCCGCAGGCCAGAGCGCCGGGCAGCGTCACCGACATCCATGAGTGATTTCCTCGGCTCGGGGTTCTTGTTCCTGGCCCATTGATTTTGCAACATAATCCTGCGGGGGCTGTTGCCGAAATGCCATAGTCGCAGGTTTACCAGCACGCAAGTCCAAGGATGTAGGCATCGCCCGCTTGGCAAGCAAAGCAAATGCCAGCATGAATGAAGATGAAAAAAGCGGCCGACTCGAGCCGCTGTTGTTTGGGCAGGCATCGGACCTTTTCATGCGCATGAAGTCACTTGCAATCGTCGCGGCCCTGGCGCTGTCGACGGCTGTCGCCGGTTGCAGCACCATCGGCTCGCAGATCTTCACCAACAACTACGGCGCGGTGACCGACGCCGGCTATCATTTGCCGCGCGTTCCGATCGAAAAGGTGCCGTTCAAATACCGCCGGCAGATCGTCGACTACGACACCAGGGAAAAGCCGGGCACCATTATCGTCGATACGCAGAACAAGTTCCTCTATTTCGTCATGGGCGACGGCGAAGCGATGCGCTACGGCATCGGCGTCGGCCGTGAGGGTTTCGAATGGCACGGCACCGCCCATATCGCACTGAAGCGCGAATGGCCGACCTGGACACCGCCTTCGCAGATGATCAAGCGCCAGCCGGAACTGGCCAAGTTTGCCGGTGGCATGGAGCCGGGGTTGAAGAACCCGCTCGGCGCGCGCGCTATGTACCTGTTCAACAAGGGTGGCGACATGGGTTATCGCCTGCATGGCAGCCCGGAATGGAATTCGATCGGCAAGGCGATGTCATCGGGCTGCATCCGGCTGATGAACCAGGACATTATCGACCTCTACGACCGCACCTCGGTCGGCGCCAAGGTCATTGTGATATAAAACCCTTATACGCGGACCGTCTAGGCAACAACACAGACGTCGCAAACAGAAAACCGGGCACTTTGGCCCGGTTTTTTGTTGTCTATCCATGTTGACGATGGAACGTCGCGTCAGGAGACCTGTTCGACATGCTGCACTTCCGGCACAAAGTGCCGGAGCAGGTTCTGGATGCCGTGCTTCAGCGTCGCCGTCGACGACGGGCAGCCGGCGCAGGCGCCCTTCATGTGCAGGAACACGGTGCCGTTCTCGAAGCCGCGGAAGGTGATGTCGCCGCCATCCTGGGCCACCGCCGGGCGCACCCGCGTGTCGAGCAGCTCCTTGATGGTGACGACCAGCTCCTCGTCGGCCTTGTCGTAGAATTCGCCGGTCTGGCTGGTCTCGGCGGCGGGGCCGGCCTTGGCCATCACCGGGGCGCCGGACATGAAATGCTCCATGATGGCGCCGAGGATAGCCGGCTTCAGATGCTGCCAGTCGGGGCCGTCCTTGGTCACGGTGATGAAATCATAGCCGAAGAAGACGCCGGTGACGCCGGGGATTTCGAACAGCCGGCCGGCGAGCGGCGAAGCCGTCGCGGCGCTATCGGCATCGCGGAAATCGGCGGTGCCTTCTTGCAGCACTTCCTTGCCGGGCAGGAATTTCAGCGTCGCCGGGTTTGGCGTCGACTCGGTCTGGATGAACATGGCCGTCTCCGTGCCCGTTTCGGGCAGCTAGTTTGGAATAATTCTAATTAGGCTTTATCCGCCCGACATTCAAGCGAAAGGCATCGGGGGGAACGGCTGGCTGGCGGAATGTTTTGCTAGTTCGCTGAAACGATTGGAGATGTGTTGAGATTCAGGTCAGGCCGAGCCGAAAATGGTGGTTTCCGAGAACCGGAGCGGAGCGTACTTTTGGTACGTGAGCACCGGAAGCGCAGGAAGCCGCCACTTGCAGGCCGGCCTCACCTGAATATCAGCACATCTCAGGCGAGGCTGTCGATCTCCTCGTCCGACAGGTTCTGCGGCACCACCGTGACGGGAATCGGAAAGGCGGCGCCCTTGCCGGCGACCGCGCCGACCAGCGGCCCAGGCCCTTCCTTGCCGGCGCCTGCCGCCAGCACCAGGATGGCAATGTCCTGGTCTTCCTCGATCAGCTTGTGGATCTCTTCGGTCGGCTTGCCCTCGCGCACCACCAGTTCCGGCTCGATGCCGAGCTTCTGACGCACCTTGTTGGCGTAGCTGTCGAGTGCGGCACGCGCCGTGGCGGTCGCCTCCTCGCGCATGATCTTCTCGACACCCAGCCAGTGCTGGAAATCATCCGGCTCGATGACATAGAGCAGCACCAGTACGCCGCCCGTGCTCTGCGCCCGCTTCGAGGCGTAGGCGACGGCGCGCTCGCATTCGGGCGTGTCGTCGATGATCGCCAGGAACTTGCGGCGATGACCGACTTCGCGGCTGAGGCGTTTGGAGACCATATTCACCCTGTTCGATGGTTTCGGCCGCAATCTGCCACCGCCACAGCCCGCCCGCAAGCGACCGGCGGCTGTGGCAATGCTGGTGCAGCTTAAAGCGCGTCGCGTTCGACCAGCGACGCGCTTCAGGTTCTTGTTTTATGCATGTCGTTATCGCAAAACCGCTGCACACTTTTGCGCGACATGCATTAGCCTTGCAGCAGGCCGATAATGTCGCGCACGGTCTTCATGGTCGCTTCGGCCAATGTGCCGGCACGCTCGCCGCCATCGCGCAGCACCGCGTCGACGTAGGCGCGGTCGCTGGAGATGCGGCGCATCTCGCCGGCGATCGGCGCCAGTTTTTCCACCGCAAGGTCGGCCAGCGCCGGCTTGAACACCGAAAACTGCTGGCCGCCATATTCCTTCAGCACCGCCTCTTTCGAGATTTCGGCGAGGCCGGCATAGATGCCGACGAGGTTTTCCGCTTCCGGCCGGCCGGCAAGCCCGTCCAGTTCGCCGGGCAAAGCCTCCGGGTCGGTCTTGGCCTTGCGGATCTTCTTCGAGATGGCGTCGGCATCGTCGGTCAGGTTGATGCGCGACAGGTCCGACGGATCGGATTTCGACATCTTCTTCGAACCGTCGCGCAGCGACATGATGCGCGCTGCCGGGCCGCCGATGACCGGCTCGGTCAGCGGGAAATAGCCGTTCACCGTCTCTTCGCCGACCTGCATCTCGACGCCGACGCCAAGCGCGGCGATGCGGTCCGAAAAGTCGTTGTTGAATTTCTGCGCGATGTCGCGGGTCAGCTCCAGATGCTGCTTCTGGTCGTCGCCGACCGGCACGTGGGTAGCGCGGTAGACGAGGATGTCGGCGGCCATCAGGGAGGGATAGGCGAGCAGGCCGAGCGAGGCGTTCTCGCGGTCCTTGCCGGCCTTGTCCTTGAACTGCGTCATGCGGTTCATCCAACCGATGCGCGCCACGCAGTTGAAGATCCAGGCAAGCTCGGCGTGCTGCATCACCCGCGACTGGTTGAAGACGATGTGCTTGGTCGGGTCGATGCCGGAGGCGAGAAACGCCGCGGTGATCGAACGCGTCTGGTCCTGAAGATCCTCATAGACGAGCTGTGCGGTCAGCGAATGCAGATCGACGACGCAGTAGATGCAGTCGGAGGTGTCCTGCAGGGCGACAAATTTCTTGATGGCGCCGAGATAATTGCCGAGATGCAGATTGCCGGTTGGCTGGACGCCGGAAAAGACGAGTGGCTTGAAGGCGGGCCGGTTGAGGTCGGTCATGGTGTTTCCCTGGCTTGTGGAGGGCCGTTTCGCGCGCGGCGAAAGTCTTGCGACGGCGCGCTTATGGACGAGAGCGAGGAGACGATCAAGAGGGGCGTTGGCCAGGGCGCGCAGGCTTTGACGTCGGCCGAACAGAAGGCTGTTTGAGGGATGGCGCCGACCAGAAACAAAAACCCGCCTCGGTGGGCGGGTTGTTGGAGCCAATTAGCACCATACCGGGATTAATAGCATAGCTGCCGGCACAAAGCAAGAACAAAATTGGCGCTGATGAATTTTCCCCCTCACGGATCCGGAGATTGCTCCTTGACCGGCTGGGAGCCCTTGCGCCCGATATTGCGGCGGATCATGCCGAAATCGGCACCGCCGATGGCGAAGGCGGTGACGAAGTAAAGCAGCGCCCCGCCGGCGACGAGCGCAAGCAGCGTTACCGCCTTGATCACCAGCGGCGAGCCGGAGGCGAGCCTTGCGGCGAACCAGTGTTCGGCAAAATAGAGCGCCGCTGCCATCACCGCCGCCGACAGCACCAGCCGCGGGATGCGTTTCATGAGCGGCACGTCGCGGCCCCAATGGCCGCGCCGGATCAGCACGGCGAGCAGCATTGCCGCATTGACCCAGCCGGCGACAGCGGAGGCAACGGCAATGCCGGGCGCGCCCATCGTCGGAAACAGCGTCAGTGCCGTCGTAATGTTAACCGCCACCGAGATGGCGGCGAAAATCATCGGCGTGCGCGTGTCCTCGCGAGCGAAATAGCCTGGGGTGAACGCCTTGATCAGCACGAAGGCCGGCAGGCCGAGCCCGAAGATCGCCAGGATTGCCGCGACCGTCGGCGTCGAATTGTTGGCGGCAAAGGCGCCGCGCTCATAGACCAGCCGCACGATCGGCTCGGACATGACCAGCAGCGCGGCCGCCGCAGGCAAGGTCATGAAAAGGGTAAACTCGACCGAGCGGTTCTGCAGATTGGCGGCCTCGACCAGATTGCCCGATTTCAGCGCCCGCGACAGTTCCGGCAAAAGCACGATGGCGACGGCGACGCCGACGACGCCCAGCGGCAGCTGGTAAACGCGGTCGGCATAGGCCAGCGACGACACCGCGCTGTCCTGCGCCGACGCGATCGCCGTGCCGATCAGCTGGTTGATCTGGGTGATGCCCCCGGTGATCGCCGCCGGCAGCGCCAGGATCAGCAGCCGCTTGACGTTCGGCGTCATCTTCGGCCGCCGGAAGCCGATCGAAATGCCGGCATGGCGCACCGCCGCCCAGACGATCGCCAGCTGCACCAGGCCGGCCGCCAGCACGCCCCAGGCCAGCCCGAAACCGACGGTGCGGGCGTCCGAACCCTTGTACCAGGCATAGGCAAGCACGGCGATAAGGATGACGTTGAGGAACACCGGCGCCACCGCGGCGGCGAAATAGCGGCGCAGCGAATTCAGCATGCCGGCCATCATGGCGCCGAGCGACATGCAGATCAGATAGGGGAACATGACGGTCGCCAGCGCCACCGTCGTCTCGAATTTTCCCGGCGTGTCGGCAAAGCCCGGCGCCACCAGATAGCGCACGATCAGCGGCATCGCCAGTTCCATGGCGATGGTCAGCGCCAGCAGCGCCGTGAACAAGACGCCGAACACCTCTTCGGAAAAGCGCTTGGCGCCGTCGGTGCCGTGCGTCTCGATCTCCTTGGCGAACAGCGGCACGAAGGCGGCGTTGAAGGCGCCTTCGGCAAACAGCCGGCGAAAGGTGTTGGGAAACTGGAAGGCGGCGTTGAAGGCGTCGGCGATCGGCCCGGTGCCGAGTGCGGCAGCCATCAGCATCTCGCGGCCGAAACCGAGGGCGCGGCTCATCAGAGTGCCGGAAGCGACCGTGGCGAATTTCTTGACAAGGCTCATGCGCTTGAAGACTGCCTGTGCGATTGGGGCAAATGGAAGGTAACGGTCACTCGGCGGCCGTTTTGGTCTTGCCGCGCTCGGACGCCGTGCCCTCGAGCACCGCGATCAGCCTGTTGCGGATGGTCGCGGTGCGCGACGGGCTGTCGATCTTCTGGCCGGTGAGATCGGTGACGTAGAACGTGTCGATGACCTTTTCGCCGAAGGTGGTGATGTGGGCCGAGGCGATGTCGAGCGACAGGTCCGACAACATGCCGGTGATCTCCGACAGAAGGCCCGGCCTGTCCAGCCCCTCGACCTCGATCACCGAGAAACGGTTCGACAGGGTGTTGCGGATCTCGGCGCGTGGCGGAATACGGAAAACCTTGGCGCCGCGCCGCGGCTTGGTCCGCTTCTCGATCATTTCGGGCAGCCAGCTCTTGCCCGACAGCACGTCCTCGATCAGCCGGCCGACGCGCTCGGCACGGCGGCGCTCGTCCTCGTCGAGGTCGAACTCCCTCGAGATCAGGATGGTGTCGAGCGCCCGACCATCCGAGGTGGTGAATATCTGCGCGTCGACGATGTTGCCGCCGGCCGCGGCACAGGCGCCGGCAATCACCGAAAGCAGGCGCGGATGGTCCTGCGCCAGCACCGTGATCTCGGTCACCGCCTCGAACTGGTGGGTTTTCACCATGGTGGCGAGCTTCTTGCCGGCGTGATCGGCCTCGCGGATGAATTCGGCATGGCGGAGCTGGTCGGGAAGATCGACCGCCAGCAGATAGTTCTCGTAGTGCTGGCCGACATAACGCTTGCGGGCCTTTTCCGGCCAGTCGGCAAGCGCCTCGGCCAGTTGTTCGCGCGCCGCCGCCGTCCGTTTGGCGCGCGACACCTCCGAAAACCCGCCGGTCAACAAAAGCTCGGTCTCGTAATAGAGCGTACGCAGCAGCTGGCCCTTCCAGCCGTTCCAGACCCCAGGCCCGACGCCGCGGATATCGCAGACGGTAAGCACAAGCAGCATCTTCAGCCGTTCGACCGACTGCACGATGGCGGCAAAATCCTCGATCGTCTTGCGGTCGTTGAGATCGCGGGTCTGCGCCGTCATCGACATGACGAGGTGGTTCTCGACCAGCCAGGCGACCGTTTCGGTGTCGGCCGGCGAGAGCCCCATATGCGGGCAGATGCGCCGGGCGATCCTGGCGCCGGCTTGCGAATGGTCCTCCGGCCTGCCCTTGGCGATGTCGTGCAGCAGCACGGCGACATAGAGCGCCTCGCGGCTCTTCTTCAGCCCCGGCATCAGCGAGTGGGCGAGTGGATGGATCTTTTCCCCGTCGCCGCGCTCGATCTCCGCCAGCACCCCGATGCAGCGGATGAGGTGCTCGTCCACCGTGTAGTGGTGGTACATCGAGAACTGCATCATGGCGACGATCTTGCCGAAATCCGGGATCAGCTTTGCCAGCAGTCCGGCCTCGTTCATGCGCCGCAGATTGAGCTCGGCATTGCGGTCCGAGGTCAAGATGTCGAGGAACAGCCGGTTGGCCTCCTCGTCGCGCCTGAGCGCCTTGCCGACGAGGCCGAGCGAACGGGTCAACAGCTTCAGCGCATCGGGGTGGAATTCAAGGCCATGCTTGTCGGCAAACCAGAACAGCCTGAGCAGGTTAACCGGATCGCGCTCGAACACCTCGTCGTCGGCAATGTTGATGCGGTGGTTGTCGACGATGAAATCGGCCGTGCCGGCGAGCTTGCGCTTGCGGCGCGAAAAGGTGAGGAAGATGCGGTTGAAGCCCGGCACATGCTTGGCCTGCTCTTCTTCCAGCGCGGCGCAGAAAATGCGGGTCAGGTCGCCGACATCCTTGGCGACGAGGAAGTAGTGCTTCATGAAGCGTTCGACCGCCGACAGGCCGGGATGGGTGGTGTAGCCCAGCCGCTCGGCAATGTCGCGCTGGATGTCGAAATGCAGCCGCTCCTCGGCCTTGCCGGTGAGGAAATGCATGTGGCAGCGCACCGCCCATAGGAAATCCTCGGCCTTCTGGAATTCCCTGTATTCGGCGTCGGTAAAGACGCCCTTGTCGACCAGTTCCTCGCCGGTGCGCACGCGGTAGAAATATTTGGCGATCCAGAACAGCGTCTGCAGGTCGCGCAGGCCGCCCTTGCCGTCCTTGACGTTGGGCTCGACCAGATAGCGGCTCTCGCCGGCCTTGGCGTGGCGCTCGTCGCGTTCGGCGAGCTTGGCCTGGACATATTCGGGGCCGGTGGTGCGCACCACCTCGTGGTCGAAGCGCTGCAAAAGCTCGTCATAGAGCTTTTGCTCGCCCCACAGGAAGCGCGCCTCCAGGATCGAGGTGCGGATGGTGATGTCGGTGCGCGACAGCCTGAGGCACTCGTCGATGTTGCGGGTGGCATGGCCGACCTTCAGCCCGAGGTCCCACAGCATGTAGAGCATGTATTCGACGATCTGCTCGCCCCATGGCGTCTGCTTGTAGGGCAGCAGGAACAGCAGGTCGATGTCGGACCCGGGCGCCAGCGTGCCACGGCCATAGCCGCCGACGGCCACGACCGCCATGCGCTCGGCCGATGACGGGTTTTTGACGCGATAGACATGGGTGGCGGCGAAGTCGTAGAGCGCGCGGATGATCTCATCCATCAGATGCGACAGCCGGGCGGCGCAGGCGGTACCGCTGCCATCGTCCATCAGCATGCGTTCGGCGACCGTGCGGCCGTCGGCTAGTCGGCTTTTGAGAAGCTTGAGAACGCCGCTGCGCGCGGCCTTGCCGGAGCCGTCGCCTGCCGTGGCCGCGGTCAGTTCGGTCATCTCGCGGCGCAAGGCTTCGCCGTCGATCAGTTCCTCGAGCTTCAGGGATATTCTTGCCATAAATGCCGTTCGGCCTCGCCGTTTCGGCGGCGTCTATAGCGCGTTTTCGCGGCGCTGGGTATGGGGCGGACGGACGCGTTCTCCGCAGCCGTGGAACGGGACGATCGTCTCATGCCCGCGGCCGGTGCAGTTTGGGCCTGGCCACGAAAAATCGAAATCAGCCCTTGACCTTCCAGTTACTGGAAGCACTACCTCCGCCGCAACATCGAAATACAGGGGCTTTCGGCATGACGCATTCCGATCACCATCATCACACCCATGGCAGCTGCTGCTCGGCAAAAGGCGCCTCCTCTGCTGCGGACGCCGTCGTCCGCGATCCGGTCTGCGGCATGACCGTCGATCCGGCTGCCGGCAAGCCGACGGCCGAGCATGACGGCCATCGCTATCATTTCTGCAGCGAGAGCTGCCGCGCGAAATTCGTCGCCGAGCCGGGAAAATACCTGACCGCAACCGATCCCGTCTGCGGCATGAGCGTCGATCGCGCCACGGCCAAGCACTTTTTGCGGCACGAGGGCCGGGGCTTCTATTTCTGCTCGGCCGCTTGCCAGGCGAAGTTCGAAGCCGAGCCGGCAAAATATCTCGGCGACAGGCCGGCGCCGCAGCCGATGCCCAAGGGCACGCAATACACCTGCCCGATGCATCCCGAAATCATCCGCGACAAGCCCGGCTCCTGCCCGATCTGCGGCATGGCGCTGGAGCCGATGGGCGTGCCGACCGGCGACGCGGGGCCTAACCCGGAACTGGTCGACTTCACCAGGCGCTTTTGGGTGAGCGCGGTGCTGTCCGTGCCGTTGCTGCTCATCGCCATGGCGCCGATGCTCGGCCTGACGTTTCAGGCCATTATCGACGAGCGGGCGAAGGTCTGGCTGGAGCTGGCGCTGGCCAGCCCGGTGGTGCTGTGGGCGGCATTCCCGTTCTTCCACCGCGGCTGGGACTCGGTCCTCAACCGCAGCCCCAATATGTGGACGCTGATTTCGCTCGGCGTCGGTGCCGCCTATCTCTACAGCGTCGTCGCCACGCTGTTTCCAGGCCTCTTTCCGCACCAGTTCCGCGGCCATGACGGCACCGTGCCGGTCTATTTCGAGGCGGCGGCGGTGATCGTCGCGCTGGTGTTCCTTGGCCAGGTGCTGGAATTGCGCGCCCGCGAGAAAACCGGCTCGGCGATCCGCGCGCTGCTCGACCTGGCGCCGAAGACGGCGCGGCTGATCGGCGCGGACGGTTCCGAAAACGACGTGCCGCTCGATACGGTCAAGGCCGGCGACCGCTTGCGCATCCGCCCAGGCGACGCCGTGCCGGTCGACGGCACTGTGCTCGAAGGACGCTCTTCCATCGATGAATCGATGATCACAGGCGAGCCGCTGCCGGTCGAGAAGACCGAAGGCGACAACCTCACCGGCGGCACGCTCAACAAGAATGGTTCGCTGATCATGCGCGCCGAAAAGATCGGCGCCGAGACGACGCTGGCGCGCATCGTCGAGCTGGTCGCCAAGGCGCAGCGTTCACGCGCGCCAATCCAGGGATTGGCCGACCGCGTCTCGTTCTACTTCGTCCCGGCCGTCGTGCTGGTCGCGATCATAGCGTTTGTCGCCTGGGCGATCGTCGGACCGGAACCCAGCCTGGTCTTTGCCATAGTCTCGGCGGTCTCGGTGCTGATCATCGCCTGCCCCTGTGCGCTCGGCCTTGCCACGCCAATGTCGATCATGACCGCCACCGGGCGCGGCGCGCATGCCGGCGTGCTGATCAAGGAAGCGGCGGCGCTCGAGCGCTTTGCCTCGGTCGATACGCTGATCGTCGACAAGACGGGAACGCTGACCGAAGGCCGGCCGCGACTGACCGACGTCGTCGGCGTCGAGGGTATGCCGCAGGACGAGCTGCTGGCGCTCGCCGCCGGGCTGGAAAAAGGCTCGGAGCATTCGCTGGCCGAGGCGATCGTCGACGGCGCCCGCGAACGCGGGGTGAATATCCCGGACGCCGGCGGTTTCGAGGCCGTCACCGGCAAGGGTGTTTCCGGCACGGTTTCGGGGCAGAAGGTGGCGCTCGGCAATGCCGCGATGATGGCCGATCTCGGCATCGACACGGCGGCGGTCCTGGCCAGCGCCGAGGCGCTGCAGGCCGACGGCAAGACCGCGATGTTCGTTGCTGTCGGCAACCGGCTCGCCGGCCTCGTCGCCGTTGCCGACCCGATCAAGGCGACCACCGCCGAGGCGATCAAGGCGCTGCATGACAGCGGGCTGAAGATCGTCATGGCGACCGGCGACAACGAGCGCACCGCCAAGGCCATCGCCGCCAAGCTCGGCATCGACGCGGTGCGTGCCGGGCTCTTGCCCGAACAGAAGAACGCGCTGGTCGAGGAATTGCGCGCCGGCGGTGCCGGCGTTGCCATGGCCGGCGACGGGGTAAACGATGCGCCCGCACTGGCCGCCGCCGATGTCGGCATCGCCATGGGCACAGGCGCCGATGTTGCGGTCGAAAGTGCGGGAATTACGCTGGTCAAGGGCGATCTCAACGGCATCGTCAGGGCGAGGACGCTGGCCCGCGCGACGATCCGCAACATCCGCCAGAACCTGTTTTTTGCTTTCCTCTACAATGTGCTCGGCGTGCCGGTTGCTGCCGGCGTGCTTTATCCGCTCACCGGCACGCTGCTGTCGCCGATGATCGCGGCGGCGGCGATGAGCCTGTCTTCGGTTTCGGTGATCGCCAACGCATTGCGGCTCAGGACGTTGAAACTCTGAGTAAACATTCCAGATAGACCCTGTTCAAAAAAGGAGACGATGAATGACCTTGGCCAAGAAGATCGTGCTGCTGATGATGGCGGCGGGAATGCTGCTTGCCGTTTTCCTCGAAAGTGTTCCGGCACAAGCCGAGGAGATGAAGCACGACATGGGCGCAATGGGCGCGCAGAGCCCCTCGACCGAGGGCTACAAGGCGGCGATGGACAAGATGCATACCGACATGATGGCAATCGAATATTCCGGCAATGCCGATGTCGATTTCGCCCGCGGCATGATCCCGCATCACCAGGCTGCCATCGACATGGCCAAGGTCGAGCTCGCCAATGGCAAGGACCCGGAAATCCGCAAGCTGGCGGAAGCAGTGATCGCCGCGCAGCAAGCCGAGATCAAGCAGATGCAGGACTGGCTCGCTGCCCATCCGGTGAAGTAGGCGTCACGCTGTCGGGGAATCCGGGCGAGAGGCTTCACCTGGATTTCTGCTTCACCTGGATTTCCCTTGGCGGCTATGGTGCTATCCGGGCCTCGGACTGGAGCATGCCATGCCATCGACGATAAGAACGACCACCCTGCCCTGCGGCGAAGCCGTGCCGGTGCTCGGCCAGGGCACCTGGAAGATGGGCGAGGACGGCCGCCGCCGTGGCGACGAGGCCAATGCCCTGATGCTCGGGCTGGATCTCGGCATGACGCTGATCGACACCGCCGAAATGTATGCCAGCGGCGGCGCCGAGGAGGTGGTGGCGGAGGCCATCGCCGGGCGCCGCGACGAGGTCTTCCTGGTCTCCAAGGTGCTGCCGTCCAATGCCTCACGCGCCGGCGTGAAACGGGCCTGCGAGAACAGCCTGAGGCATCTCGCCACCGACCGCATCGATCTTTATCTGCTGCATTGGCCGGGCAGCGTGCCTTTGATGGAAACGGTAGAGGCGTTCGAAGCGTTGAAGGCAGCCGGCAAGATCCGCCATTGGGGCGTCAGCAATTTCGATACCGGCGAGATGGAGGAGCTGGTCCGATTGCCGGCCGGCGGCAATGTCCAGACCAACCAGGTGCTCTACAATCTGTCGCAGCGCGGCGTCGAGTTCGACCTCGCCCCGTGGAGCCGGCAACGCGGCATGCCGCTGATGGCCTATTCGCCGGTCGATCAGGGGGTATTGGCGCGCAATGCCAGGTTAGATGCCATCGCCGCTCGCCACGATGCGACTCCGGCGCAGATCGCGCTTGCCTGGGTGATGGCGCAGGACGGCATCATTGCCATTCCGAAGGCCAGCCGCCCGGAGCATATCCGGCAGAATGTCGCGGCGTTGGACATCGCGCTCACGAGCGAAGATTTCGCCGAAATTGATCGCGCTTTTCCGCCGCCGAGGCGGAAGTCGGGCCTGGCGATGATTTGAGGGGTGGGGCGGAAGGCAAGCCAAAGCAGCGTTCCGTCACAGAGGGGGGTGCCGTAGAGCGCTATCGGACGAGCACTACTTCCCAGCCATCCCCTTCAGCCGGTACAGCGCCTCCAGCGCTTCCCTTGGCGTCATCTCGTCGGGATTGATCTCCGCTAGCGCCGCGCCCAGCCCGTCACTCTTCGCCGGCTTCGACGCTTCCCGCTTCGCCGCCACGGAAAACAGCGGCAGGTCGTCGACCAGACGGTTGGCCTTGCCCGAGACCTCGCCTGCTTCAAGCTGGTGCAGCACTTCCTTGGCCCGGCCGACGACCGCTTCCGGCAGGCCGGCCAGCCGCGCTACCTGGACGCCGTAGGAACGGTCGGCCGCACCCTTGCCGACCTCGTGCAGGAAGACCACGTCGCCCTCCCATTCCTTGACCCGCATGGTGACGTTGGAGAGCCGCGGCAGTTTTCCGGCCAGCGCCGTCATTTCGTGGAAATGCGTGGCGAAGATCGCCCGGCAGCGGTTTTTCTCGTGCAAATATTCGACCGCCGCCCAGGCGATCGACAGGCCGTCGAAGGTGGCGGTGCCGCGGCCGATCTCGTCGAGGATGACCAGTGCGCGTTCGCCTGCCTGGTTGAGGATCGCCGCCGTCTCGACCATCTCGACCATGAAGGTGGAGCGGCCGCGCGCCAGATCGTCGGAGGCGCCGACCCGCGAAAACAGCCGGTCGACGACGCCGATATGGGCTGATGCCGCCGGCACGAAGGAGCCGGTCTGGGCGAGGATGGCGATCAGCGCGTTTTGCCTGAGGAAGGTCGATTTGCCGCCCATATTGGGGCCGGTCAGCAGCCAGATCGCGCCGGCCTTAGCATCGCCTTGCGGCGACAGATCGCAATCATTGGCGACGAACGGGCCTTCGCCGGAACGCCGCAGCGCCTGTTCGACCACCGGATGACGTCCACCCGAAATCTCGAAGGCAAGGCTCGCATCGACCAGCGGCCGGCACCAGGCCTCGCTCTCGGAAAGCAAGGCAAGTGCGGCCGAAACGTCGAGCACGGCGAGCGCTTCGGCGCCGGCGCGGATCGTGTCGGCCTGGCCGACGACTTCCGCCGTCAGCGCCTCGAAAGCGGCAAGCTCGATCGCCAGCGCCCGGTCGGCGGCATTGGCGATCTTCGATTCCAGCTCGGCGAGCTCCGTGGTGGTGAAGCGCATGGCGTTGGCCATGGTCTGGCGATGGATGAAGCGCGCCTTGGCGCCGTCGCTGCCGGTCATCAGCGCATGGTGGTTTGCGGTGACCTCGATATAATAGCCGAGCACATTGTTGTGCCTGATCTTCAGCGAGCGGATGCCGGTCTCGTCGATCAGCGAACGCTCCAGCCCGGCGATCACTTTTCGCGACTCGTCGCGCAGTGCCCGCATCTCGTCGAGTTCGGCGTGGTAGCCGCCGCGGACAAAGCCGCCGTCGCGCTTCAGCAGAGGCAGCTCGTCGCTGAGCGCCTGCGTCAGATGCGCCGCCAGTTCACTGGGCAGTGCCTTGATGGCTCCCAACGCCGCGGTCAGTTCGCCCGGCAAGGCGGTTTGGCCGAACAGTTCGGCGACGGCGCCGGCCGCTTCGAAACCAGCGCGCAGCGCGCCGAGGTCGCGCGGGCCGCCGCGGTTGAGCGCCAGCCTGGACAGGGCGCGCGGCATGTCGGCAACGCTCTTCAGGCTTGCCCGCACCGCCTGGCAGAGGCGCGTTTCGGAGCGGAAGAACGACACCGAGTCCAGCCTTGCAGCGATTGCCGCCGGGTCGGTCAGCGGCGCCATCAAGCGGTCGGCGAGCAGCCTTGCGCCGCCACCGGTCACCGTGCGGTCGATCGCCTTGAACAGCGACCCGTCGCGGCTGCCGGACAGCGTGCGCAGCAGCTCCAGATTGGCGCGCGTCGCCGGGTCGATGAACAGCGTCGAACCCTGCTCCTCGCGCTGCGGCCGCGACAGCGGCGGCCGCTCGGCCTTCTGCGTCTTTTCGACATAGGCGATGACACCTGAGATCGCCGACAGTTCGGCGCGCGAAAATGTGCCGAAACTATCCGGCGTTGCCACCTCGAAGAAGCGGGCGATGCGGCCGGCGGCCGAAGCCGAATCGAACAGCGACGGCGGCTGCGGGCTGGCGACGCGGCCGAGCACGTCGAAGACCGGTTTCAGCTCCGGGTCGTAAAACACCGGTTCGGCGACGATCAGCTCGCGCGGATCGACGCGGAAGACATCGGCGAGCAGCCGGTCGGCGGTTGTCTCGGCGACGCGGAAGACACCGGTCGAGATCTCGATCCAGGCTAAGGCAAAAGCGTGCTCTGCCCCGCCCTTGACCCGTCCCAGCGCCATCAGGAAACTCGATTCCGACGGCGCCAGCAATTTGTCTTCGGTGATGGTGCCGGGTGTCACCAGCCGCACCACGTCACGGCGCACCACCGATTTGCCGCCGCGCTTCTTCGCCTCGGCCGGATCCTCGATCTGCTCGCAGACGGCGACGCGGAACCCCTGGCCGATCAGCTTCTGCAGATAATCGTCGGCGGCATGCACCGGCACGCCGCACATCGGGATGTCGAGCCCCTGATGCTTGCCGCGCTTGGTCAGCACGATGCCGAGCGCCCGGCTTGCCTTCTCGGCATCGTCGAAGAACAGCTCGTAGAAATCGCCCATGCGGTAGAACAGCAGCGAATCCGGGTTCGCCGCCTTGATCTCGATATACTGCTCCATCATCGGCGTCGCCGGCGCGAAGGCCGGCGTGGCGTTGTCGCTTCGAATGGGCGTCTCGTCGTTCAAGAAGCTGCTTCCAAAATTTTGCAAGCCATGCTTGGCGGTTTACAGCGGCGAAGTGTAGCCTTAATCCCGAACCTTCCACAAAAGAAAGCATGCGCACCCATCTCAAGCGGTGCCGTACGGGCGAGGAAACCAAAAGTACCATGGCCAAGAAAACCGAAAGCAACGGGCCCTCCGTCAGCGCCCAGGAGGCATTGGAATTCCATGCCATGGGCCGCCCCGGCAAGCTGGAGATCGTCGCCACAAAACCAATGGCGACGCAGCGCGATCTCAGCCTTGCCTATTCGCCGGGCGTCGCCGTGCCGGTTCTCGCCATCGCCGAGGACCCGAGCCGCGCCTTCGACTATACGGTTCGCGGCAACATGGTCGCGGTCATCTCCAACGGCACCGCCATCCTCGGCCTCGGCAATCTCGGCGCGCTTGCTTCGAAGCCGGTGATGGAAGGCAAGGCGGTGCTGTTCAAGCGCTTCGCCGATGTCGATTCCATCGATCTCGAGGTCGACACCGAGGATGCCGACGAATTCATCAACTGCGTGCGTTTCCTTGGACCCTCCTTCGGCGGCATCAACCTCGAGGATATCAAGGCACCGGAATGCTTCATCATCGAGCAGCGGCTGCGCGAGCTGATGGATATCCCGGTCTTCCATGACGACCAGCACGGCACCGCCATCATCTCGGCTGCCGGCCTGATCAACGCGCTGGAAATCACCGGCCGCGACATGAAGACCACGAAAATGGTCTGCAACGGCGCCGGCGCTGCCGGCATCGCCTGCATCGAATTGATGAAGGCGATGGGCTTTGCGCCCGAAAATATCATCCTCTGCGACACCAAGGGCGTCGTCTTCCAGGGCCGCACCGAAGGCATGAACCAGTGGAAATCGGCGCATGCCGTGAAAACCGGCGCGCGCTCGCTGGCCGAGGCGCTGGACGGCGCCGACGTGTTCCTCGGCCTCTCGGCCAAAGGCACGCTGACCACCAAAATGGTGCAGTCGATGGCCAAGAACCCGATCATCTTCGCCATGGCCAATCCCGACCCCGAGATCACGCCTGAGGAGGTCGCCGAGATCCGCACCGACGCCATCATGGCGACGGGACGGTCCGACTATCCCAACCAGGTCAACAACGTGCTTGGCTTCCCCTACATCTTCCGCGGCGCGCTCGATGTGCGGGCGACCACCATCAACGACGACATGAAGATCGCCGCGGCCAAAGCGCTCGCCGAACTGGCGCGCCAGGACGTGCCCGACGACGTCGCCGCCGCCTATCAGGGCATGCGGCCGAAATTCGGCCCCAACTACATCATCCCGGTGCCGTTCGATCCGCGCCTGATCTCGGCCATCCCGATTGCGGTGGCCAAAGCGGCGATGGACTCCGGCGTCGCGCGCAAGCCGATCCTCGATCTCGACCGCTACGCGCAGGAGCTTTCCGCGCGCCGCGACCCGATCGCCTCGACGCTGCAGCGCATCTACGACCGGGTGCGCCGCCAGCCCAAGCGCATCGTCTTTGCCGAGGGCGAGGAGGAGCAGGTGATGCGCGCCGCCGTCTCCTATGTGAACCAGCGGCTCGGCACCGCCATCCTGCTCGGCCGCGACGACATCATCAAGGAAAACGCCAGGAACGCCGGCATCGATCTCGGCAAGCAAGGCATCGAGATCATCAATGCGCGGCTGTCGCGGCGCAACTCGGTCTACACCGACTATCTCTACGAGCGCATGCAGCGCAAAGGCTTTCTGTTCCGCGACTGCCAGCGGCTGATCAACAACGACCGCAACCATTTCGCCGCCTGCATGGTGGCGCTGGGCGATGCCGACGGCATTGTCACCGGCGTTACCCGTAACTATTCGACGGCGCTCGACGACATCCGCCGCGTCATTGACGCAAGGCCTGGCCATTGCGTCATCGGCGTGTCGATCGTGCTGGCGCGCGGTCGCACCGTCCTCGTTGCCGACACCGCGGTGCATGACATGCCGGATGCCGTCGAGATCGCCGACATCGCCGAGGAGGCCGCCGGTTTCGCCCGCCGCATGGGCTACGAGCCGAGGCTCGCCATGCTCGCCTATTCAACCTTCGGCCATCCGCAGGGCGAGCGCTCCGAGCGCGTCCAGGAAGCGGTGCGCATCCTCGACAAGCGCCGCGTCGATTTCGAGTATGACGGCGAGATGGCCGCCGACGTGGCGCTCAACGCCCGCGCCATGGCGCAGTACCCGTTCATCAGGCTGACCGGCCCGGCCAATGTGCTGATCATGCCGGCCTTCCACTCGGCCTCGATCTCGACCAAGATGCTGCAGGAGCTCGGCGGCTCGACCGTCATCGGCCCGCTGCTGGTCGGCCTGAACAAGCCGGTTCAGATCGTCTCGCTCAATGCCAAGGATTCGGACATCGTCAACATGGCAGCGATTGCGGCGTATAGCGCGGGAGCTTGACGAGCGGGGGCAGCAGCAGCGCCTCTCCCTTCTCCCCCTGGGGGAGAAGGTGGCCGAGCGAAGCTCGGTCGGATGAGGGGTGTTCCAGCTTGGCACCGGCAGCACTCCGTCCAGCACCCCTCAACCGTCTCGGCGCTGCGCGCCGATCCACCTTCTCCCACAGGGGGAGAAGGAAGAGGTGCCGCTACAGCAGCCCCGCCTGCTCGGCCTCTCTGCGCAAATTCTGGCGTGGCCTTGGGCCGATCTGCTGGATGACCAGCCCGGCCGCTAGCGAGCCGAGATCGCCGCACTGCTTCAGGCTGCGGCCTTGCGTGTAGCCGTAGAGGAAGCCGGCGGCGTAGAGGTCGCCGGCGCCGGTGGTGTCGACCAGCTCGCGGATCCTGGTCGCATTGATGGTCACGGTCTCGTCGCCGCGCACGATCACCGAGCCCTTTTCCGAGCGGGTGACGGCGGCGATCTTGCAATCCTTGCGGATCTGGGCCAGCGCCTCGTCGAACGACGCGGTCTGGTAGAGCGACTTGATCTCGTGGCTGTTGGCAAAGACGATGTCGACGGTGCCGGAGCGCATGAGATCGAGGAACTCGTCGCGGTAGCGGTCGACGCAGAACGAGTCCGACAATGTCATCGACACTTCGCGCCCGGCGGCATGGGCGAGCTTCGCCGTCTGCCGGATCGCCTCCTTGGCGCGCGGCGGGTCCCACAGATAGCCCTCGAAATAAGTGACGGCGGCGCCCGACGCCTTGTCGGCCTCGACGTCCTCCGGGCCGAGCTCGACGCAAGCGCCGAGATAGGTGTTCATCGAGCGCTCGCCGTCGGGCGTGACGAAGATCATCGAGCGCGCTGTCGGAGGTTCGCCGTTAAGCGGCCTGGTGTCGAAGGCGACGCCCTGGGCATGGATGTCATGCGCGTAGATTTCGCCGAGCGCGTCGTTGGAGACCTTGCCGAAGAAAGCGGCGCGGCCGCCGAAGGAGGCGACGCCCGCCGCCGTGTTGCCGGCGCTGCCGCCCGAGGCTTCGATGGCCGGGCCCATGCGGCTGTAGAGCAGTTCGGCGCGCCTCGTGTCGATCAAATTCATCGCGCCCTTGATGATGCCGTTCGTCTCCAGGAACGCCTCGTCGCACTGGGCGATGATGTCGACGATGGCATTCCCGATACAAAGCACGTCATAGTCCGGCATCAATTCATGTCTCCGCCAAAAACCCACCGGCTTTCTGCCACGCCGGGCGCGGGCGGGTCTAGCGGTTTGATGCGGCTTTGCCTAGGCCGCGAGTTATAAATCCGGGCAGAACGCAGATGCTTCGTATCGCGCGGTTTGCGCTTGTCTCGCGACCTGTCTCCGCCTATCCCGAAATATCGCCCATGGGCCTCGTTTGACATGGAATTGGAAACGCCGTGATCCTCGACGCCGCCCGCGCCGCCTTGAGCCGGCTGTTCTCGCCCGAATTCCGTTCCGTGTTCCTGAAGACGCTGGCGCTGACCTTGCTGGCGCTGGCGGCGCTTTGGTTCGGGATCAAGAGCCTGTTCGAATGGCTGGCCTGGCCGTGGATCGATGGATGGCTGCCCGCCCTACCCTCCTGGGCCGGATGGCTGGGCGCCGTCGTCGCCGGCATCGGCCTTGCGCTGGGCTTGGCGCTGCTCATCGCGCCGGTGACGGCGATCATCGCCGGCCTGTTCCTCGACGACGTCGCCGAAGTGGTCGAGCGCACGGATTATCCAAACGACCCGCCCGGCCGCGCCGTGCCGGCGTTGCGCTCGCTGGTGCTGGCGATCCGGTTCTTCGGCGTCGTCATCCTCGGCAATATCGTCGCCCTGCTGCTGCTCCTGGTGCCGGGCATCAACATTGCCGCCTTCTTCGTCGTCAACGGCTATCTGCTCGGGCGCGAATTCTTCGAGTTCGCCGCCATGCGCTTTCGCCCGGAGGCCGAGGCCAAGGCGTTGCGCAGAAAGCACTCCATCGCCGTGTTCCTGGCCGGGCTGGTGGTCGCCGCTTTCCTCGCCGTGCCGCTGCTCAACCTTCTGACGCCGCTGTTCGCCGCCGCCATGATGGTGCATCTGCACAAGGCGATCTCGGCACGGGAAGGGAGCTAGCGCAGCAGAAAGCCGCGCCCCAGTTCATCATCGTCCTCGACGATGAATTCGGCCCGCCCTGAGTAATAGGCGCGGCCGCCGACGCGGGCGATGATCGCGTCATGCGGCCCGGCTGTGGCCGTGCGTACGACGGCGCCGGAAAAGCGCGAGCCGGCGATGCTCTCGAACAGCCGCGTTCGGCCAATCTCGATCTGGCCCTTGGCGTGCATGGCCGCCAGCCGCGCGGTGACGCCGGAGCCGGTCGGCGAACGGTCGACCTCGGCCTCGGCGAAAACGCAGATGTTTTTGGTCGGCGTATCGGAGAACGCATCCTGTCCGTCGGTCAGGATGGTACCGTAGAGAAAGGCGAGATCGGCGTGGTCGGGATGCAACAGCGGCAATTCGGCCTTCAGCTTATCAGTCAGCGCGGTCGCTGCATCGACGAAATCGCGGACGCGGTTCCTGCCGAATTCCAGCCCGAACTGGCGGCATTCGGCCAGCGCATAGAAGGCGCCGCCATAGGCGACGTCGAAGCCGACCGGACCATAGCCCGGCAGCTCGATCCGCTGGTCGCCGGCAAACAGAAACGCCGGCACGCTTTCGAAGGACACCGCACCGGCTTTGCCGTCCCTCACCTCGACCGCAGCCGAAATCAGCCCGCATGGCGCTTCGATGTTGACCGTCGTCAGCGGCTCGCGTGGCGCCACCAGCCGTTCGTCGACCGCGTAGCGGCCGAGCGCGACGATGGCGTGGCCGCACATCGTCGAATAGCCCTCATTGTGCATGAACAGCACCGCGAGGTCGGCGCCCGGCAGGTCGGGCTCCACCAGCAGCGCGCCATACATGTCGTAATGGCCGCGCGGCTCGAACATCAGGATCTTTCTGAGATGATCGAGATAGTCGCGCACATAGGCACGCTTTTCGAGGATCGTGCCCTTGGGAATGTCGGGGTAGCCGCCGGTGACGATCCGCAGCGGCTCGCCGCCGGTGTGCATGTCGACGACGGTGAGCGTCATTCGCCGGGCCCGACCTAGGCTGAAGATTTGGCAAACAGCGCCTGCAGCTTGCCGAACGGCATGGCGGCGCGGATGAAGCCGAACGTGCCATCCTGCTGGATCTCGCGCGCCGCGGTCTCCAGCATGCCGAAGGCGAAATTGGTCAGCCATGGGCCGAGCGAGACGCGCTTTACCCCCGCCATGGCCAGGTCGGCGATGGTGAAGCCGGGCCTGGCCATGACGTTGACCGGCTTGGTCAGCGCCGAGCAGACGGTTCGCACCATCTCGATGTCGCCCAGCCCCGGTGCATAGAGCACGTCGGCGCCGGCCTTCTCGAAGGCCTGCAGCCGCTTGATCGTGTCGTCGAGATCGGGCTTGCCCCACAGGAAATTCTCGGCCCGCGCGGTGAAGACGAAATCGCGTTTCAGTGCCCGTGCCGCTTCCGCCGCCGCCGCGACGCGATCGACGGCATGCGAAAAATCATAGATCGGCTTGGCGGGCTCGCCGGTATGGTCCTCGATCGAGCAGCCGGCGAGGCCAGCCGCCTCGGCGGCGAAGATGGTCTCGCCGGCACTTGTCGCGCTGTCGCCCTTGCCCTTTTCGAGGTCGGCCGAAACCGGCAGCCCGGTCGCCGCTGACACTTCACGGCAATGATGGATCATCGCCTCGAACGTCACCGCGCCGTCGGGCAGGCCGCGCGAAAAGGCAAAGCCGGCGCTGGTCGTGGCCAGCGCCTTGAAGCCGAATGAGGCCAAGAGCTTGGTCGTGCCAACGTCCCAGGAATTGGCCATGACGAAGATCGAGGCATGCAGGTCGCGAAAAATCTTGCCCTTGTCCATGGATGCTCCCCTCCAGTGCAGAATGTGAGGCAAATTCTAGCCCGGCGGAACGCGCCGGGCAAACAAATGCGGTTGGCTCAGAAGCGTTTGGCGTTCTCATCCGCCAATCGGTCCAGCGCATCGGAATCCTTGACGTAGCGCGAAGCGATTTTGTCCCAATGATAGGTGACGGAAATGTCGCGCGAAGACGCCTCTGGCGGCGGCTGGCCGTCGCAGCTTTCATCGCCCGGCACTGTCGCGTCGGTCACCGTGACCTTGATGGCTGCATAGGGCTGGCTGTCGGCAATCGCCTGGAAGGCCACATTCTGCGTCCTTCGGTTGGTGCAGAGGTTTTCGTCGAACGTATAGATCATGTCGATCAGCTCGAACCTGTCGTTGCGGACCATGACCAGCGGCGTGATCACATAGCCCTGGCTCGAATTGAAATGCGTGCTCGTGGTGATGATGACGTCATCGCCGGGCCCGATCGACAGCTTGCCCGGATCGCGAAAGTAGGTGCTGCGGTCGACGGCAACATTGACCGCGTCGAGCAAGGCCGGCTTGCCGGTGATGTCGTAGAGTGCCAGCACTGCATAACCCTCGGCGCTGTCAGGCGAGTCGCCGAGGTCGAGCAGCATCGCCAGCCGGTCCTTGGCGCCGGCCTTGATGTCGAGCACGTCGCCGCTGGAAAGACCCGACGTCGCCGGCGGCGAGCCGTCGTAGTCCGGTCCAGCGATGTGGCGCATCTCGATCGGAATGGAACCCCGGAAAAAGCCGTCCTTGTCCGCCGCCAGATCGGGAATGACCATCCTGGCGAGATCGAGATAGGTGAGATCGCCGTGGCCGGGGACGGCGCTACCGAGCTCCGGGAAGCTGACGGCCTCCGCGCTGGCCGTCGTCCAAAGACAAGGCAGCAGCAGGCAGGCAAAGATGAAACGAAGCAGGGAGAAGGTCATGCGCGCGCTCGTTATGTCGGGCGCGCGCAAGCTAGAGCATTTTGCGACCAAGAGGAAACCCCTGGCGTTGCCTCACTATGTTGGCTTGGCTTGGCTCGCCAGGGTCTGCCGGAAAACCGGCACCAGCTGATCCATGGCGGCTGCGAGCCACGCGCCGAGTTCGTCGGGCAGAGTGTCGTGGATCCAGACCAGGCGGCTCCGGCCCTCGCCCTCGGCAAAGACCTGCATGGAGGTGTTATCGTGGGTGACCTCATCGCCGAGCCATCCCCATACGATCCGCCGGCTCTGCTCGTCGCGGGCGATGAGCCGCTCTCGCACGATCTTGCCGTCGGCGAAAGTAAGGGCCCGCACGTCGCCCTCATCCACCCGGCAGTCGACGAAAACGCCTGGGGCTATCCGTTGGGCGCCGCCGGCGAAGTCGCCCACCGTCGCCCATACGCTTTCCGGTGAAGCATCTACGATGATTTCCCTGACTATCGAAGCCATGTTCGTTTTTCCTCCGCTAGTAGGTAGACCTGTCTGTCTACAATGTGGATATATACAGACCTGTCTGCTATAGTCAAGGCATGTCCACAGCCCGAATCAACGATCGTCCCGAAAGCCTTGCGCGCCGCCGCGTCGTCGATACGGCGACCGCGCTGTTTTCTCTGGAGGGGGTCCGTGCCGTCGGCATCGACCGCATCATCGCCGAGGCCGGCGTTGCGAAGGCGACGTTCTATCATCACTTCGCGGCCAAGGACGATCTCGTCCGCGCCTACATCGAGGAGCTCAGCAAGGGAGGACGGGCGGCAATCGCGAGCCTTGGCCGGCGGCCACCTCGCCAGATGATCCTTGCCATATTCGATCTCATCGCCGACGCGGCGGATCAGCCGGGCTACCGCGGCTGCCCGTTCCAGAATGCCGCGGCCGAATACCCCGACCCGAGGAGCCCGGTTCGCCAGGCAATCGATAAGCATCGTCACTGGAAGTGGGGCATCCTAAGGGATCTGCTGATCGCTGACGCAAATCGCGATCCGGACCGCACCGCGGACGCGCTAACGGTGGCGGCCGACGGCCTGCTTGTCGTCAGTCATCTCGACAGGCCGGCCAATCTGCGCAGTCTCATGTGCGACACGGTCGACCGAGTACTTGGAGCGCCGCGCCCGGTCTGAGATCGGGCGCGCATGCAGCCTGCGCAAAGGCGATCAGTGGATCGGCACCAGCCCGGCCAGTTTACGCATGTCGTCGAACAGGATGCCGCCGGCTTCGATCAGCCCGTCGCGGTCGGAAAGCGGGTCGCCGTGGTAGGAATAGACGCGCATGCCGGCGGCGATGCCGGCTGCCGTGCCGGCGACGCTGTCCTCGATGACGATGCAGTCGGCGGGCGCGAAGCCCATCGTCGCTGCCGCATGCAGGAAGAGGTCGGGGAACGGCTTGCCACGCGAGACCATGGTCGAGCTGAACAGCGCATGCTCGAATAGCGGCAGCAGCCCGGTCTGGCCGAGCGTGATGTGCATTTTGGACACCCGTGCCGACGACGCGACACAGGTGGCGATGCCGGCGGCGTGCACGGTTTCGATGAACTCGCGAACGTAGGGGATGGCCTCGACGCCATGCGCGAACAGGTCCGGCAGGCCGGCGTTCCAGCGCTCGACGAAATCGGCGCCGAGGCTGACGCCGGTAACCTCGACTTCCTTCTGCACCGAGACCATGCTGCGGCCGGAGAAATTCTTGCGGCAATATTCGAAGCTGGCCGGAAAGCCGGCCGCGGTCAGCCATTCGGCGAGGCGCCGATTGGCCAGGTTCTCGGTGTCGACCAGAACCCCGTCGCAATCGAAGATGACGAGCTTGGGTATTTTCATCAGGCCGTGCCGGTCGATCCGAAGCCGCCCGAGCCGCGCGCCGTACCGCCAGCCAATGTGCGCTCCTCGACGGTCGCCTGCGTCACCGGGGCGAAGACGATCTGGGCGATCCGCATGCCGCGCGTCACCGCGAAATCCTCGTCGCCGAGATTGATCAGCAGCACCTTGACCTCGCCGCGATAGTCGCTGTCGATGGTGCCCGGCGTGTTGAGGCAGGTGAGCCCGTGCTTGAAGGCGAGGCCGGAACGCGGCCGGACCTGGCCTTCGACGCCCTCCGGAATTTCCAGGACCAGCCCGGTCGGCACCAGCGCGCGCTTTCCCGGCAGGATCAAAAGCGGCCTGTCGTCCGGGACGGCGGCGCGCAGGTCCATGCCGGCGGCGCCCGAGCTCTCATAGGCAGGAAGCGGCAATCCCTCGCCATGCGGCAGCCTGACGAAGCCGACAGCCGGACCGATGACGGAGGTGGGATAAAGTGCTGCGCGCATGAGGCTGATCCTATCGTCGCGAACGCCGGTTCAGTCAACTCGGCGGCAATGCTATCAACGGCTTTCTTTCAGCACAGTTCCGCTTCAGCGCAGTTCCATCGGAACGACCGTGGTCTCCTTGATCTCCTCCATGACGAAGGAGGCCGAAACGTCCGACAGTGCCACCTTGGCGATCAGCCGTTGATAGAGCCGGTCATAGGCCTTCACATCGGCGACGCGGGCGCGCAGGACATAGTCGAGATCGCCGGACATGCGGTAAGCGCCGGTGATCTCGGCAAAGCCAGTCACCGCCGCTCGGAATCTTTGCAGCCAGTCCGGATCGTGGTTGGAGGTGCGGATCAGGATGAACACCGAAAGGCCGAGCCCAAGCTTGTCGGCGTCGACCAGCGCCACCCGGCCGGTGATGACGCCGTCTTCCTCCAGCCGCTTGACCCGGCGCCAGCAGGCATTGCGCGACAGCGATATTCTTGCCGAGAGCTGGTCGACGGACAGCGTGCCGTCGCGTTGCAGCTCGGCCAGCAATCTCCGGTCTATTTCGTCGATTTCCTGCGCCATGTGGGATGTTTGTCCCAAAATTCAGCCTTTCACAAGGACAATTTGAGACCGATGAACCGAACACCAGTGCCAGTATACTCATCGCCGGCTCTTCATGCCGGCAGGAGGGATTGACATGACCGCACGGCTCGCAAGACTTTTCACCTCTCACCCGGCCGCGGTCGGCGAGAGCTATTTCGGCCATGTGGCTTTCGCCGCATGGTTCTCGTCGCGATTGTTCATGGCGGCCTTTGCCGCGCTCATTCATGCTTTCTTGCCGTTTCTGTTCGAGACCACGGCAAGCGGCATCATCCGTGAGCTCTATGAGCGGACGCATAACAGAGGACGGTAAGCCGTAGAGGTACCGAGCGCAGCGAGGCCGCTGGACAGGGCCGCCCCCCAACAGGCCCCGCAGCGCAATCCCGATCAAGCGCCGCCATCGTCGAATGCCGAGCCAGGCTTGCATCCACGCGCCAATCCGCCATTTTGAGGATCGCGGCGCGATAGCCCGGAGCATCCACGATGGATATTGTCTTTTCCCGGACGACAGAATTGGCTGCCGCCATTCGCGACCGCAAGATTTCCGCTGTGGAAGCGCTGGATGCGCATCTGGCGCAGATCGACAGGCACAATGAGGCGGTCAACGCAGTCGTAACCCTCGATCGGGAAGGTGCGCGGCAACGCGCCGGCAAGGCCGACGAAGCCCAGGCGCGCGGCGAGGCCCTTGGGCCGCTACACGGCGTGCCGTTCACACTGAAGGACACGCACGAAACAGCGGGCATGAGAACCACTGTCGGCTTCCCGGCTTTCGCCGACTATGCCCCGCGGGCAGACAGTCCGGTCGTTGCCCGGCTGAAGGCGGCAGGCGGCATACTGGTGGGCAAGACGAACGTGGCGACAATGCTCGGTGACTGGCAGTCTGACAATCCGCTGTTCGGCCGCACCGGCAACCCCTGGAACCTCCAGCGCACCGCCGGCGGCTCCAGCGGCGGTGCGGCGGCGGCACTCAGCACCGGTATGACGCCGTTCGAGGTCGGCACCGACATGCAGGATTCGATCCGGCTGCCCGCTGCCTTTTGCGGCGTCTACGGCCTCAAGCCGACCGAGCACCGCGTCTCGCTCGCCGGCGCCTTCCCCGATCCAGGCGGGGCGCCGCGCAGCGTGAGGCTGATCTCCTGCCTCGGACCGATGGCGCGCAGCGTCGAGGACCTGGCACTGATCTACGGCCTCATTGCCGGGCCGGATGGAAGCGATACCGACCTTGCGCCGGTACCGGTCGAAACCATGCCGGAGCTGGATCTCAGAAATTTGCGGATTGCCGTCGCGCCGTCCTTTCCGGGCTTTCCGGTGGCCGGCGAAATCAGCGCGGCGGTCGAAAGCCTGGCAAAGGAGCTTCAGTCGGCAGGCGCGATCGTCGAGGAGGCCAAATTGCCGAAGCTCGACCTGCACGACGATCTGGAGCAAGGCGGCGCGCTGATCGGCATGATGCTGGAGTCGGCGCAGCCCGAACCGCGGGAGAAGCCGACACCGGTCTCGCGCTGGTTCGAGGCGCTCGCCCGCCGCGACCGCCCCATCCTGGCGTGGGAACGGTTCTTCGACGGCTGCGACGCCTTGCTGTGCCCGGTCGCCATGGCCACCGCCTTCCCGCATTGCGAGCCAGGAACGCCGATCGGGGTCGACGGTAGCGAGCAAAGCTACTGGATGCTGCCGGCCTATGGCGCGGTGTTCAACTACAGCGGCCATCCGGCACTGTCGCTGCCCTGCGGACAAGATCGCGACGGCCTGCCCATCGGACTACAGATTGTTGGCAAACGCTGGTCGGAGTCGCGCCTGCTCGGGATCGCCAGGGCAATCGAGCCGCTAGCCGGCGGCTTTCGCCGCCCGTCCGGTTATTGAGTAAACCGCGCCAGCCCGTAGGGATCAAGCAGAGGATCGCGCTCGCCGTCGAGGATTTCGCGGGCGGCGAACAGGCCGACGGCCGGTGCCAGCGTGATGCCGGAATGCATGACCGCGACGTAGACGCCGCTCGTGCCTTCGGCGCGGCCAGTGATCGGAAAGCCATCGACCGGCGTGGGCCGATAGCCGACGGTGTGGAAATCGAGTTCCAGCCCGTCCGCGCCGCGCAGCATGGCCTTCATCGCCGCAAACAGGTTGCGGGCGGTGGCTGCGGCATCCATGCCCGGATCGGCGCCGCCGAAATCCGAGCCGGCGATGATGCGTCCCTCCGCCGTCTGGCGCATGTGCAGGCGGTCGCCGATCACCAGGCCGTTGAGCAGCTTTTGGTACGGCCGCGAATGCACGATCAGGCCGGGTGGTGTCTCGATCGGCAGTTCTATCCCGGCTGTTGCAGCTAGTGCCGGAGAGCCGGCTCCGGCCGCGATCACCACCTCGTCGGCAGCAATCCGCCCGCCGGATGTATCGACGCCGGCAATCCTGCCGTTGGCTTGCACCAGAGCGGTGACGGTCGTCCCGGCTACAATTCGCGCGCCGCGCCGTTCGGCATCGGCCAGCAGTGCTTGCGTGGCGGCGACCGGCTCGGCAAAGCCTTCCTCGGCGACATAAAGGGCGAAATCGGGAAGCTCGGCCAGATTGGGCTCGATGCGCGCCGCTCCGGCACGGTCGACACGCTCGATGCCGTAGCCCCATGCGGAGTGCTCGGCCGCATAGGCCTCAAGTTCGGGACGTGGCAGGTCCCAGCATAGGCCACCGCGCCATTGCAACGGGATGCCGGGCACCTCGTTCGCCAATCGCGTCCATTCGGCCATCGACCGAATGCGCAGGCGGAAATAGACCTCCGGATTGCCCCAGCTGGCATTGATCCAGGCAAAGGAATTCGGTGTCGCGACGCCGCCGGCGCCGCTGCCGGCAACGACCGTCACCTTTGCTCCGGCCCTGGTCAGGTGCCAGGCGATGGAGGCGCCGATGATGCCGGCGCCGATGACGATGACTTGTTTCGCCGCTGTCATGCTTCACTCCTCGTTCCAACGCCACCACTGCGATGCCATCGCCCGTGGGTTCTGCCAAGAGCGCGCGGTACCAAATATGCCTCTTGATTTTAAATACGTACGTACGTATTATACCGCGATGGCTAGACATTCACTTCGCGAAAAACTTCTCGACGCCGGTTTCAAAACCATCTGGAGTTCCGGCTATTCGGCCGCCGGCGTACGCGACATCGTCGCCGCGGCCGATGCCCGTCCGGGGTCCTTCACCAATCATTTTGCATCCAAGGAGGCGTTCACCGGCGAGGTGCTGGACCGCTATTTCGCCTATGTTAGCGGTTTGGCGGAGCAGGCCCTTGCTCGGGACGGCACGCCCCCGGTCGGGCGCTTGCGCCGCTATCTCGAAATCATCACGTCGAAGCTGGAGGCGCATGATTGGGCACGGGGCTGCATGATCGGCAATCTCAGCCTCGAGACGGCGGCTCACAGTGAGGCGCTGAGGCTGCAACTCGTCGCCATTTTCGAACGCTGGCGTAAGCCCTTTGCCGAATGCATCGCCGAGGGCCAGGCGGCTGGCGACATCACCGACGCGTTCGATGCCGAGGACCTCGCCGATTTCCTGTTGAGTTCCTGGCAAGGCGCGATGCTGCGCATGAAGGTGGAGCGCAGTCCCGAACCGCTCGAGCGTTTCAAGAATATCGTCCTCAAAACAGTCTTCGCAAAAAGGAGCTGATCCGATGAACCCGAAACTCGAAAAGCAGCAATCCCGCACAACGGTGCCGCGCTCGCAAGTCGCGGTACTCGATTCCACCATCTCCTATGTCGAGGCAGGTACTGCCGGTCCGACGGTGCTCTTCCTGCACGGCAACCCGACGTCGTCCTACATCTGGCGCGACATCATCCCGCATGTGGCGCCGTTCGGCCGCTGCATTGCGCCCGACCTGATCGGCTATGGCCAATCCGGCAAGCCGGACATCGACTATCGCTTCTTCGACCACGTCCGCTATCTCGACGCCTTCATCGAGACGCTTGGCATCACCGACGTGGTGGTCGTCGCGCAGGACTGGGGCACCGCGCTCGCCTTCCATCTCGCGGCCCGGCGGCCGCAGCGGATCCTCGGCCTCGCCTTCATGGAATTCATCCGCCCCTTCGAGAGTTGGGACGATTTTCACCAGCGTCCGCAGGCGCGCGAATTGTTCAAGGCAATGCGCACGCCTGGCGTCGGTGAGAAGCTTGTCCTGGAAGACAACGTCTTCGTCGAAAAGGTGCTGCCGGCTGCGGTGCTGCGCACGATGAGCGATGAGGAAATAGCCTCCTACCGGGCACCGTTCCCGACGCCGCAATCGCGCAAGCCGATCCTGCGGCTGCCGCGCGACCTGCCGATTGAAGGCCAGCCCGCCGATGTCGCTGCCATCAGCGAGCACGACCATCGGGCGCTCCGGCTCTCCTCCTACCCGAAGCTGCTTTTCTCAGGCGATCCGGGGGCCCTCGTTTCGCCGCAGGCGGCACGGGAATTCGCGGCCGGCCTGAAGAACTGCCGGTTGATCGATCTCGGACCCGGCGCGCATTATCTGCAGGAGGACCATGCCGACAGGATCGGCGCCGCAATTGCCGAGTGGATTCCGGAGGTGGCCTTCGAGAGCCGAGCGACCGAATCGGCCTGAGGTCGGGATGTGAACCGGCGGCTGCGGCAGCCGGAGAGGTCGACAGCTTAGCTCTCCCGGTGCCAAGCGATGGAGGCGCCAATGATGCCGGATCCAATGACGATGATGTTCTTGCTCGCGGCCGTGTACCTTCAAACGCCCAGGACTTCTTGCCCTCATTGCCACCATGCTACAGACTTGCCAAGAGCGTTGCCGGGACCGCTCTCGAAGCGGGTCGATGACGATCGCCTCACTGGAAACGTTCAGCTCAATCACATGAGGGTCATTTGCGCCGCTGGATAAAAGGGCTGGTTTTTGCTGCAGCCGGAGCCGCCATTGTCTATGCCGTCTTCTTCGGCCCGCTGCCGATCGTTCGATCTTGGTGGCAGGACGACAACTGGCTGGATCCTTTGCATAAGCCCATCGCATTGCTGACGGTTTGGTGCTGACCGGGGCGTTGGTTGGGAAATCGCGGGCAGAAGTTGTTGCCATGCTCGGCGAGCCGCCGAAGACGGACTATTTCGAGAAATGGAGTCTGGTTTATATTCTTGGTTCGGAAAGAGGATTTTTTTCGATCGATTCTGAATGGCTGGTTATGCGCCTGGATGACGCTGGCTCGGTCACGCAGGCGGCTATCGTCAGAGACTGAACCTGCTGCCGGGATATCAGCGGTGTTTCCGTTCGACAGGCCGGAAAAGCGCTGCTAGAAGCCCGCGCCACAGACAGGATTCCATGAAATTGGCTGAAGACATCGAACAAGCGGTATCGCGCCGCCGCACTTTCGCGATCATTGCCCACCCCGACGCCGGCAAGACGACGCTGACCGAAAAACTGCTTTTGTTCGGCGGCGCCATCCAGCTTGCCGGCGAGGTCAAGGCCAAGAAGGACCGCATCCAGACCCGCTCGGACTGGATGAAGATCGAACGCGAGCGCGGCATTTCGGTGGTCACCTCGGTGATGACCTTCGAATACGAGGACACCGTCTTCAACCTGCTCGACACGCCCGGCCACGAGGATTTCGCCGACGACACCTATCGCACGCTGTCGGCGGTCGACAGCGCGGTCATGGTGATCGACGCCGCCAAGGGCATCGAGCCGCGCACGCTGAAACTGTTCGAGGTCTGCCGGCTGCGCGACATCCCGATCATCACCTTCGTCAACAAAATGGACCGCGAAAGCCGAGACCCATTCGACATCCTCGACGAGATCGAGCAGAAGCTGGCACTGGATACAGCGCCGATCACCTGGCCGATCGGCCGCGGCAAGACCTTTTCCGGGACCTACCATCTAGCGCTGAACGCGGTGCGCAAGGGCGACGCCGAAAAGGAGCGCACGCCGGTCAATGGACCCGATTCCAACCGCGTCGCCGGCCTGTTGCCGGAGAACGAGCGCGAGGCCTTCATCGAGGAGCTGGAGCTGGCGCGCGCGGCCTGTCGCCCGCTCGACCTCGATGCCTTCCGCGAGGGCCATTTGACGCCGGTCTATTTCGGCTCGGCGCTGCGCAATTACGGCGTGCGCGACCTGATCGAGGCGCTCGGCGCCTACGGGCCGCCGCCGCGCGCGCAGGAGGCCGACAGCCGCAAGGTCGAGGCGACCGAGGACAAGATGACCTCCTTCGTCTTCAAGATCCAGGCCAATATGGACCCCAACCATCGCGACCGCATCGCTTTCGTCCGCGTCTGCTCCGGCAAGCTCGAGCGCGGCATGAAGGCCAAGCTGGTGCGCACGGGAAAACTGATGAGCCTGTCGGCACCGCAATTCTTCTTCGCCCGCACCCGCGTCACGGCCGACGAGGCGTTCGCCGGCGATGTCGTCGGCATCCCCAACCACGGCACGCTGCGCATCGGCGACACGCTGACCGAAGGCGAGGAGATCCTGTTTCGCGGTGTGCCGAATTTCGCGCCTGAAATCCTGCGCCGCGTTCGCCTCGGCGATGCCATGAAAGCCAAGAAGCTCAAGGAAGCGCTGCACCAGATGGCCGAGGAAGGCGTCGTGCAATTGTTCTCGCCGGAGGACGGCTCGCCAGCCATCGTCGGCGTCGTCGGCGCCCTGCAGCTCGACGTCTTGAAGGAGCGGCTAAACTTCGAATACACACTGCCGGTCGATTTCGAGATGTCGCGCTTTTCCGTCTGCCGCTGGATATCGGCCGACGACAAGGCCGAGCTCCAGCGCTTCATCGAGGCGCATCGCGGCGACATTGCCCGCGACCTCGACAACGATCCGGTGTTCCTCGCCCAGCACGCCTTCTCGCTCAACTACGAGGCCGAGCGCTGGAAGGCGATCCGCTTCACCGCGGTCAAGGATTATCAGGTCCGCGACAGGGCGGCTTGAGCTGTTGGTTTTCCCTTCTCCCCTTGTGGGAGAAGGTGTCGCCGAAGGCGACGGATGAGGGGTGTTCCAGAAAACACCAACGTCTCATTCCGTCCCACACCCCTCAACCGTCTCGGCGCTTCGCGCCGATCCACCTTCTCCCACAGGGGGGAGAAGGCAAGATCGCGTTCCATTCACCCCTTGGCCGCCTCTTCGATCTTGGCGATGTCGATCTTGCTCATCTGCATCATCGCCTGCATCACGCGGCTGGCCTTTTCCTTGTCGGGGTCCAGCAGCAGCCTGGGCAGCTGTTCGGGAACGACCTGCCAGGAGAGGCCGAATTTGTCCTTCAGCCAGCTGCACTGGCTGGGCTGGCCACCGCCCGCGATGAGCCTGTCCCAGAAATAGTCGACCTCTTCCTGCGTCTTGCAGTCGATGGAGAGCGAGACTGCCTGGGTGAACTTGAATTGCGGGCCGCCGTTGAGCGCCTGGAACTGAACGCCGTCGAGCTCGAATGAGACCATCAGCACCTTGCCCTCATTATCGCCGCTGCCCTTGGGCCAGCGCATCACGCTCAGCACCTTCGAATTCTTGAAGATGGAGACATAATGGTTCATGGCCTCCTGGGCCTGGTCGTCGAACCACAGGCAGGGGGTGATCTTTTGCATTCGCTTGCTCCTCGGGCTGGTTTTGGCTTGTTTCGCTCGCAAAACGGCCGGCTGGCAATTGATGCCCGGTCCGCCGTCTGCCCAAGGACGCTCGAACGAAACCCGACCCGACAGCACCTCTGACTTTTTTACGGTCTGGGCCGGCTGCGTCTTTGGCCGGCCGCTCGTTCCGCACCCTGGCGCAGCGCAAAATTGTGGCCAGACCAGAGTGTGCCGTCTATAAGGCCTGCGGCTCAATTCCGGTTTTCCGCACCTTTGGGCGCGACGCAGACAGCAAGGACAGTTCAATGCCCGCCTACCGTTCCCGCACCACCACCCATGGCCGCAACATGGCCGGCGCCCGCGGCCTGTGGCGCGCTACCGGCATGAAGGACTCGGATTTCGGCAAGCCGATCATTGCCGTGGTCAATTCCTTCACCCAATTCGTGCCGGGCCATGTCCATTTGAAGGATCTCGGCCAGCTGGTTGCCCGCGAGATCGAAAAAGCCGGCGGCGTTGCCAAGGAGTTCAACACCATTGCCGTCGATGACGGCATCGCCATGGGCCATGACGGCATGCTCTATTCGCTGCCGTCGCGCGAATTGATCGCCGACTCGGTCGAATACATGGTCAACGCGCACTGCGCCGACGCGATGGTCTGCATCTCGAATTGCGACAAGATCACGCCCGGCATGCTGATGGCGTCGCTGCGCCTCAACATCCCGACCGTCTTCGTCTCCGGCGGGCCGATGGAGGCCGGCAAGGTGGTGCTCGCCGGCAAGAGCCAGGCGCTTGATCTGGTCGACGCAATGGTCGCGGCCGCCGACGACAAGGTGTCCGACGAGGACGTCAGGATCATCGAGCGATCGGCCTGTCCGACCTGTGGCTCCTGCTCCGGCATGTTCACCGCCAATTCGATGAACTGCCTGACCGAGGCGCTCGGCCTCTCGCTGCCCGGCAACGGCTCGACGCTGGCGACGCATGCCGACCGCAAGCGCCTGTTCGTCGAGGCCGGCCACCTGATCGTCGATCTTGCCCAGCGCTATTACGAGCAGGACGACGACACCGCGATGCCGCGCAGCATCGCCTCGAAGGGCGCCTTCGAGAACGCCATGACGCTCGACATCGCCATGGGCGGCTCGACCAACACGGTCCTGCACATCCTCGCCGCGGCACATGAGGGCGAGGTCGACTTCACCATGGAGGACATCGACCGGCTGTCGCGGCGGGTGCCGGTGCTGTGCAAGGTGGCTCCGGCCAAGGCTGACGTCCACATGGAGGATGTCCATCGCGCCGGCGGCATCATGGCCATCCTCGGCCAGTTGGATAGCGCCGGGCTGATCAACCGCGACCTGCCGACGGTGCACACCGCAAGCCTCGGCGAAGCGCTCGATCATTGGGACATTTCGCGCACCACCAGCCAGAATGTCCGGGATTTCTTCCTGGCGGCACCCGGCGGCGTGCCGACGCAAGTCGCGTTCAGCCAAGACCGCCGCTGGGACGATCTCGATCTCGACCGCGAGAAGGGCGTCATCCGCTCGGCCGAACATCCTTTCTCCAGGGATGGCGGCCTTGCCGTGCTGAAAGGCAATCTGGCAATCGATGGCTGCATCGTGAAGACGGCGGGCGTCGATGAATCGATCCTGAAATTCACCGGTCCGGCAAGAGTGTTCGAAAGCCAGGACGCCAGCGTCAAGGCGATCCTGTCGAACAAGATCCAGGCCGGCGATGTCGTCGTCATCCGCTATGAAGGGCCACGCGGCGGACCCGGCATGCAGGAAATGCTCTACCCGACCAGCTATTTGAAATCGAAAGGCCTCGGCAAAGCCTGCGCACTGATCACCGACGGTCGTTTTTCCGGCGGCACCTCCGGCCTGTCGATCGGCCATGTCTCGCCGGAAGCCGCGGAAGGCGGTCTGATCGGGCTGGTCAGGGAAGGCGACACGATCGAGATCGATATCCCCAACCGCACCATCAGGCTTGCTGTCGACGACGCCGAACTCATCGCCCGTCGTGCCGCGATGGAGGCCAGGGGAACGGCTGCCTGGAAGCCCGAAGAAAAGCGCAAGCGCAAGGTGACGACGGCCTTGCGCGCCTATGCGGCGATGGCGACAAGTGCCGCCAAGGGGGCGGTGCGGTACGTGCCGGAATAGAGGCTTTTCCTTCTCCCTTTGTGGGAGAAGGTGGATTGGCGCGCAACGCCAAGACGGTTGAGGGGTGCTGGACGGAGTGCCGCCGGCGCCAAGCTGGAACACCCCTCATCTGGCCGCTTCGCGGCCACCTTCTTCCACAAGGGAAGAAGGGAAGGGCCGCGCCTGAAGGTTCCGCCTTGCGGCAGCACGCTGCATGGAAAGAAACGGCTTTTTTGAACGAGGTGGCGCTAGATGGATTTTGACCTTGTGGTGCGCGGCGGGACGCTGCCCGACGGCAGGATCGCGGATATCGGCATCGTCGGCGAAACGATCGCAGCGATAGAGCCCGAGCTGAACGTCAGCGCCGGCACGGCGATCGATGCCCATGGCAATCTGGTCTCGCCGCCCTTCGTCGATCCGCATTTCCATATGGACGCCACGCTTTCGCTCGGCATTCCGCGCATCAATGTCTCGGGCACGCTGCTCGAAGGCATCTCGCTTTGGGGCGAGTTGAAGCCGCTTCTGACCCACGAAGCGGTGCGCGACCGTGCGCTCGCCTATTGCGACTGGGCGGTGTCGATGGGCCTGCTCGCCATCCGCACCCATGTCGATGTTTGCGACGACCGCCTGCTGGCGGTGGAAGCGCTGCTCGAGGTGAAGAAGACGGTCGCCCCCTATATCGACCTGCAACTGGTCGCCTTTCCGCAGGACGGCTTCTATCGCTCGCCGACGGCGCGCCAAAACACCATCCGCGCGCTCGACATGGGCGTCGATGTCGTCGGCGGCATTCCGCATTTCGAGCGGACAATGGCCGACGGCACGCGCTCGGTGACGGAACTCTGCGAGATGGCGGCCAGGCGCGGCCTGATGGTCGACTTGCATTGCGACGAGACCGACGATCCGCTGTCGCGCCACATCGAGCAGCTTGCCTATGAGACGCAGCGGCTCGGGTTGCAGGGCAGAGTGGCCGGCTCGCACCTGACATCGATGCATTCGATGGATAATTACTACGTTTCGAAGCTATTGCCGCTGATTGCCGAGGCCGGCGTTTCGGCGATCCCCAATCCGCTGATCAACATCATGCTGCAGGGCCGCCACGACACCTTTCCCAAGCGCCGCGGACTGACGCGGGTCAAGGAGATGCTGGCGCAAGGCATCCGCGTCGGCTGGGGCCAGGATTGCGTGCTCGACCCCTGGTATTCGCTGGGCACCGCAGACATGCTCGACGTCGCCTTCATGGGCCTGCATGTCGCGCAGATGTCGAGCCCGGCCGAGATGGCGCGCTGCTTCGACATGGTCACCAACGTCAATGCAGCCATCATGGGCCTCGATCACCTTGGCCTGGCCGTCGGCAAGCGCGCCAGCCTGGTCGTTCTCGATGCCGGCAATCCGGTCGAAGCGCTGCGGCTGCGCCCCGAGCGCCTCTGCGTCATCGCCAGAGGCAAGGTGGTGGCCGAGCGGAGCCGGCAGGACACGCGGCTTTCGATCGCCGGAAGGCCGGGCACGGTGAACCGGCGCCACGCTTAAAGCGCGTCGCGTTTGAACGGACCCACGCGACGCGCTTTAAGGTCTTGTTTTTAAGCGTGTCGTTATCGCAAAACCGCTGCACACTTTTGCGCGACATGCATTAGTCCAGCCGATTTCCGGCGCTGGTCTTACCGAATTCTCGATTTTCGCCTCGTCATGGCCGCAGCTTGCGACTACGACGCGGGTCACCGTACCCCCACGGCGAGGAACCGGTAACGGCATGGCGCGGCCCGCAGCCCAGTACTCAACGATCATGAACGTGCTGCTGGCGGGCATCCTGCTGATGCTCGCCGGCGATTTCTTGTTTGCGTTGAACGATGCGATGGGCAAGTGGCTGGTCGCCAGTTTTTCCGTCGGCCAGGTCGTGCTGATCCGCTCGATCGGCGCCTTTTTCATACTCGGGCCGATGATTGCACATCAGGGCCCGGCCAAGCTGTTTCGCATGGAGCGGCCGGAGCTGCAGCTGCTGCGCGTGGTGATGACGACGCTCGACACGGCGCTGTTCTACGCGGCGGTCGTCTATCTGCCGCTCGCCGATGTGATGAGCTTTTACATGGCCGGGCCGATCTATGTCGCGGCGCTGTCGCACTTCCTGCTCGGCGAAAGGGTCGGCTGGCGCCGCTGGGCGGCTATCCTGGTCGGTTTCTGCGGCGTGCTGATCATGCTGAAGCCGTCCTCGGCCGCGTTCTCGCTGTCGTCGATGTTCGCGCTCGCCGGCAGCATTTCCTTTGCCTTCGCCATCATCCTCAATCGGCGGCTGCGCGGCACCAGCGACACCTCGCTGGTCACCTGGCAAACCATCGGCACGCTGCTGGTCGGCGCTGCGTTGACCATAGGCAGTTGGAAGACGCCGTCATCGCTCGATTTCGGCGCCATGCTGCTTCTCGGCGTCGTCTCCTGCGGCGCGCACCTGATGATCACCCGGGCGTTGAAGCTTGCCCCTGCCTCGACCTTGGCGCCGCTGCATTACAGCCTGCTTTTGTGGGCAGTGGTCTTCGGATTGGCCTTCTTCGGCGATGTGCCTGGGCCGCGCATCCTGATCGGCTCGGCCATCGTCGTGCTGGCCGGCCTGTTCATCTTCCACCGCCAGAAGGTGGTCGACACGGTACCGCCCGAAAACGTTCCGAAGGGTGTGAATTAACCCCGGCGCACCACTGCGAGATGCCGCGAAAATTCCGGCATCTCCATCAGTGCCTTGCAGCGCGCAAACCGGCCGTCGGCATAGGCGCGAAAGTCGTCGGCCGGATTTTTGTTGGCAAGCTGGATCAGTCCCCACAGCGTCCACAGCAGGTCGCACATCGCCTAGTAGATGACGATGCGGGCGCGCTCCGCCGGTCTCGGCTCGCCGCCGAAATAGGCCAGCATCATCTCCTCGTCCTGCGCGGCGTCGAATTGCCCTTCCACGCTGAGGTCGCCGAGATCCCAGAGCGGATCGTTCATGCCGGAATATTCCCAGTCGACGATCCACATCCTGTCGCCCGTATCGAGAAAGTTTTCGCAGAGCGGGTCGCAGTGGCAGGCGACGATCGGCAGAGGTTGAGCCGCAAGTGCTGAGCGCACTGCCTCCGCCTCGCGGACCACATCGTGGTAGCCGGCAGGCAGGGCGACGTCCTTGGTTGACAGCACTTTCAGATAATCGTCGATCATCGCAAACAGCTCGAAGCGGAAGGGGAACACCGCGCCGGATGTGTGCAGTTTGCGAAAGGCCTTGCCGGCGCGTGCCGGGCTGCCCGGCCGAGTCTTGAACTTTTCCGGTGACATCGTCTCGGCACCGGCAACGAAGCGGGTCACCAACACGCCGGTCTCGGCATCGACATGCAGCACTTCGGGACTGACGCCGGCCTTCGCCGCTTCCCGCGCCGCCACTGCCTCGTTGGCGCGGTTGATGTATTCCTCGGTGCCCTTGCCGGGGATACGCAGGCAGAAATCCTTACCCCTGAAGACGAGGTTGGTGAGACCGCCGAGCCGTTCCAGAGGGCCGTCATAGCCGGCCAGCATCGGAATGGCCGCAAGTGCGGCGCGCGCCCGGTCGTCCGCCATGGATTTCGCTCCTTTCCCCGTGTTATTGGGACGACGACGGTTCCACAGTTTTCGCCGTTTGGCTATGATCGCGTTGCGGATCGATACCAGGCGACGGAAAGCGATGACGGACAGCAATCAGCAGAGCGCACTCGCCGCAGCCTATGCGGCGAAGCGGCCGGAAGACGTCGCGGCGCTCTACGACAGTTGGGCAGGCACCTATGACGCCGACATGTCGGCGGCTGGCTATCGCCATCCCACCATCTGCCTTGCCTTGCTGGCCCGCCATCTGCCGCGCGGCGCCGCTCCTCTGCTCGATGCCGGCGCCGGCACCGGGCTCATCGGCGAATGGCTTGCCATTACCGGTTATCCGCAGGTCGAGGCGCTCGACATCTCGGAAGGCATGCTGGCGCAAGCCGCGCGCAAGGGCGTCTATTCGGCGCTGCACTGCCTGGCGCTTGGCGGACCGCTGCCCTTCGTGGACGACGCCTATGCCGGGATCATCTCAGCCGGCGTCTTCACGTCCGGCCATGTCGGGGCCGAGGGTCTGGACGAGCTGATCCGCATCTGCCGGCCGGGCGGGGTGATCGTGCTGACAGTGAAGAACACGCTGTGGGATGCCGGGTTTGCCGCGCGGATCGCCGATCTCGAGGCGCAAGGCACCGTCACGCGCGCCGAAGAGACGCCGTCCTATGTTTCGATGCCAGGCGAGGCCGATACCGTGCCGAGCCGGGGGCTGGTGCTCATCGTGAACTGAGGCTGAAACCGAAAGGCTCTACGCCTTCACCTTTGCTCCTGCCGGATCGTAAAGCGGCTCGAGGTGTATCTTAGCCGGCGTCCGTTCCATTGCCACCACCAGCTCGTAGTTGCCGGAAGTGAGGAAATCATCGTTGACGCCATCGGCATTGCGCACATAGCCGTAGCCGATGTTCTTGCCGATGGTGTAGCCATAGCCGCCGCTGGTGAGATAACCGACCGCCTCGCCGTTGCGCAGGATGGTCTCGCGCCCGAGCAGCACGACGTCCGGATCATCGACAGTGAAGCCGGCAAAGCGTTTCCCGAGCGCCGCGCCGTCGAGCTTTTCCAGAGCCCGCCGGCCGAGGAAATCGGTGTTCTTCCTGAGCTTCACCGCCCAGCCGAGGCCGGCCTCCTGCGGCGTGTCGTTGGGCGTGATGTCGGCGCCCCAGGCGCGGTAGCCCTTTTCCAGCCGCAGCGATTCCAGCGCCCGATAGCCGACCGGGCGAATGTCGTGGACAGCGCCCGCCGTCATCAGCGCGTCGAAAACCTCGCCCGTCGCCGCGATCGGCGCATGCAGTTCCCAGCCGAGTTCGCCGACATAGGTGACGCGCAGTGCCCGGATGGCATGACCGGCAATGGCGATCTCGCGAACATGGCCGAATGGAACGGCGGCATTCGAGACGTCGGCATCGGTCACCGCTGACAGCACGTCACGGGCGCGCGGCCCCATCAGCGACAATGTGCCGAAATCCTCGGTGACGTCGGTCAGCGTCACGTCGAACTCCCGGCCGATATGATCGGCAATCCAGGAGAAATCATGCGTGCGGAAACCGGTGCCGGTGACCACGTAGAATTTTTCCTCACCGAGCCTCGCCACGGTCAAATCGGCCTCGATGCCGCCGCGCGTATTGAGGAGCTGCGTGTAGGTCAGCCGGCCGACCGGCTTGGCGACGTCGTTGGCGCAGATCCAGTCCAGCGCCTTCAGCGCGTCGGCTCCGGTCATTTCGTATTTGGCGAAAGACGACTGGTCGAAAATACCGATCTTTTCGCGCACGTGGCGGTGCTCGTCGCCAACCGCCGGGAACCAGTTCTGCCGGCCCATCGAATAGACGTCCTTCGGCTCGATGCCTTCCGGCGCGAACCAGTTCGGCCGCTCCCAGCCAAGTTTCGAGCCGAACACGGCGCGATGTTTTTGCAGCCGCTCGTACAAAGGCGAGACGATGCGCGGCCGGCCGCTGACATATTCCTCATGCGGGAAGCCGATCGTGTAGTGCTTGCCATAGGCTTCCAGCGTGCGGTCGCGGACCCATTGCCGGTCGCGGTGGAGATCGGAGAAGCGGCGGATGTCGACCACCCACAGATCGAGCGGCGCCTCGCCGTCGACGACCCATTGCGCCAGCACCCAGCCGGCGCCGCCGCCGGACGCGATGCCGAAGGCATTGAAGCCGGCGCCGACGAACATATTGGCGCAGTCCGGCGCCACACCGAGGATGAAATTGCCATCCGGCGTAAAGCTCTCCGGCCCGTTGATCATCTGCTTGACGCCGGCATTGGCGAGCGCCGGGACACGCTCGATCGCCTGGCTCATATGCTGCTCGAAATGATCGTAATCATCGTCGAACAGCCGGAACTCCCAATCGTCCGGCACATCGCCGCCCGGCAGACCGGTCGTCCACGCCTGCGGGTTCGGCTCGTAACCGCCCATCACCAACCCGCCGACCTCCTCCTTGAAATAAGTGCGGCGATCGGGGTCGCGAATTGTCGGCGCGTCGGTCGGCAGGCCATCGATCTTTTCGGTGATGATGTACTGGTGCTTCACCGGCTGCAGCGGCACGTTTATGCCGGCGAGCGCACCCACCTGCCGCGCCCATTGCCCGGCGCAGTTCACTACCTTGTCGCAGGCGATATCGCCCTTGCTGGTCTTTACCGCGGTGATCCGGCCGTCTCTCATTTCGAAGCCGGTGACCCGCACCTCCTCGAACAATTTTGCGCCATGCATGCGCGCACCCTTGGCCAGCGACTGGGTGATGTCGGAAGGGCTTGCCTGACCGTCGGTCGGCAGCCAGGACGCGCCGACGAGGTCGCCGGTTTCCAGCAGCGGCCACATTTCCTTGACCTCGGCCGGCGACAGCAGATGCATGTCCATGCCGAAGCTCTTAGCCGTCGTTGCCAGCCGCTTATACTCGGTCCAGCGGTCGGCATTGGTGGCGAGGCGCAGGCAGCCAGTCATCTTCCAGCCGGTGGCGAGGCCGGTTTCGGCTTCCAGCCCCTTGTAGAGATCGACGGAATATTTGAGCACGCGCGTGATCGACGCCGACGAGCGCAGCTGGCCGACCAGCCCGGCAGCATGCCAGGTCGAACCCGAGGTCAGTTTGCCCTGTTCGAGCAGCACGATTTCGGCCTTGTGGTCGCGCGCCAGATGATAGGCCGTCGAACAGCCGATGATGCCACCGCCGATGACGACGATCCCGGCCTGGGCGGGCAAGGTCATGTCCGCGTCCCGTATTTTGTCTTGTAGTTTTCCAGGGCGGCTTCGAGCCGCGCCAGGTTTTCGTCAGCGTAGGCGGCGTAGTCGACACCGGGCGCGTCGAGGTAAAGCTCGGAAACCATGCCCCACATCGCCTCACGCAGCAGCGACGCGCATTGCATGGCGGCGTGCGAGCGCCGTATCGCCGGGTCCGGCTCCTTCATGAAATAGGCGGTCAGGAAGGCGAAGGACTCCTCGTCGCTCATGCCTGCATTCGACGCCGCGCCGGCAAGGTCGAACATCGCGGTGTTGAAGCCTGCATATTCGAAATCGATGAGCCACAGCCTGTGACCGTCATCGATTATGTTAGCCGGCAAGAGGTCATTATGGCCGAAGACGATCGGCAGCAGCTTTTGCGCGCGCTCGAGCTCGTCCGCCAGCGTCAGCAGGCGCGGCAGTTCGCCCAACTTGCGGCTGCGGCCTTCCTCCAGCGTGCGCGCATAGTCGCGAATGACATGGAATACCCAGAACATGAAGCCGGCGCCGGAGACATGACCGGGCATCTCCCGGTGGAAACCGCGCAGCAACGCGGCAACGCGGCCGAGATCGGCGCGCACGTCCTGCGCGACATAGGCCTTGGCGCCGAGATACTCCGTCACCATGACGCCGGGTCCAGTGAAGTGGACGGCCGGAGCGAAGCCTGCCGCGTGCGCTGCCCGCGCCGTCATCATCTCGCGCTCGCGAAAGACATGGTGGAACGGATAGTCCTGGCCGAGCCGCACGACGTGCCGCCCGGCCGCGTCCTTGACCAGATAATTGGCATTGCTCAGCCCGCCCGGCAGCGGCGCGATGTCGATGCTGCCGGTCCAGCAAGGCAGCGCACGGATGCGGTCTTCGACAGTCACGATCTCGTCCAACATTGGGTCAATTTTCCACGCATGTCACGGCTGGCCAGCGATGACAATCGGACGGAGGAATGGAGGCAACGCGAAGATCTCGTCGGTGCAGATCTCGGGATCGGTATCCCGCACCGCACCGACGAGCCCCTTTGTGCCGGGTTCTTCGACACCGGCATCCGCCCCCGCGGATCCTGAATTTCGGTACCCTTGCACCCGACGATCTCCCGGGCGTTCGGGCAAGCGATTTTTCGTGCGGCTCAGCCTCCGTCCTCCGTTCCGAGCCTGTCACAGCGATAATGTCGCGCCACGCTGGAGGCGTTGTCAACGCGAAATTGTGGTATTTTCTGGTTTTTTGCCCGAATTTTGCTAAATTCCTTGGAGTTAGTGGCATTTATGCCGTAGAAACGGTCAGCGGTGCAACAATCCGACCGGATGGAACCGATGGTCCACTCGAAGCGGCATGGCGAAATCCTGCGCCTCCTCAAGGAGGAAGGCACCGTGACCATTGCGAGCCTGGCCGACCGGCTGGGCGTCTCGCTGGAGACAGTACGCCGCGACGTCAAGCCACTGACCAGCGACGGTTCCATCCTCAAGATGCACGGCGCCGTCGGCCTGCCGTCGATTGCCGGCGAAGCGCCGTTCGAGCGGCGCATGCGCGAGAACGCCGATGCCAAGCGGGCAATAGCGCGCATGGTCGCCGCCACCATCCGCGACGGCGAATCGATCATGCTCGACACCGGCACCACCACCTCTTTCCTGGCCCGGGAACTGCTCGGCCACCGGCGGCTGACGGTCGTCACCAACTCCTCCGACATCGCCCGCACGCTGGCCACCGTCAACGGCAATAAGGTCTACATGGCCGGCGGCGAGCTGCGCAGCGATTCCGGTGCTGCCTTCGGCGTCTCGGCCATCGAATTCGTCAGCCGCTTTTCCGTCAGCCATGCAGTGATATCGACCGGTGCGGTCGATGCCGTCACCGGCGTCATGGACTATGATCTGGAAGAGGCCGAATTCGCCCGCATGGTGCTGTCGCGCGGCCAGCGTTCGCTTGTCGTCACCGACCACAGCAAATTCGGCCGCCAGGGCCTTGTTCAGGTCTGCGGCTTCGGCGGCTTTTCCGAACTCGCGACCGACCGTCCGCCGCCGCACGACATCGCCGCCGCCCTTGCCCAGGCCGGCGCACGACTCAGCATTGCCGATGGCGGAAGCGAGGGCTGAGCTCTTATCGGGAGCACCATCGGGAGATCTGCGCCAGCACCCACTTCCCAGCGCCGCCTCTGCCGTGTTTAGTCCGGCCATGGCTTTCACCATCCGCCAATTGCAGTTCTTCATCGCCGTCGCCGAGCAGGGCACAGTGTCGGGCGCCGCCCAGAACCTGTCGATCTCGCAATCCTCGGTCACCGAGGCGATCAAGGAGCTGGAGCACGATCTCGGCGTCGAGCTGTTCGAGCGCCACCCGCGCGGCTTGAACATCACCCACAAAGGCCACCAGTTCCTGCGCCATGCGAGAAAGATCCTGGCCGACGTTTCCGATGCGCGCCGCGCCTTCTTCGGCGAACAGGCCGCGGCAAGCGGGCGGCTGCAACTTGGCGTCACCTCGCTGGTCGCCGGCTATGTGCTTTCCGATCTTCTTGCCCGCTACCGCCGCGCCTATCCGGGTGTCGAGGTCTCGGCGATCGAGGACAATGGCGACTATCTCGAGCACCTGTTAATTGGCGGCAAGCTCGACATTGCCGTCATGGTCACCTCGAACCTGCGCGACCGCACGGCACTGCAGTCCGAAATCCTCGAAGTCTCGGCCTATCGGCTGTGGCTGCCGCTCGGCCATCCCTTGGCCGGTGCCGACATCATCGGCATCGGCGACATCGCCTCGGAACCGCTGATCATGCTGACCGTCGACGAGATCGAGGAGAACACCGGAAAGCTGCTGACGGCAATCGGCGCCAAGCCGCATGTCGCCTTCCGCACCCGCTCGGTCGAAGCGGTGCGCAGCCTCGTCGCTACCGGCGCCGGCGTGGCGCTGCTGCCCGACCTCGTCTACCGGCCATGGTCGCTGGAAGGCGACCGCATCGAATCGCGCGATATTTCGGGGTCGTTACCAGTCGTCCAGGTCGGCATGGTCTGGCGGCGCGGCTCCGGCCTGCCGCAGGCGGCGCGCGACTTCATCGGACTTGCCCAGTCGCAGCGCATGGTGCGCCAACGGCCCGAGAAGATCGGCCGCTGACGTATCGGAAAAACCGATATCGGCTTTCTGATAAATGAATTTGCGAAACCGGAAATTTCGCAGCACTTTTCGGTCAGGGAACAAAGCTGCCGTTAGAGCGACGTGCGTCCAATTGGACGCACATAGTACGCTCTAAGACTTTTAGTTTTCGCATCGGGCTTTCAGAGCCGCGCATCCAACGTTTTTGAACGGGCGCATGATCTTCTTCCGAAACCCGAAACCGGTTTCGAGGTCATGCAAAATGGGAGATCGACGATGAATTCATTGCTGAAATCATGCACTGCCTTAACGGTCGCGCTGAGCTTCTCCGGCCAGGCCATCGCCCAGGTCAAGGAGCTCGGCAAAGGCGAAGGCGAGGTCAATATCGTCGCCTGGCCGGGCTATATCGAGCGCGGCGAAACCGACAAGGGCTATGATTGGGTCACGTCCTTCGAGAAGGAAACCGGCTGCAAGGTCAACGTCAAGACCGCTAACACCTCCGACGAGATGGTCTCGCTGATGAACGAGGGCGGTTTCGACCTGGTCACCGCCTCGGGCGATGCCTCGCTGCGTCTGGTCGCCGGCAAGCGCGTCCAGCCGATCAACACCGACCTCATCCCGAGCTGGAAGACGGTCGACGACCGGCTGAAGGATGCGCCCTGGTTCACCGTCGGCGGAGTCCATTACGGCGTCCCCTATCAGTGGGGGCCGAACGTGCTGATGTACAACACCGAAGTGTTCAAGGAGGCGCCGAAGAGCTGGAACGTGGTCTTCGAGGAAATGAAGCTTCCCGACGGCAAGTCGAACAAGGGCCGCGTCCAGGCCTATGACGGGCCGATCCACATCGCCGACGCCGCCAATTACCTGATGGCTCACAAACCGGAGCTCGGCATCAAGGATCCGTACGAACTGACCGAGGATCAGTACAAGGCGGCGCTCGACCTGCTGCGGGTCCAGCGTACGCTGGTCGGACGCTATTGGCACGACGCCGCCATCCAGGTCGACGATTTCCAGAACGAAGGCGTCGTCGCCTCCGGTTCTTGGCCCTACCAGGTCAACACGCTGATCGCGGCCAAGAAGCCGGTCGCCTCGACTATCCCCGAGGAGGGCGTCACCGGCTGGGCCGATACCACGATGATGGAGGCCGATGCTGCCCACCCGAACTGCGCCTACATGTGGATGGAGCATTCGCTGTCGCCAAAAGTGCAGGGCGACGTCTCCGCCTGGTTCGGCTCGCTGCCGGTTGTGCCCGCCGCCTGCAAGGGCAACGAACTGCTCGGGGAGGAAGGCTGCAAGACCAACGGGTACGACAATTTCGACAAGATCAAGTTCTGGAAGACGCCGGTCTCGAAATGCGCCACCCAGAACGACCAGTGCGTGCCCTATTACCGCTGGGTGTCGGACTATATCGGCGTCATCGGCGGGCGGTGAGTTCGCCTCACCTACGAAGCTCGGCGCTGCCCCTCACCCTTACCCTCTCCCCGTGAAGAACGGGGGGTCGCCAGCGTTGGAGCGCCTCCCTTCTCCCCGTCCACTATACGAGGAGAAGGTGCCGGCAGGCGGATGAGAGGCAGCGCTACCGCCTGAAATTTGATGAGCCTGACAGATCAGGACAGCCCCATGACCTCCGCCGTTTCCTTCCAAAACGTCTCTCGCCATTTCGGCAGCGTGCGTGCCGTCGACGCGGTCGATCTCGACATCGTGCCGGGCGAGTTCTTCGCCATGCTCGGGCCTTCCGGCTCGGGCAAGACGACGTGCCTGCGCCTCATCGCCGGTTTCGAGCAGCCGACGGCGGGCTCGATCTCGATCTTCGGCGAACGCGCCGAGGGCGTGCCGCCCTATCGCCGCAACGTCAACACCGTGTTCCAGGATTATGCGCTGTTCCCGCATCTCAACGTGCTCGACAACGTCGCCTATGGGCTGATGGTCAAGGGCGTCGGCAGACCGGAGCGGCAAAAGGCGGCGGAAGAAGCGCTGGCGCTGGTGCGGCTTCCCGGCTACGGCGCCCGTCGCCCTGGCCAGCTTTCCGGCGGCCAGCGCCAGCGCGTCGCGCTCGCCCGTGCGCTGGTCAACCAGCCCAAGGTGCTGTTGCTCGACGAGCCGCTCGGCGCCCTCGACCTCAAGCTTCGCGAAAACATGCAGGAGGAGTTGAAATCGCTGCAGAAGGCGCTCGGCATCACCTTCGTGTTCGTCACCCACGACCAGGGCGAAGCGCTGTCGATGGCCGACCGCGTGGCCGTCTTCAATGACGGCAAGATCATGCAGATCGGCACGCCGGAAGACATCTACCAGCGCCCCAAGACCCGCTTCGTCGCCGATTTCGTCGGCTCGTCCAACGTGCTGCCGCCGGATTTCGTCCAGCGCTATGCCGGCCAGCATCGCTGGGGCAGCCTGCGGCCCGAATCCATCCGTATTGGCCGGGCCAACGGCGAAGGGGTTGCCGCCCGCCTGGTCTCGACCAACTATCTCGGCGCCACGACAAGACTGGCGCTCGATGCAGAGGGCTTGCGGCTGCATGCCATCGTGCCGGCGGGTGCTGCCTTGCCCCGGGAAGGCGAGGCGGTGGTGCTCACCTTCAACCGCGAGCATTTGCATCTGATGGACGAGCCAGGATGAGCCTGGACGCTGCCATGCCGCGGGCCACGGCCCCCGCCATCCTGCCGGGTAGTGGCGGCGTACGCGGCGGGCTCTCCGATCTCTTCTGGCGCCGGCCGCAATTCTTGCTGCTCCTGATGCTGCTACCCCCGGTTCTTTGGCTCGGCATCGTCTATATCGGCTCGCTGTTTGCGCTGCTTTTGCAGAGCTTCTTTTCGATCGATGAGTTCTCCGGCCTCATCAACCGCGAGTTCACGCTGAAGACTTATGGCGACCTGCTGCAGGCCGCCAATCTCGACATCATCCTGCGCACGGTGACGATGGCGGCGCTGGTGACGCTGGCTGCGGCGGTCATCGCCTTTCCCATCGCCTATTACGCGGCGCGCTATGCGCGTGGCCGTTGGAAGGCGCTGTTTTATCTCGGCGTCATGCTGCCGCTGTGGTCGAGCTACCTGGTCAAGATCTATGCCTGGAAGCTGATCCTGGCCAAGGAAGGCATCCTGACATGGCTGCTGGCCAAATTGCATCTTCTCTGGCTGCTTGATGCCTGGCTATCGCTGCCGATCGTCGGCGGCAACTCATTGTCGGTCTCCTCAACCGGCACCTTCGTCGTCTTCGTCTATGTCTGGCTGCCATTCATGATCCTGCCGGTGCAGGCCGCACTCGAGCGCGTGCCGGGCAATTTGGTCGAGGCTTCGTCCGATCTCGGCGCCTCGCCCGGCCAGACCTTCGGCAACGTGCTGTTCCCGTTGGCGCTGCCCGGCATCGTTGCCGGCTCGATCTTCACCTTCTCGCTGACGCTCGGCGACTACATCATTCCTCAGATCATCGGCACCTCGCGGCTGTTCATCGGCCAGGCCGTCTATTCGCAGCAAGGCACCGCCGGCAACATCCCGCTCGCCGCCGCCTTTACCGTGGTGCCCATCGTCATCATGGGCTTCTATCTCTGGGGCGCCAAGCGCATGGGGGCTTTCGATGCGCTCTGACCGTGGCCCATCTGCGCCGATCGGCCTGAAGCTCGCTGCCACCGGCGGCCTGCTCTTTCTGCACCTGCCGATCCTGCTGATCTTCGTCTATGCCTTCACCACCGAGGAGAAGAGCTTCGTCTGGCCGCCGCCGGGCCTGACCACGCAATGGTTCGCCGTCACCTGGAACCGCCCCGACGTCTGGCAGGCGCTGTCATTGTCTGTGCGGGTCGCGGCGATCTCGACTGCCATCGCTCTGATCCTCGGCACGCTGTGCGCAGCCGCCGTGTCCCGCACAAAATTCTTCGGCCGCGAAACCATCTCGCTGCTGGTCATCCTGCCGATCGCGCTGCCCGGCATCATCACCGGCATCGCGCTGCGCTCGGCCTTCGCGCTGGCCGAAATCCCGTTCTCGTTCTGGACGATCGTGCTCGGCCACGCCACTTTCTGCGTGGTCGTCGTCTACAACAATGCGGTCGCCCGTTTCCGTCGCACCTCCGGCTCGATGATCGAGGCGTCGATGGATCTCGGCGCCGATGGTTTCCAGACCTTTCGGCATGTCGTGCTGCCCAACATCGCAACCGCGCTGCTGGCCGGCGGCATGCTTGCCTTTGCGCTGTCCTTGGACGAGGTCATCGTCACCACCTTCACCGCCGGCCAGCAGCAGACGGTGCCGATCTGGATGCTCGAAGAATTGATCCGTCCGCGCCAGCGTCCGGTCACCAATGTCGTGGCGATGGTGGTAGTGCTGGTGACGCTGCTCCCCATCCTCGCTGCCTATTACCTGACCCGCGACGGCGACCAGATCGCCGGTTCGGGCAAATGATCTCGTTCATAAGGGAGAGACTTCCATGGACACGCAGATGCTGATCGGCTCGAAATTCGAAAAAGGCACCGAAACCGAGGAGCCGATCCTCAACCCGAAGACCGGGGCGACCATCCTCAATCTGCCTGAGGCCAGCCCAGCGCAGATCGAGGCGGCCGTGCTTGCTGCCGAAAAAGCCTTCGTCACCTGGTCCCGCACAACACCGGCGCAGCGCGCCGGCTATCTCCTGAAGATCGCCGATCGCATCGAGGCTGCTGCACAGGATTTCGCGGCGCTCGAGGCGCTGAACTGTGGCAAGCCGATCAATGCCGTGCTCAATGACGAGATCCCGGCGATCGTCGACTGCTACCGCTTCTTTGCCGGCGCGGTCCGCTCGATGCCCGGCCAGGTCGCCGGCGAATACATTCCCGGCCACACCTCGATGGTCCGCCGCGACGCCATCGGCGTTGTCGCGTCGATCGCGCCGTGGAACTATCCGCTGATGATGATGGCCTGGAAGCTGGCGCCGGCGATTGCCGGCGGCAACACCGTCGTCTTCAAGCCGTCGGAACAGACGCCGCTGACCGCGCTGAAGCTGGCGAAAATCCTTGCCGAGATCCTGCCGGAAGGCGTCGTCAACGTCGTGCTCGGTCGTGGCGACAGCGTCGGCAACACGCTGATCAACCACCCGAAGGTCAACATGATCTCGATCACCGGCGACGTCGCCACCGGCAAGAAGGTGCTGCAGGCTGCCGCCAAATCGGTCAAGCGCACGCATCTCGAGCTCGGCGGCAAGGCGCCGGTCATCGTCTTCGACGACGCCGATCTCGGCGCGGTGGTCAACGGCCTGCGCGCCTTCGGCTATTACAATGCCGGCCAGGACTGCACCGCCGCCTGCCGCATCTACGCCGGCAAGAAGATCTACGACAAGCTCGTCGCCGACCTCTCCGCTGCCGTCTCGACCATCAAGTATGATCGTCCTGACGATACCGAAAACGAGATCGGCCCGCTGATCTCGCGTCGCCAGCGCGACCGCGTCTCGAGCTTCGTCGAGCGCGCCTCTGAGCTCAAGCACATCGAGATCACCACGGGCGGCAAGCCGGGCGAGGGCTCCGGCTTCTTCTACCAGCCGACCGTCGTCGCCGGCGCGCTGCAGGAGGACGAGATCGTGCGCCGCGAAGTGTTCGGTCCGGTGGTCTCGGTCACCCGCTTTTCCGAAGTCGACGAAGCGGTGAACTGGGCCAATGACTCTGACTACGGCCTGGCGTCGTCGGTGTGGACCAAGGATGTTTCGCGCGCCATGGCGACGGCGGCCCGGCTGCAATATGGCTGCACCTGGATCAATACCCATTTCATGCTGACCAACGAGATGCCGCATGGCGGGTTAAAACAATCCGGCTACGGCAAGGACATGTCGCTCTACGCGCTGGAGGACTATACCGCCGTCCGCCACGTCATGGTCGCTCACGGGTAGCGCCCGCGAGGAGACGCCTATTCTTCCGCCTCCTCCGCCTCGCCTGCGGCCGGCGCCACCAGCAGCACAGCGGCGCCGAGGAGCGCGGCGATGAAGGAGCCGGCGAGGATGCCGACCTTGACCGCGTCCTGCAGGGCGGCGTCGCTGGCGAAGGCGAGCAGGCCGATGAACAGGCTCATGGTGAAACCGATGCCACAGAGCAGCGAAATGCCGACCATGTGCAGCCAGCCGGCATTGACCGGCAGATCGGCGAAGCCAAGCCGGATGGCAAGCGCGGAAGACCCGAACACGCCGACCAGCTTGCCCAAGACGAGGCCGGCGGCGACGCCGAGCGTCAGCGGCTCGGCCAGGGCGGCAGCGCTGAGACCGGCGAGCGAGACGCCGGCGTTGGCAAAGCCGAAAATCGGGATGACGAAAAAGGCGACGACTTTGTGCAGGCCGTGTTCGAGCCGGTGCAGCGGCGAATGGTCGAGATCATGGCCGCTGCCCGGCGATATCTTCAGCGGTATGGTGAGGGCCAGCGCGACGCCGGCGAGCGTCGCATGGACGCCCGATTTGAGCACCAAAACCCACAGAACGATGCCGAGCAAGATGTACGGCAGCAGCGTCAGCACCCGCATGCGGTTGAGCACCACCAGCAGCGCGATCACGGCGAAGGCGGCGCCGAGATAGGCGAGCGAGAGGCCGCTGGTATAGAACACCGCGATGATGAGCACCGCGCCGAGATCGTCGATGATGGCGAGCGCGGTGAGGAATATCTTCAGCGAGCCCGGGACGCGGCTGCCGAGCAGCGACAGCACGCCGAGCGCAAAGGCGATATCGGTGGCGGTTGGGATCGCCCAGCCGGACAGAGCGGCTGAATTGTTGCGGTTGATGGCGACGTAGACCAGTGCCGGCGCTGCCATGCCGCCGGCGGCGGCGATGCCGGGCAGCACGCGGCGCGGCCAGGTCGACAGCTGGCCGTCAAGCATTTCGCGCTTGATCTCGAGGCCGACCAGCAGGAAGAACACCGCCATCAGGCCGTCATTGATCCAGTGCGAGACGCTGAGCGGTCCGAGATAGGCATGGAGGGCGGAGAAATAAGCCTCGCCCAGCGGCGAATTGGCGACGATCAGGGCCAAGGCCGCCGCAGCCATCAGGATGAGGCCGCCGGCCGCCTCGCTGTCGAGGAATTCGCGCAGCATGGAGACCAGCCGCTTTTCGTCCTGCATGTCGCCTCCGTCGTATCAGCGGCAAGGTCCGACACCGCCAAGCGATGATGCGCAAACAGCGCTGGCCGGGCAAGCCTGTAATGAGAGCCCTTTAGCGCGGCGCGCGCTTGGCGAGGATGCGTTGCAGCGTGCGGCGATGCATGTTCAGGCGGCGTGCGGTTTCCGAGACGTTGCGGTCGCACATTTCGTAGACGCGCTGGATGTGTTCCCAGCGCACGCGATCGGCCGACATTGGATTTTCTGGCGGCGCTGCGCGTTCGCCCGCGGTGCGGGTCAGAGCGGCAAAAATATCGTCGGCATCGGCCGGCTTCGACAGATAGTCGATGGCGCCGAGCTTTACCGCCGTCACCGCAGTGGCGATGTTGCCGTAGCCGGTGAGGATGATGGCGCGGGCGTCGTCGCGCTTCTCGCGAATCGCGGCGACGACGTCGAGGCCGTTGCCGTCGGCCAGCCGCATGTCGACCACCGCATAGGCCGGCGGATTGGCGCGCGCCTTGGCAACCGCCTCCTCGACGCTCTCCGCCGTCTCGACCACGAAACCCCTGGTTTCCATGGCGCGGGCAAGCCGCGTCAGGAACGGCTTGTCGTCGTCCACGATCAGCAGCGAGGTATCCTCGCCTTCGACCATTGCGCCAATCGTTTCGTCAGTACTCATCGTGCTGAAAATCCTGCTGCCTGATTTTTACGCAAATATAGTTTCGCAACGCTATTGTCCAATTTAGGCCGTGTCGAACATGGTGGCCGAAGCCTGCTCGGGATTGAGGAAGACGCTGCGCGGCCACGATATCTGCACGATAGCGCCCTCGCCGGGCTCGCTTGAATTGCGGAAATCGAGCGTCGCGCCGGAGCGTTCGAGCAAGGTTTTGGCGATGAATAGGCCGAGGCCGAGGCCGCCGCCAGCTTCGGTGCCTTGTCGCGTCGACATATAGGGTTCGCCGATACGGTCGATGATCTCCGGTGGAAAGCCCGGCCCGTCGTCGATGATCGAGAAGCTGACGGCGGCCTCATTCCAGTTCCAGCGCACTGTCACGCTGTTGCGGGCGAAGTCGACCGCGTTCTCGACCAGATTGCCGAGGCCGTAAATGACGCCGGGATTGCGCCGGCCCACCGGTTCCGGGCCGATGCGCTCGCCCGGCCGAAGCTTGATCGAAATGCCGAAATCGCGGTGCGGCGCCGTCACCTCCTCGACCAGCGAGGTCAGCGGCAGGCGCGAGAGGTGCACCTCGCTCTCGGAGGACAGGCTGGTCAGGCGCTTCAGGATTTCGCGGCAGCGCTCGCTCTGCGAACGCAGCAGCTTCACGTCCTCGCCGTATTTCGGATCTTCGCCAAGCGCCTTCTCCATTTCCTTGGCGACAAGTGTGATGGTGGCGAGCGGTGTGCCGAGCTCGTGCGCGGCGGCCGCGGCGAGGCCGTCGAGGGCAGAGAGATGCTGCTCTCGCTGCAACACCAATTCCGTGGCGGCAAGCGCGTTGGCAAGCAGCCGCGCCTCCTCGGCCACCCGGAAGGCATAGATCGCGGTAAAGGCGATGGAGCAGAACACCGCCATCCACATGCCTGCGACATAGATGAACGGCATCGCCAATGGCGCGCCCTCATGCCATGGCAGCGGCAGGTGGTAAAAGACCAGCAGCGTCGCCGCCACGATCACCAGCGCGCCGAGCATGGCGGTCAGCCGCAGCGGCAGCGACGTCGCCGAGACGACGACGGGCACGGTCATCAGCAGCGAAAACGGATTGGTGAGTCCGCCGGTCATGTAGAGCAGGCCGGCAAGCTGCAGGCTGTCGAAGGTCAGGATGGCGAAGGCCGAGAACGGGGTAAGCCGATGCGCCGCCGGATAGCGGAAGGTCAGCAAAAGGTTCATCCAGGCCGAACAGGCGATCAGCGCAAAACACATGCTGACCGGCAGCGGAAATTTCAGCCCGTAAGCGACGACAAGCACGGTCAGGCTCTGGCCGACGATGGCAAGCCAGCGCAACCTGATCAGCGTGTTGAGGCGCAGCCGCTGGCTTTGCTGGAAGTCGGGTGCGTGCAGGATGTTTATCATGGCCAGTGATTATAGAGGGGAAACAGCCGGAGGTCTTTTCCGAAAAACCGCCGAAGCCGGCCCTCGGTTCGGGATGACAGTCTGGAAGCATCAGGTACCGCGCGGCTTGGCCCGGCTGGTGGCGGCGGCGAGAAGCGGGTTCTCCGGCCAGACATGCCTGGGATAGCGGCCGCGCATCTCTGCCCGCACATCGGCCCAGGAGCCGCGCCAGAAGCCGGGCAGGTCGCGCGTCGTCTGGATCGGCCGGTGCGCCGGCGACAGCAATTCGAGCGTCAGCGGCACAGTGCCGTTGGCGATCGCCGGATGCCGGTCGAGGCCGAACAGTTCCTGCACGCGGATCGCCAGCACCGGCCATTCGCCGTCATAGCGGATCGGCAGCCGGCTGCCCGACGGCGCGTCGAAATGGGTCGGCGCCAATGTGTCGATCTTGCGCTGCAATTCGTGCGGCACCAGCGTCATCAGGCCTTGCGAAAGCACGCTGGGATCGATTGCCGCAAAGGATGCCGCGCCGGAAAGGAACGGCAGCAGCCAGTCGTCGAGGCGCTCGAGGAGCGCGGCATCGGAGACATCGGGCCATGGCACGCCGAGGCCGCGATGCAGCCAGCCGAGCCGCTGCCGCAACGTCTCCGCCTCTCTGTTCCACGGCAACAGGGACAGGCCGTGTTCGCGCAAGGCGTCGAGGATGGCGCGATCCGCGTCGGCACCGGTCGGCGCCGGCAGCATGCGTTCGGACAGCGTGATGGCGTCGAGGCGAACCGTTTCGCGCACCCGCACCGCGCGCCTGTCGCGGTGGAAGCTCACCTCGCGGCGGGCCTCGATCTTTTCCGCCAGCGCAGTGCGGATGTCGGCCTCATCGATGGCTGCCGCTGCGGTGATGCGGGCGTTCTGCGCCTTGCCCTGCAGGTCGGCGACGACGAGCCAGGTCTCGCCGGCCAGCGGATCGGAGGCGTCGAGCATGGCGCCCGAGCCGTTGGCAAGCACGAAGCGGCCACGCTCGCCGCGCGCTTTGGCGACCCGATCCGGCCAGGCATGGATGAGGAGAGCGCCGGCTGTGCTGCCCTCCCCCTTGAGGGGGTCGGAAGGACGGGCGAGACCCGTGGCTCGCCCCGGCGCGTCGATCCGCGTAGCGGATCGGGGTGGGGTCGGTTCGGGCACGCCATCGACGACCCCGCCCCGTCTCCCTCGTCTCGCTGCGCTCGGCTCGCTCGCCGACCCTCTCCTCGAGGGGGAGGGTGAAGCCTGCTTTGCCAGCCTCTCAGCCAGCTGCCGGGCGGCGGTGGCGCGCGGCGATCTTTCGGCGCGAAAGCGCAGCAGCCGCCGTTCGAGATCGGCACCATCGCCGCCAAGGCCACGCTCTGTCAATAATACGGCGAGCATCGCCGCCTCGAGCGCCTCTCCGGTCCTTGCCGCCTCGGCGACCATATGGGCGAGCCGCACCGGTAGCGCCAGCCGGCGCATCGCGGCACCGGCATCCGTCAGGCGTCCTGCCGCATCGACAGCATCGAGCGCACGTAGCAGTACCCTCGCCTCGGTGAGCGCCGGAGCCGGTGGGGGGTCGAGGAAGGATAGACTGGTCGGATCGGCGACGCCGAACGCTGCGCTATCGAGCAACAGGCCGGAAAGATCGGCCTCGAGGATTTCCGGCGGCGTGAAGGCCGGCAGGGCCGCCGTCTGCTCGGCCCGCCACAACCGGATGGCGACGCCCGGCTGCGTGCGCCCGGCACGGCCGGCGCGCTGGTCGGCGGAAGCGCGGGAAGCACGTACCGTCTCCAGCCGCGTCAGGCCGCTCGCCGGTTCATAGCGCGGCAGCCGCGACAGGCCGGAATCGATGACGACGCGCACGCCGTCGATGGTGATGGAGGTTTCGGCGATCGACGTCGCCAGCACGACCTTGCGGCGGCCGAGCGGCGCCGGCTTGATCGCCGCGTCCTGCGCCTTGTTGTCGAGCATACCATAGAGCGGCACGATGTCGGTATCGGCGCCGACCTTGCCCGCCAGCCGCTCGGCGGTGCGCTCGATCTCGCGCTGGCCGGGCAGGAAAGCGAGCACGCTGCCCTCCTCCCCGGCAAGCGCCCAGCGGATCGCCTTGGCCATGGCGTCCTCGATGGTGACGCCGGCCGGCCGCTCGTCATAGCGGATGTCGACCGGGAAGGCGCGGCCTGCGCTCTCGATCACCGGCGCGCCGGACAGCAATTTTGCGACACGCGCGCCGTCGAGCGTTGCCGACATCACCAGCAATCTGAGTTCGGGCCTCAGCGCACCCTGCACGTCAAGCGCCAGCGCCAACCCGAAATCGCCGTCGAGCGAGCGTTCGTGGAACTCGTCGAATAGCACCGCCGCGACACCAGGCAGTTCCGGGTCGTCGAGGATCATGCGGGACAGCACACCTTCGGTGACGACGAGAACCCTGGTCTTTGCGGAACTGCGGTTTTCCATGCGCATGGCATAGCCGACGGTTTCGCCGGGCTCTTGGCCGAGCAATTCGGCCATGCGGCGGGCGGCAGCGCGGGCGGCGAGGCGGCGCGGCTCGAGCAGGATGATCTTTCCGGCGCCGAGCCATTCAGCGTCGAGCAGCGCCAGTGGAACCAGCGTCGTCTTGCCGGCACCGGGCGGCGCCACCAGCACGGCGCTGTTACCATGGCTCAGCGTTTCATTGAGCGCCGGCAAGACAACGGAGACCGCCAGGTCCGGCAAGGGTTTTGTCGTCATTGTGCTATGCTGTGCAGCCAGTTGGCAGCAACCGCATATCAGCGGTGGCGGTCGCGGCGCAACCTCGGCGCCGACTCAAAGCCTGGTCCGCGAAAACGGGTTCCAGCGCACCGTGCCGAGCCGCACCTCCTCGCGCACCATGGTCAGCAGGCCGGAACCGCCGACCACGGCCAAGCCGACCAGCGACAGAAAATCCGGATATTCCCTGAAGAACAGCGCACCCAGAACCACCGCCCAGACGATCTGCGAGTAATGCGTCGGCGCGATGCGGTTGGCCGGTGCGTATTTGACCGCCAGCAGATGCAACAGCTGGCCGCCGGCGGTAAAGGCGCCGGCCAGTACCAGCCAGGCCCATTGCCTGCCATCCGGCAACGAGAACGAGGTGGCCGCCGCACCGGCGCCGTTGAAGAGCAGGCCGTAGCCGATCAGCACGCCGAGCATCGTCGTGCGCTTTTCCTGCGCGGCGAGCGAACGCATCAGGATCACATTGGTGGCGGCCAGGAAGGCGATGATGAACGCCGCCAGATGACCAAGATGCAATTCGCGAAACCCCGGCCTGACGACCAGCATGACCCCGGCAAAGCCGGCGACCACCGCCAGCCACCGCCACGGGCCGACCTTCTCCTTGAGGACCAGCGTGGCCAGGATGGTGACGAACAGCGGCGCCAGAAAGATGAGCGCATAGACTTCCGCCAGCGGGATGGTGGTGAAGGCATAGACGCTGAGCACGCCCGAGGCGATGCCGGCCCAGGCCCGGGCCTGTACCGCCCAGGGCCGGTTGGTGCGCCAGAAATCGAGCCAGCGCTCGCCTGCCGGCCTGGCAAAGAGCAGAAAGCAGCCGGCAAACAATGTCGAGAAGAAGCCGATCTCGAAGACGTTGAACTGCCCGCCCAGGCTTTTGACAACGGCGTCGCTGCACGAATAGCTTGCATAGGCGATGAGCGCGAGCAGAATTCCGTTAGGCACGTTTTTCCATTTCCGGGAGAGATGAGAGTGAAGATATTGGCGCTTGGCGCGCATTCGGACGACATCGAGATCTTCATGTTCGGTACGATGGCGGCCTATGCCGCGCAAGGCGCAGAACTCTTTTTTGCCATAGCCACGGATGGCACCAGGGGCGGCTACGGCGATCCGTCAGCGCTGGCCCGCACGCGCCGCAAGGAGGCGATGGCGGCGGCCGGCCTGCTTGGCGTGACGCCGCGCTTCCTTGACTTTCCCGATGGCGGGCTGGTCGCGGATGCCGCGCTGATCGGGGCGCTCAAAGCACTGATCGGCGAGATAGGGCCGGATCTGGTGATAACGCATGCGCCGAACGACTATCATGGCGACCACCGCGCGCTGTCGGATGGCGTGCGCATCGCAGCGTCATTCTCGGTGCCGGTGCTACATGCCGACACGTTCGGCGGCACCGGGTTTTCGCCAACGCACTACGTCGACACCTCCAGGCATTTCGATCTCAAGGCGGAGGCGATCCGGGCGCACCAGTCGCAGGATCCCGAGCGTTTCGTCGACGCGGCGCGCACGCAGAACGCCTTTCGCGCCGGCCAGTGCAACGGCCCGGCCGGATCGTTTGCCGAGGCCTTCCGCTTCGAGCCAGTCTTCCCCTTCGCCGATATCCGCGCGCTGCTGCCGCCGGCCCCAGTGATCCGTCCGGTGGCTGTCAGCAACAAGACGGTGACCTAGACAGGTCGCCGCAACTTCTCACGTTGCTTTCCTGTCCAGCATGCTGCGGTGCAGCAACGAATTCGCTTGCTTTGTTTAGTAAAAATTGCATCACTAAACAAATTACTAAACATCCGGTGCGCCGCCGCGTCGTTGTGTTTGGGCCCCGGAGGAGGGGTTTAGCGGGCTCTTGAAACCGTCATCCGGACGTGTTTCGCAAATGGGAGGAAGGCATGAAATCGACCTTGAAATTGGCGTTGGGACTGGCATCGACACTCTTTGCGTCGACAGCCGTTTCGAATGTCGCGCAGGCAGAAGATCTGACGCTTTGCTGGGCAGCCTGGGACCCGGCCAACGCGCTTGTGGAATTGTCCAAGGACTTCACCAAGGAAACCGGCATCGGCATGAAATTCGAATTCGTGCCGTGGACCAACTATGCCGATCGCTTTCTCAACGAGCTGAATTCGCACGGCAAGCTGTGCGACCTCATCATCGGCGACAGCCAGTGGATCGGCGGTGCCGCCGAGAACGGCCATTACGTCAAGCTGAACGACTTCTTCGACAAGGAGAAGATCAGCATGGATGATTTCGTGCCGGCGACCGTCGTCGGCTATTCGGAATGGCCGAAGAACTCGCCGAATTACTGGGCGCTGCCGGCCATGGGTGACGTCGTCGGTTGGACTTACCGCAAGGACTGGTTCTCCAAGCCGGAGCTGCGGAAGGAATTCAAGGAAAAGTACGGCTGGGATCTCGGCCCGCCGACGACCTTCGACCAATTGAAGCAGATCGCCGAATTCTTCCAGAAGCGCGACATCGACGGCAAGACCGTCTATGGCGCGTCGATCTACACCGAGCGCGGCTCGGAAGGCATCACCATGGGCGCCATGGACGTGCTCTACAGCTTTGGCTTCCAGTACGAAAACCCGAAAAAACCCTACGAGATGGAAGGCTTCGTCAACTCCGATAAATCGGTGAAGGGCCTGGAGTTCTACAAAGCCCTCTACGATTGCTGCACCCCTCCCGGCGCCTCGAACAGCTACATGGGCGAAGGCGTTGATGCCTTCAAATCCGGCCAGGTGGCGATGCACATGAACTTCGCCTTCACCTGGCCAGGCCTGCAGAAGGACGAGAATGTCGGCGGCGACAAGATCGGCTATTTCGTCAATCCCAAAGGTCCGGACGGGGACCAGTTCGCCCAGCTCGGCGGCCAGGGCATCTCGGTGGTCTCCTATTCCGACAAGCAGGAAGCCGCGCTCAAATACATCAAATGGTTCGCCAACAAGGACGTGCAGTCCAAATGGTGGTCGCTCGGCGGCTATTCCTGCCTCAACGCGGTCGTCAAGGACCCCGCCTTCCCGGCCAGCCAGCCCTATGCGCAGACCTTCCTCGACTCGATGGCCATCGTGAAGGACTTCTGGGCCGAGCCGAGCTATGCCCCGCTGTTGCAGGCATCGCAGAAGCGCTTCCACGACTATGTCGTTGCCGGGCAAGGCTCGGCCAAGGATGCGCTCGACGGCCTCGTCAAGGACTGGACCGAGGTCTTCCAGGACGATGGCAAGATGTAGCCGGGGCAAGATGTAACCGGCTCCTCCCGAGCCCATGACCGAACCGTCCCGTGCCACTTGGCACGGGACACAGTTCAGATAAATTCCATTGTCAGAGACGAGCCAAGTGACCGAAGCAGGACTGACCATGCTCAATCGGACGGCGGACAGCGTTGCCCGGGCTACGCCCGAGCCGTTGGCCCGCAAGGTCCGGGGCATCAGCGACAAGGGCCTCGCCTGGCTGTTCATCTCGCCGACGATCCTGTTGCTGTTAGCTATCAACATCTTTCCGCTGTTCTGGGCAATCTATCTGTCCTTCACCAATTTTCGCGCCAATCGGCCCAACGAGGTTGTGAAGAACCTCGGGCTGGCCAACTACAAGCGCATCCTCGCCGACCAGGACATCTGGATCGCCATGCAGACGACGGCGCATTTCGTGTTCTGGACCATCCTGCTGCAGACGCTGATCGGCTTCACTCTGGCCTGGCTGATCGACCGCAAGTTCCGCGGCCACGCCTTCTGGACGACCATCATCCTGGTGCCGATGATGCTATCGCCGGCGGTGGTCGGCAATTTCTGGCGCTTTCTCTACGAGCCGCAGATCGGGCTGTTCGCCTACGCCGTTTCGTTCGTCACCGGCATTCCGGCAACCGAGATCAGCATGCTCTCCAACGTGTCACTGGCGCCATGGTCGATCATCATCGTCGACACCTGGATGTGGACGCCTTACGTAATGCTGATCTGCCTCGCCGGCCTGCGCTCGATCCCCGAATACATCTACGAAGCGGCCGAGGTCGACCGCGCCTCCAACTGGCGGCAGTTCTGGTCGATCACGCTGCCGATGGCGCTGCCCTTCATCATGCTGGCGGTGCTGTTTCGCGGCATCGAGAACTTCAAGATGTTCGACATGGTCAATTTGCTCACCGGCGGCGGGCCGGGATCGACCACCGAAGTGGCCTCGATCACGCTGAAGCGGCAGGCCTTCGAAAGCTGGCGGACGGGCTATTCCTCGGCTTTCGCCATCATCCTGTTCGTCGCAGTGTTTGGCCTCGCAAACATCTACGTCAAGGCGCTCAACAAGGTGAAGCAGAGATGAGCCTGACGTCAGCCCATTCCGTTGTCGCGCCGTCGGCCACGTCGAAGCGCGTCGCCGGCGCCATCATCGTCGCCTACGCGCTGATCTCGATCGTGCCGCTGCTGTGGATCTTCGCCACCAGCTTCAAGACGCCGCCGGATTCGATCGCCTATCCGCCGAAGATCCTGTTCCAGCCCAGCCTCGAGGGCTACTGCAATTTGTTCTCGACCCGGACTCGGCAAACACCGGAATACATCAACTCGCTGGGACCGGCGACGGGCCTGTGCGACGAGACGGTGCGCAAGCGCAATATGGTGATCGCCGGCCCGTCCAACTTCATGCCGCGCTTCGTCAATTCGCTGATTATCGCGTTCGGCTCGACGTTTTGCGCGGTTTTCCTCGGCACGCTGTCGGCCTATGGTTTTTCGCGCTTCAAGGTGCCGCTCGCCGACGACCTTCTGTTCTTCATCCTGTCGACGCGGATGATGCCGCCGATCGCGGTCGCCATCCCGATCTACCTGATGTACCGGGAGCTTGGCCTGTCGGACACGGCTCTCGGCATGATCCTGCTTTATACGGCGGTCAACGTGTCCTTGGCGGTGTGGCTGCTGAAAGGCTTCATCGACGAGATCCCGCGCGAATATGAAGAAGCGGCGATGATCGACGGCTACACCAGGCTGCAGGCGTTCTGGCGCACGGTGCTGCCGCAGGCGACCACCGGTATTGCCGCAACCGCCATCTTCTGCCTGATCTTTGCCTGGAACGAATATGCCTTCGCTGCGCTGCTGACCTCGGGCACGGCGCAGACCGCGCCGCCCTTCATTCCGACCATCATCGGCGAAGGCGGTCAGGACTGGCCGGCGGTCGCGGCCGGCACGACGATCTTTCTGGTGCCGATCCTGGTCTTCACCATCCTGCTTCGCAAGCAATTGCTGCGCGGCATCACCTTTGGCGCGGTGCGTAAATGAGCATGACCGCAAAACGCAAATCGCGCTGGCCCGTCTGGGCCAGGCGCGGGCTGATGGAAAACGTCGCCACCGCGATCATCGCCATCGGCTTCCTGATGCTGTTCCAGCCCTTCGCACTGGTGCTCTACACCTATTCCTTCATCACCATGCTTGCGGGCACGGCGATGTTCATCATCGTCTCGAAATTTCCGGAGTAGACGATGGCCGAGATCAGGGTCGAACATCTGAGGAAGGCATTCGGCGATTTCGTCGCCGTGCAAGATTCCAACTTCGTCGTCGAGGACGGCGAATTCTTCGTCATGCTGGGGCCGTCCGGCTGCGGCAAGACGACGACGTTGCGCATGATCGCCGGGCTCGAACTGCCAACCGGCGGCAAGATCCTGCTTGGCGGCGAGGACGTCACCATGCGGCGTGCCCGCGAGCGCGACATCGCCTTCGTCTTCCAGCTGTTCGCGCTCTATCCGCACATGAATGTGCGGAAGAACATCGGCTTTCCACTGCTGGCGCAAGGCGTGCCAGGCGCTGAAATCCGGAGCCGAGTGGAGGAGACGGCGAAGCTTTTGCGGATCGACCATCTGCTCAACAAATCGGTCTCCGGGCTTGCCGGCGGCGATCGCCAGCGCGTGGCGCTCGGCCGCGCCATCGTACGGCGGCCAAAATGCTTCCTGATGGATGAGCCGCTCGGCACGCTCGACACCGAATTCCGCGACCTGATGGTCCATGAATTGCGAGAACTGCACAACCGCATTCACGCCACCACCGTCTATGTCACGCATGACCAGATGGAAGCGATGTCGATGGCCGACAAGATCGCGGTGATGAACCACGGCGTCATCGAGCAGTTCGGCACGCCGCGCGAGATCTACGACCGGCCGGCGACGATGTTCGTCGCCGACTTCATCGGCTCGCCGCCGATGAATTTCCTCGGCTTCGGCGGCGGGCTTTCAAAGGGCGCCAGGGAAATTGTTGTGCAAGGCGCGAAGGTGGCCGTGCCGGAGATCCGCGAGGACGTCGCGCCGGCCGAGATGGCGCTTGGCATCCGACCGGAGCACATCCGCTTCGATGACGCTTCGAAGCTGCGCGGTGCTATTTACGGCACGGAATATCTCGGCACCACTCAGATCGTCGCGGTGGAGACAGCGGACGGCATCATCAAGGCCAGGGTGCCGGCCGAAATCCGGCTCAATCCGGGCGATCATGTGGGCCTGGCGCTGAGCAGCGCGCGGCTGTCGCTGTTCGCAAAAGGATCCGGGCGTGCGGTGCGCACCGAAATCCATGACTCGGCCTCCCAGGGGAGAGCACATCATGGCTGACGTTCACATCAAAAGCGTGACCAAGGCTTTTGGCGAGCATGTCGCCGTCGACAATCTCGACCTGCATATCGCCGACGGGGAATTCGTCGTGCTGCTCGGGCCGACCGGCGCCGGCAAGACGACGACGCTCAGGCTGATCGCCGGGTTGGAGCGTCCGGAAGCGGGCTCGATCCATATTGCCGGCCACGACACGACGACGCTGTCGCCGGCCGAGCGCGACACCGCTTTCGTATTTCAGCAATATTCGCTCTATCCGCATCTGTCGGTTTACGACAACCTCGCCTTTCCGCTGCGCTCGCCAGCACGGAAAATGCCGGAGGATCAGATCCGCCGCCGCGTCGAGGACGTGGCCAAGATGGTGCGCATCCACCACAAGCTGAATAATCGCTCGACCAAACTCTCTGGCGGCGAGATGCAGCGCGTCGCCATCGGCCGCGCCTTGGTGCGCAAGCCGTCGATCTACCTGATGGACGAGCCGCTGTCGTCGCTCGACGCCAAGCTGCGCGCCGATCTCAGGCTAGAGCTGAAGCGCATCCAGGCGGAACTCGGCGCCACAATGCTCTACGTCACGCACGACCAGATCGAAGCGATGACCATGGCCGACCGCATCGGCATTCTCGCCGACGGCGTGCTGGTGCAGATCGGTTCCCCGCGCGCGATCTATTCTGAGCCGGCAAACCTACACGTCGCCGCACGGCTCGGCCAACCGGCAATCAATTTGTTGCCGGTCGGACTGCTGCCGGATGGCGGCGCGCCGGCGGGAACAAAGACGATCGGTGCTCGCACCGAACATCTTTCGATCGAGAAGGCGGCGAACGGCCATGCCGACGGCGTCGTCGATTGGGTCGAGCATCTCGGCGACCAGAACCATCTGCATGTGACGGTGGGGACCAGGAAGCTGGTGACGCTAACCGACCCCGACACCGACCTGGCTCAGGGCGACAAGATCATGATCCGCTATCGCTCGCCGCTGTATTTCGGCCCCGATGGGCGACGGCTGATGTGAGCGCTGCGCGAGTGTTTTCCTGGCACCTTTCAACCGGCAATTTCGGGCACCGGACTGGACCAATTCGATGAAGCATTTTTTCAATCGCAGGGATACGATCGTAACTGAGGCCCTGGACGGCTTCCTCGATACTACCGGCGCCGGCGATCTCGCTCGCCTCGACGGCTATCCCGAGATCAAGGTCATTCTCCGCGCGGACTGGGATAAGACCAAGGTTGCGGTCATTTCCGGCGGCGGGGCCGGGCACGAACCTGCCCATGCCGGCTTTGTTGGCATTGGCATGCTGACGGCGGCGGTTTCGGGCGAGATCTTTGCTTCGCCGAGCGTGGAAGCGGTATTGGCCGCCATCCGCGCGGTGACCGGTCCCGCCGGGTGTCTGCTGATCGTCAACAACTATACCGGCGATCGCCTCAACTTCGGCCTGGCAGCCGAGAAGGCGCGCGCCGAAGGCTTCCGGGTCGAGATGGTGATTGTCGCCGACGATATCGCCCTGCCGGACATTGCCCAGCCGCGTGGCCTGGCCGGCACCTTGTTCGTGCACAAGATCGCCGGCCACCAGTCGGAAGCCGGCATTGACCTGGCGGCGATTGCCGGGGCGGCGCGGGCAGTGGCGGCGGATATCGTTTCGCTCGGCATATCGCTGTCATCCTGCTCGATCCCCGGCCAGAGCCATGAAGAAAGATTCGGGGCGGACGATGCCGAACTCGGCCTCGGCATCCATGGCGAACCGGGCGTTGAGCGGATTGCGGTGCAAAGTGCCGAAAGGCTGGTTGCGATCATGTCGGAGCGCCTTGCCGCGCGGCTTGATCCGGTCAGCCACTACGCCTTGCTGATCAATAATCTCGGTTCGGTGCCACCGCTGGAAATGTTGCTTGTCGCCAATGCGGTACTGGCTTCACCGCTGGCGCAAAAGGTGACGCTGACAATCGGGCCCGGGCAGCTTATGACCGCGCTCAACATGAACGGCTTTTCCCTGTCGCTGATCCGGCTCGATGCGTCGCGCGAAGCGGCGTTGCGGGCGCCGGTAGGCCCCCACGCCTGGCTGCCGGCAAGAGCCGTTCGCCAAGCCAGCGTCGTGCCGATGGCCAAAGCCGCCGGCCCGAACAACGCGTCGAAAGCCAGCCAGGACGCACGCACCGACCGGTTGGTTGTCGCGGTCTGCGAACGGCTGATCTCGCTTGAAGGCGCGTTGAACGGACTGGATGCCAAGGCGGGAGACGGTGACACCGGATCGACTGTGGCGGCCGGTGCGCGCAGCGTGCTTGGCCGCATTGCGACACTGCCGCTCGCTGACCCTGCCGCAACGCTCGCCGTCGTCGGCGACATCCTGAGCGCCAGCATGGGCGGCTCTAGCGGCGTGCTGTTGTCGATCTTCTTCACCGCCGCCGCGCAGGCGCTGGAATCTGGCGAAACGCTTCCCAAGGCGCTTCTCGCCGGCCTCGATCGGATGTCCTTCTATGGTGGAGCGAGGGTCGGCGATCGCACGATGATCGATGCCCTGGAACCCGCCTTGAGGGCGCTGGATAGGGGGAGTCTGGAAGATGCGGCGGTCGCGGCGCAACGCGGAGCCGAGGCCACCGCTGCCATGCGTAAGGCCAAGGCCGGGCGGTCCGCCTATATTGGCAGCCAGCTCGACGGCGTGGTCGACCCCGGCGCCTTTGCCGTCGCCGAGGTCTTCACTGCCCTCGCTGCGTTGCTCGAACCCGCTTGACTGGGGAAAAGAATGCTTCAATTGCCGGATATGCAATTTTCTCGTACTGCCGGCAGCGCAGGGGCCAGGAGCATGGGTGATATGGCGGCAGCGGATATTTTCAGGCTGATCGAGGCGGCGGCAAACACGATCGCCGCACATGCCGAAGAGCTGACCAGTCTCGACCAGGCCATCGGCGACGGCGACCATGGGCTCAACATGAAACGCGGCTTCGAGGCAGTGCGGGCCGAGGCCGGCGCGGTTGCGGCAAAGCCGTTGCCCGAGGCGCTGAAGGCGATCGGCACCAAACTGGTGATGACCGTCGGCGGAGCCTCCGGTCCCTTGTTCGGCACGCTGTTCATGGCGCTCGGCAAGGAGATTTCCGCCGCGCCGGGTCGCGCCGACCTGGCGGCGGCCTTCGGCAAGGCGATCGAAGCGGTTGCCGCCAGAGGCAAGTCGCAGGCCGGGCAAAAAACCATGCTCGACGTGCTGCAGCCGGTGCATGAGGCCCTGCTGCAGGGAAAGACGGCAGCGGACATCGTCGAGATCGCCGACAACGCGGCCGACGCGACCGTGCCGATGAAGGCGCTGCGTGGACGCGCCTCATTCCTTGGCGACCGTTCGATCGGTCATATGGATGCCGGCGCACGCTCGACTGCGCTTCTGGTGCGGGCCGTAGCCGAGGCAATCGAGAGGCGCGCATGAGCAATGTCGGCATCGTCATCGTATCGCATTCGCCGCTGGTCGCCGAAGGCACCGCCGACATGGTGCGGCAGATGGTCGGCAACGAAGTGCCGCTTGCATGGTGCGGCGGAAACGGCCATGGCGGGCTGGGAACCAATGTCGAGGCGATCATGGGCGCCATCGACAAGGCCTGGTCGGAGGCGGGGGTCGCGATCCTCGTCGATCTCGGCGGTGCCGAGACCAATAGCGAGATGGCGGTCGAGATGATCGGCGAACCACGCGCCCAGAAGATCATCGTCTGCAATGCGCCGATCGTCGAAGGCGCGGTGATGGCGGCGACCGAGGCTTCCGGCGGCGCCTCGCTCAGGGAAGTGGTGGCGACGGCGCACGAATTGTCGCCGTCGTGAACGAACGGGAATTTTGACAAGCATGTCCGCAGCAGCCGAAGCCAGCGTCCTGATCACCCATGAGGTGGGACTGCATGCGCGTCCTTCGGTGAAGTTCACCAAGCTTGCCAAGACGTTTTCGGCCGACGTCGAGATTGCGCTCGCCGCCAACGGGCCATGGTTCGACGCCAAGAGCATCGTCAAGGTGATGGCGGCGAAAGCGCCGAAAGGCACTGTCCTGCATATCAGAGCCAAAGGGGACGGCGCCGGCGAGGCGGTCGGCGCACTGGTCGAGCTGGTGCGGCGCGATTTCGACGAAGGCAAGGACCATGCCCGAACCGCTTAGGCTGCAGGGCATTTCGGCATCGGCCGGCTATGCCGAGGGGCCGCTGTTCAATCTGGACCAGGCTGCTGTGCGTTATGTCCGCAAGGCGACTGCCGCGGACGAGAAGGCGGCGCTTGAGGCCGCCATCTCCATTGCCGCAGGCCGGCTCGCGACATTGATGGAAACCAGCGACAGCGAGGCGGCCGGTATCCTCGAATTCCAGCTCGCCATGCTGGAGGACGACGCGCTGACCGGCCCGGCCTTTGAGCGAATTGCCGAGGGCATGGCTGCTGATGTGGCTTGGCGAAAAGCGCTCGACGCCGAGATAGCCGGCTATGAAACATCCGAGCAGGACTATTTCCGGGCGCGCGCGGCCGACATGCGCGACATACGCGACCAGGTGCTACGCGCGCTTGCCGGGGGCGGCGACATTGCCGCGCCGGCAGGTGCGATCTTCTACGGCGAGGATATCGCACCGACGCGCTTCCTCGAAACCGACTGGAGTGCCGGCGGCGGCATAGCACTTGCGGCCGGAAGTGCCGCAAGTCATGTCGCAATGCTGGCACGCTCACGCGGCGTGCCAATGGTGGTGGGGTTGGGGCTCGTAGCGCGTGGGGTAGCCGGGCCCGGTGCTTCGCCGGCTCACCTTGCCGGAATCGCACTGCTCGATGCCGAACATGGCGGCATCGTGTTGGCGCCTTCGAAAGTGGAGATCGACGCATTCCGGCGATCGTCGTCGTCTTTCGCGGCGCATCGCGACAAAGCGGCAGCCTATTTGACAAGGCCGGCAGCAACGAAGACCGGCATAGCGGTCCACGTGCAGGTGAATATTGCCGATCCGTCCGATGTCGACCGCATCGATGCTGCGGCGTGCGACGGTGTCGGGCTGATGCGGACCGAATTCCTGTTCGGCAAGACGCTGCCGGACGAGGAGACGCAATATCGCGCCTACCGTAGAGTGCTGGAATGGGCAGGCGACAGGCCGGTGACGATCCGTACTGTCGATGCGGGCGGCGATAAACCTGTGCCGGGCCTGACCGTCGAGGAAGGTAATCCATTCCTTGGCCTGCGCGGGATCAGGCTGTCGCTGATGCGTCCGGAGGTCTTTGGTGTGCAGATCCGCGCCTTGCTACGTGCCGCCATGCACGGCAATCTGAAGGTGATGTTCCCGATGATCGCCGTTCCGGAAGAGTATGAACACGCCACCGCGCTGTTCGCTGAGGAGCAGGCTGACCTTTTGGCGCGCGGCATCGCGCACAAAATGCCGCCGCTTGGCATCATGGTCGAGGTGCCGTCGGTGGCCATCGCACCGGAGGCATTCGCCAAGGCCGCTTTCTTCTCGATCGGTTCGAATGATTTGACCCAATACGTGATGGCCGCCGCGCGCGACAATGCGTCGGTCGCACATTTGAATTCCGTCAGGCATCCGGCCGTGCTCCGGCTGATCGCCTCGGTTGCCGCCTTCGGCCGCGAGCATAATATCCCGGTCAGCCTGTGTGGCGATGCCGGCGGCGACCCCGCCTCGATCCCGGCGCTGCTCGAAACCGGCCTGCGTGACCTCTCCGTCGCTCCCGCCCAACTCGCGATGGCCAAGGCGGCCATCGCGGACGTTTCGATCTAGGCCCCGGTATGGCAGACAAGGCGTCGCAATCCGGCCCCGAAGAGGCGATCCGCGCCTACAAGACGATCCTGTCGCAGGTGATCGACCAGCGCCCGTCCGGCATGCGCCAGCGCCTCGCCGATGCGCTGGGCAAGCATCGCAGCTTCGTCACGCAGATTTCCAGCCCGGCCTATTCGACGCCGATCCCGTCGAAGCATTTGCCGGCTATCTTCTCCGTCTGCCATTTCAGCCCGGCCGAACGCGATCATTTCCTTGAGGCCTACCATCGGGCGCATCCGGGAAAGATGTCGCTGGCCGCAGGCTTGCGCAAGACACGCCATGTCTCGCTGATCGTTCCCGATTTCGGCGACGACAAGCAGAACGCGGCGCTCGACCGGGCGGTCAACGATTTCATCCAGAAGATCACCAGCATTGCCGGCAAGGGCAGCTGACGCTGGGCTATTTCGGGAGGACGGCCATGAAGAAATTTTTGAATTCGGTCGATACGGTGCTGACCGAGAGCCTCGACGGCTTCGTTGCCGCGCATGCCGATATCCTGGCGCTTGGCGCGGAACACAGATTTGTCCGCCGCAAGCTGCTCACACCGGGCAAGGTGGCGCTGATCTCCGGCGGCGGCTCGGGTCACGAGCCGCTACATGGCGGGTTCGTCGGGCACGGCATGCTGGATGCGGCCTGCCCCGGCCAGGTATTCACCTCGCCAACGCCTGACCAGATGATGGCGGCGGCCGAAGTCGTCAATACGGGCGCCGGCTGCCTGTTCATCGTCAAGAACTACGAGGGCGACGTGATGAATTTCGACATGGCCGCTGAAATGTCGGAAGGCGTGATGCAAATCGTGACCAATGACGACGTTGCGGTCGAAAACTCGTCCTACACCACCGGCCGGCGCGGCGTCGCCGGCACGCTGGTGGTCGAGAAAATCGTCGGCGCGGCGGCCGAACAAGGCATGGCACTGGAGCCGTTGAAGGCGCTCGGCGAGCGCGTCAACGGCGCGACGCGCTCGATGGGCGTGGCGCTGACCAGTTGCACCGTGCCGGCGGCGGGCAAGCCGACCTTCGATATCGGCGACGGCGAGATGGAGTTCGGGGTCGGCATCCACGGCGAGCCTGGGAGGCGGCGCGACACATTGAAAAGCGCCGATGCTATCGCCGAGGAGATCTGTACCGCAATCCTGGGTGACCTGGGCGACGGTGCCAGAGGCCAGGCGCTACTCTTCGTCAACGGCTTTGGCGGCACACCGTTGATGGAACTTTATCTGATGTACAACAGCGCCCGCAAAATCTTCGAGAAGCACGGCGTGACGGTGATCCGGTCGCTGGTCGGGTCCTATGTGACCTCGCTCGATATGGCCGGCTGTTCGATCACGCTGAGCATGCTCGACGACGAGGCGGCTGTTTGGTGGGATGCACCGGTACATACGGCCGCGCTGCGCTGGGGCATGTAGCGGCGGAGAATGCCCCAGAAATAGTCGGTGACAAGACCGGTATCGGCAACGCCGCGCATCGCCAGACAGGTTGCCCTCCTCACCCTGCGTAAGATAAAGAATCTGCGGGTTTGGGGAGTTCGAGCATGCGTTACAATTGGGATCGGGCGCCGACGGGTTTCGAGCGCCATGGAAAGGTGCTGGCAGCCGCCTTGCTGATCGTCGGCGGGGTCGGACTTATGCTCGCTGCCCTCCCGCTTTAGGGACAACAAACTCGGGTAGCGGACTACGTCTCAGCGCGTTGCCTCAGTGCGCCTGGCCAGTCACGGCGATGAAACGGCGGTCGCGCCCTTCAAATCCCTGGCTGAAGCGCTGCACGAGCACCGCAAGCACGCCCGGTTTTCCATCCGGGGTGAATGCGTAAGATTCCGACAGGCTGTAGGAAGTCGGGCAATTCCTCGAACCGGGCACCGCCTTGTCCTCATGCAGCAGCTTGATCGGCTTGCCGTCCTGACCCTGCAGCGTCAGGCGAAAGCCGAGCGCCTTGCCGGTCGTTTCGCCTTGCAGCGTCGCGTCGAAACTCGCTGAACAATCCGCCGTGCTGTCGGCACGGATCTGCTCGAGCTGGATGGTGCCAAGTTCGTCATAGGCCGGCGAAAGCCATTTTTGCGAAACCTGCTCGAGGCGCGCAATGTCATTGTAGGCGACCATGTCGTCGGGAAAGGTGAACCTGTCCAAGGCAGTCCGCTCGCCGCGCGGCGCGATGGCATATTTGGCCAGCAAGGGCGCCGCCAGTTCGGCGGCCTGTGCCCTCGCCTGCGCAAGCGTCAATGTCGAATCCTCCGTCTCGTCGGCGATGACGATCGGCTTGCCGCCCGACGAACTCATCGGTCCGCGTGTCGATGATGTCGATCTCCGACCAGCCCGAATCCGAAGCACCGGCATCGAGCGTGCCGTACTGTTCGAAGGCGAAGTAGTTGCCGTCTGGCGAAAAGCCGATGATGCGCCTTGCCGCCGCGTCGCCTGCCTGAGCAGCTGAAGCGAGCACCACCGCCAGCGTCGCAACCGCGGCAAACCCAAGCTCATATCGCAATTTCATCGCGCCCTGCCCCTAATGCCGAAAATTCGAACGATACCGGCCCCCAGACCACCATGACCCGCACTTGCGGCCAAGTTAGAACGACAGCAAACGAAACGCACAAATACATGGTTACACAAACCAGCATACGCTATTTCAAGGACAGCAAACATTCCTGGGGAGAAAGCTGGATGGCGTCACGCTACCATGAGGTCTACGACGGCTGGAAACGCGACCGGGAAAAATTCTGGGCTGATGCTGCCGGCGCAATCAACTGGTTCTCGCCCTTCGAGACCGTGTTCGACGCCAATGCCGGCGTCTATGGCCGGTGGTTCAATGGCGCCTCGTGCAATACCTGCTTCAATGCCGTCGATCGCCATGTGGCGGGCGGCCGCGCCGACCAAATCGCGCTTATTCATGACAGCGCGATTTCGGGCACAATCAGGAAATTCACCTATGCCGAGTTGAAGCGCGAGGTGGTCGCACTGACCTCGGTGCTCAAGAATCGCGGCATTCAAAAGGGTGATCGCGTCATCATCTACATGCCGATGGTGCCGGAAGCAGCCTTCGCCATGCTCGCCTGCGCGCGGATCGGCGCCGTGCATTCGGTGGTCTTCGGCGGCTTTGCCTCGCATGAGCTCGCCACCCGCATTGACGACGCCAAGCCGAAGCTGATCATCTCCGCTTCCTGCGGCCTGGAGCCAGGGCGCGTCGTTGCCTATAAGCCGCTGCTCGACAAGGCGATCGAGATGTCGCGGCACAAGCCGGAAAGCTGCCTTATCCTGCAGCGCGACCAACTGCGCTGCGAACTCAGGGAAAACCACGATATCGACTATGCCGACGCCGTGGCGCGCGAGCGGGCCGCGGGTGCCAATGTCGACTGTGTTCCGGTGCTTGCCACCGATCCGCTCTACATCATCTACACGTCGGGCACGACCGGCCAGCCGAAGGGAATCGTGCGTGACAATGGCGGCCATATGGTCGCGCTGAAATGGTCGATGGAAAACGAGTTCGGCGTCAAACCGGGCGAAGTGTTCTGGGCGGCTTCCGATGTCGGCTGGGTGGTCGGCCATTCCTATATCGTCTACGGCCCGCTGCTGCATGGCTGCACAACGATCCTGTTCGAGGGCAAGCCGGTCGGCACGCCCGATGCCGGCACCTATTGGCGTGTGATCGCCGAGCATGGCGTCGTCGCGCTGTTCACCGCGCCAACCGCCTTTCGCGCCATCAAAGGACAGGACCCGAAGGGCGAATTCGTCCCGAAATACGACCTGTCCAAATTCCGGACGCTGTTCCTCGCCGGCGAGCGCGCCGATCCGGAAACCATCAAATGGGCGGAGCAGAAATTGACCGTGCCGGTGATCGACCATTGGTGGCAGACCGAGACCGGCTCGCCGATGACCATCAACCCCGCCGGACTGGGCCTGCTGCCGGTCAAATACGGCTCGCCCGGCGTGCCGATGCCCGGTTATGACATCCGCGTGCTCGACGATGCCGGGCATGAGGTCAAGCGTGGTACGCTTGGCAATGTCGTGGTGAGATTGCCGTTGCCCCCCGGCTGCCTGCCGACGCTGTGGAATGCCGACGAGCGGTTTCGCCAAGCCTATCTCGACGAGTTCCCCGGCTTCTACAAAACCGCGGATGCCGGCATGATGGACGAGGATGGCTATCTCTATGTCATGGCTCGCACCGACGACATCATCAATGTCGCCGGCCACCGGCTATCGACCGGCGCCATGGAGGAGGTTCTGGCCGCGCATCCCGACGTCGCCGAATGCGCCGTCGTCGGTATTGCCGATGCTATGAAAGGCCAGGTTCCACTCGGCTTCGTCGTGCTGAATGCCGGCGTCGACCGCGACGCCGGCATCATCGAAAATGAGGTTGTCACCCTGGTGCGCGAACGGATCGGCCCGGTCGCTGCCTTCAAGACGGTGGTGACGATCAAGCGCCTGCCGAAGACGCGCTCCGGCAAGATCCTGCGCGGCACCATGCAGAAGATCGCCGACAAGGAGGAATGGGCCATGCCGGCAACGATCGACGACCCGGCCATCCTCGACGAGATCACCGCCGCGCTGAACCGGCGCGGCATCGGCCTGTAAGGGGCGCCGAAGCCGAGTTGCGTCCGAAGCTCCGGTATGGAACGACCGGCGCCGGACGTGGTATCCACGCGCGGTGTCGTCATGTTGTTTCGGAATCGAGACGCACCCACAGCCATGCGAGATGCCATACGTGACCCTGTTCCAGCGATCGAGAAAGCCCCAGGCCGCGGCACGCCAGCGGTTGGAGATCGATATGCGGGGCGCAGTCGTCTATGCGATCGGCGACGTGCATGGCTGCTACAAGGAACTCCGCGCCCTGGAGCAGAAGATCCTGCTCGATTCGGCGCCCTTCGAAGGGCGCAAGCTCATCATCATGCTTGGCGACTACGTCGATCGTGGCCCCCAGTCGGCGCGCGTGCTCGATCATCTGCTGGCGCCGCCACTCCAAGGCTTCCAGCGCATCTGCCTTGCCGGTAACCACGAAGTCGTGATGCTGAACTATCTCGACGGGATCATTTCGAGAGAGTCGTGGCTGGCAATAGGCGGCCTGCAAACGCTGTTTTCCTACGGCGTCGACCCGTCGCGCATGGCCGATCTCTATGGGTCAAGCGAGGAGGTCGACAAGCGCATTCGGGAAGTCATTCCAGCCGACCACATTAGCTTCATGCGCGCGCTGCCGGTCATGGTCTGTTCGGCGAAATTCGTGTTCGTCCATGCCGGCATCAGGCCCGGCATCGAGCTGGCCGCGCAGGACGAGGACGACCTGCTGAATATCCGTTCGGACTTCTTCGACGCTGCGCATCTTCTCGACCGCTATGTCGTGCACGGACATACGCCGGTCGACACTCCGAAGCTCGAGGGACGCCGGCTTGGCATAGACACCGGCGCCTTCCAAACCGGCCAGCTGACCGCCCTCAGGATCGTCGACAACCGCGCCAGGTTGATATTTTCCTGAGCGCGATGTCGTCGCTCAGGCGGCTGCCCTGGTGCGCGCTTCCGATTTTTCCAGATAGTAGCTCGAATATTTGTCGAAGAATTTTTCCGAGCCGCCGATCGCGCCATATTTGGCCAGCTTCTTCAGTTCGACCTTGTTCAGCACCGCGCCAATGATCTTCTTGGCGATGTAGGGCTCCGAGCTGAGCATGGATTGCACCATCGCACGCGGCGTGCGTCCCCACTCGGTGACCAGCACGAAGCCGTCGACAAGCGGAGCGAAGGCCTTGGCGTCGACGACAGGCCCGAGCGGCGGCAAATCGACGATGATGTATTCGAAGGTTTCCTTGGCGTTATCGATGAAACGCCGCATGCCGGCTGAAGACAGAAGCTCGCTGGTATGCGAAAACTGGCCACGCAGGACGGCCGGGATGATAGCCAGCTTGGTCTGCCGGTCGATCTTGCCGACCGACTGCCATGTCTGCCCGCTCACCACAGCTTCCATCAGGCCCTGCTCGGCCTCCATACCGAGGCTGCGGCTGAGGCCGGGATTGCGCAGGTCGCCATCGATCAGCAGCGTTTTCGATCCGTTGACGGCAAGCAGCCCGGCAAGATTGGCCGCCACCGTCGACTTGCCCTCGCCGGGAAGCACCGAGACCACGCCGATGACCCGGCTGCCCTGGCCCTCCATCACGACGTCGAAGGCGATCTTGGCGTTGCGCAGCGTCTCGGAGAACATCGATGCCGGGGCATCGACGGTTACCCGCATCCGCGCACGTTTTTCGGCTGCCGACAATGTTTTGGAGGGCTGGGATTTGGAGGACTTGGCGGACTTGGATTCAACGACTTTGACGTCAGGCTGACCGCCATTGCGCTGGTCATCCTTGCCAGCCTTGCCGATGACCGGCAGGTAGCCGAGGAATTTGAGGCCCACACGGTCGCGGACATCCTCGCCGGTCCTGAAGAAGCGTTCCCTGAATTCATTCAGGCCACCAACCCCTGCCCCCAGCATCATGCCAAGCGCCAGCGAAAGCCCCAGCACGATGGCTGTGCGCGGGGTTGCGGCCGACTGCGGCATCGTCGCGTCCGAGATGACCCGGATCTTGCCGACCGGGAAGGATTGCTGCTGGGCGGCCTCCTCATAGCGGTTCAGGAACGTCTGGTAGAGCGTCGACAGCGCCGTCGCCTTTTGGTCCAGCTCACGCAGCTTGACCTGCGACTGATTGTCGATGGAGCTCTTGCCAGCCGCCAAGGCGACATTTGCGCGGAGCGCGGTTTCGCGCGCCAGAGCGACCTCGTATTCGTTGCGGTAGCTTTCGGTCAGTTGCTTCAGCTCGCCGAAAATCTGCGCCGATATGTCGGCCTTCTCCTTGGCGAGCGCGACGGCCTGCGGATGTTGCGGGCCGAAATTGGCTTCGACATCCTGCTGCCGCTTGGATACGGTGAGATAGCGGTTCTTCAGCGTCGTGATGACCGAGCTGCTCGGTTGGTCGTTCGATATCGCAGCGTCCTTGAACGCATTGTCCGACCCGCTTTCGACGATCGACTTGTACTGCTGATAGCGGGCGCCGGCACGTGCGGTATCGGCCTGCGCGACGATCAGCTGGGTGTTGAGATCGGACAATTGCTTGTCGCTGATCAGCTGGCCGTCATTGACGGCCAATCCGTGTTCGGCCCTGAACTTTTCGACCGCCAGTGCAGCCGCCTGGGAGCTCTCACGAAGCTCGGTCAGCCGGCCTTGCAGCCAGACCGCCGCCCGCTCGGTCGCGTCGAAGCTGGCATCAAGTTGATCGGCTAGATAGGCATCGGCATAGGCCTTGGTGATGGCGGTCGCAAGCGCCGGATCGGTCGCCTGAAAGGAGATGCTGATCACAAAGCTCCGGCCGATCCGCTCGGCATCGAGTTGGGTCTGCAGTTTGAAGATTGCGTAGTCACGGGGCGATGAGGATGCGGTGATCGCGTCACGCGTCGCAGCATCAAGCTGAGTGACATCGGTTGTGCTAGCGGCGCGCTTGGGGCGGACAGACTGGACGATACCGCGCACAAAGCCAGCAACCTTCGACAGGGCCGATGTCGGAGGGTTCATGAAAGCGTCGTTCTGATCGAGCTTCAGCTTGTCGACGACCACCCCAGCCAGCCTGGCCGACTGTAGTATTTCGATCTGGCTCAGAACGGCGGAGTCGGTCTGCATGCTGACCGACGCCGCCGAAATGTCGTCGACGACCTTGTTCAATCCTTCGTCGATCAGCACGCTGCTCGTCGCCACATAGGTAGGAGGCGTCGTCTGCAAATAGAGCACGCCGAGAAAGAGACCGATGACGGCGCAGGCGGCAACCACTTTCGCCTGCCGCGCGGCCATGCCAAGCAGGCGCTCGATGTCGATGAAGTCTTCGGCGTTTGCCGCATTAGAAGCCGGCAATGGCGTCCTCTTGTCGACAGGAAAATTGGCATAGTTCATCTTCGGTCCAATTCTAGTTTGCAGGCGCTACCGCCTCGAAGGTCGGGACATAGGGTGCAAACCTTGCGCCGGACAGTGCGCGTTACGCGCGGCGCAACGGCCTGTCCTGCGTCATCAGCCGCACCCACAATGCCTCGAAAAAATGGACATTATGCGGCTTCTTCCCGACGCTGATGCGACCGGACGAATTCCTGCAGCATCTCGAAGATCGGGCCCTTCATGTCCTCCCGCGCCAGCGCGAAAGCGACATTGGCCTGAATGAAGCCCTCCTTCGAACCGCAGTCGAACATGCGGCCGTCGAAAGGCTGGGCGAAGAAGGCCTGGGTCTGTGCGAGACGCACCATTGCGTCGGTCAGTTGTATCTCGTTGCCGGCGCCGCGCTGCTGGCTGGCCAGCAACGAGAATATCTCGGGCTGCAGGATGTAGCGGCCGTTGATGTAGAAGTTCGACGGCGCGTTGGCAGGAGCCGGCTTTTCGACCATGGCCGTCACCTCGAAGCCCGTACTGACATCCGCGCCGCGCCCGACAATGCCGTATTTGCTGGTCTCGGTCGGGTCGCAACGCTCGACGGCAATAACGTTTGCGCCAGTCTGCGCATAAAGATCGGCGACTTCGGCGAGACAGCCGCGCCCGCCAAAGGATACCATGTCCGGCAACAGCAACGCGAAGGGCTCGTCACCGATGACTTCGCGCGCGCACCAGACGGCATGGCCGAGGCCTTGCGGCGACTGCTGACGGATGAAGCTCGTCGCGCCGGCGACGGGAAGCAGGCTTTCAAGCGATTCGAGTTGCGCCTTCTTGCCGCTCTGCTCCAGGGTTCCGATCAGTTCAGGATGCAGGTCGAAATAGTCCTCGATCACCGCCTTGTTGCGGCCGGTGACGAAGACGATGTGCTCGATGCCGGCCTCGAACGCCTCGTCAACCGCATATTGCACGACAGGCCTGTCGACCACCGGCAGCATTTCCTTCGGCATGGACTTGGTCGCCGGCAGGAACCGCGTTCCGAGCCCCGCCACCGGTATGACTGCCTTCCTGACTTTTTTCATTGCATGTTCCTTCTGAGGAGATCGATTTCAACCCTGTCGCAGGCGGCGAAACTGTCTTCATTCACCTGCAGCCCTTCACCTCCCCGCCACCACGGCAAACTGTGCCGCTACCCTTCGCAGCCGGACGGCGATCGGCATGCTCATATGCCGAACCGCCGCCGGATCGCTGAGCGCCGTCCATATCGCCTTGAGCGGGGACCGCGCCTTGATGTGCTGGACCAGCGACAGGAATGATGCCGCCCGGCGCAGGCTGCGAGCGCGCCGGGCGAACGCCGCCTCGGCCGCAGCATCCATGGAATGGGTCGCCGCGAAGGTGGCATCGGCCCTGCGCATCGCCTCGACGTGATGAAGTTCGAGCACCCGGGAGATGGAGCCGGTGCGAATGTGGTAGATATAGCCCGTCGTCGGCTCGACCACGCAATTGCCGCCTTTAGCCAGAGCACTGGCCAGGAGGATATAGTCTTCGCCAATGATCAGGCTTTCATCGTAACGAAGCCCGTTCGCGTTCAGGAACCGGCGCTGGAAGATCGGCTTGAGGTAGCCGAGATTGAACCTCGATTCGAAGAGGACATTGCCGCCGATGAAATCCGCCAGCGAGATTTCACCGAGGCCTTCCAGATAGTCGGCCGGGAACATCGTCTCTTCGGCAACGCCATCCTCGCGAACGACCTGCAGATTATCGACCGCGATCTCGGCGCCCGCTTTCTCCGCGCGTTCGATCATGGTGCAGAGTCGCCCGGGATAGACCGCGTCGTCGGAATCGAGGACCGCGACCCACCTGCCGCGTGCAAGCTCAAGGCCGGCATTCCTGGCGCCGCCGGGGCCACGGTTTTGCTCAAGCGCGACAACGCGTACGATGTCTTCGGGGTACGATCTCGCCAGGTCGAGCGTCCGGTCGCGCGACTTGTCGTCGACGACGATGACCTCGACGCTGATATTGCGCTGGGCGACGGCGCTGGCAATCGCCCGATCGATGGTCGCCTCGGCATTGTAGGCGGCAATCACGAAGCTCACGTCAGGCTGCACGCTTGCCCCCTTGCTGCGGCGAAGACAGGCCGTATTGGCGGATTTCACGAACCCCGACGAGGCCGCTGACGACGCCGACATGCATAATGCCGCGAAGCAGGCTGCGGTTCCGGCGTACGGGGTCGATGGCGACCGGAATTGCCGACAGGAAACTGTAGGCGGCCTTTGCCGCGGCAATGCCGACCTGCTTGAGCCGGGCAAGGCCGTGTGCGTTGCGCCCCAGAAGATGACCGTGCGTCTGCCCGACGCGGAACCGGCGGCGGCCGAGCCAGTCGAATGCCGCCCTGGCAGGTGGCACCGCTTCGTCGACCCAAGCCTCCGGCGAAAAGGCGATGCGGCCGCCGGCCTTGACCATCTGGTCGAAGAATTCCGTATCTTCGCCGCCGGTCTGGCCACGTGCCAGGCTGAAGCGCCGGCCGCGCAGGCTCTCAGCGCCAATCCTGAGCAGGACGTTGCAGGTGTAGCCGGTGCGGAGTTCGCCGCTCACCCAGACCGGCAAGGTCGAGTGGAAATCGCCTTTGCGCATCCAGGCGGGCGCATCCGGCAGGTAACGGGCTTGCACCGGCCCAAGCACCGTCGCAGCACCTGTTGCTTCCGCCGTCGCCACCAGTTCGGCAAGCCAGCCAGCGGTGGCCGTCTCGTCGTCGTCGATAAAGGCGACGAAATCCGCCGCACTGGTATCGAGGCAAGCGTTGCGCGCGATCGAGATGTTGCGGGCCGGGGCGTGCCGGTAGGTCACCGGCAGCTTCAACTCCCCCGCCAGCTTGGCGACCAGCGTTTCGGCCGTCGGCGTATCGTCGTTGTCGGCGATGACGATACCGACGTCGAACCCTGCAGGCATGTCCATGGCCGCTATGGAGCGAAGCGTGTCGGCAAGCTCCGGCCGGCGGAATGTGCAGACGCAGATATCGATGCTTCGATTTTTCCTGACCGGGTCCATCACGCTACCCCGCGCTGCGGTCGCGGTGCGAGCAGTTGCAGCCAGAAACCGACCGACCAGCCGAAATGCATGACCATTGCCGAGACCCCGGCAAGCGCAATGTCGGCTTTGCGCTGGCTGACGGCGGTCCAAAAGCCGTAGCCGAGGCAGACCGACGCCCATAGCAAAAGCGGCACGGCCGCCAGCCAGTGGACGAAGGAAAAGGCGGCGAGAAGAACCACGGGGAACACCAGAAGCGGCACCATCTGCCGGATCTTCGGGATCATGCGGTGCTTGAGAACGTTCTTCGCCCGGCCGCGGCCATAGCCGAGGTATTGAAAATAGAGGCCCTTCAGCGAGGAGCGCGGGTAGTAGACCATTTGCGTCTTGCCGGTCATCCAGATGCGGTAGCCGGCCTGGCGGAGCCGATAGTCGAGTTCGGCATCCTCATTGTGGCTGAAGGTTTCGTCATAGCCGCCGATCGCGGTGAAGGCCGATATCCGTATCAGTGCGTGGTGGCCATGATCGACCCATTCCCCCGCCGAAAGATGCCGGTGCTTGGAGCCGCCGGTGCCGAGCCTGGAGTTCTGCGCCGCTGCCGCTGCTTTCTGAACCACGCCGCTGCCACTGGTCAGCATCGAGACGACGACCGAATCCGCACCGGTGGCCTGCGCTTCTTCGACCAGCCGGTCGCAATAATCCGCAGGATAGCCGCCATGCGCGTCGATGCGAATGAGATAGTCGACGCCTTCCCCGAACCTGGCGACGGCGAGATTGATTGCCGCGCTCTGCAAGCGCTTTTCATTGTGCAGCAGGATCACCCGCCGATCTTTTGCGGCGATGTCCGCGACGATCGTCCTGGTGCCGTCCGTGCTGCCGCCATCGGCAACGATGATCACGGCGCCCAGCCTCTCGGCCGCAGGGCGGAGCTCTCGAAGCAACGCGCCGATATGGGCCGCTTCGTTCAGGCACGGAACCACGATCATGCAGGATGGAATGTCGGTTTGCGTCATCGGCAGTCCTTCTATGCCAATGCTTCGGCAGCATATCGACCGGGAGCCGCAGTCAGCCCGCGGAGCTTTTCAACGAGCGCCCGGCAATCGGCGCGGTCGTAGCTCCAGGTGCGCGGATTGCGGGCGAGAACACGCGCCCTCAATGTCCCGAACCGATGCTGCTCCATCGTGCCGACGGCGGCTTCGAGCGCCTCGGGCGTGGCTTCTGGCAAAAGAACCCCTATGCCTTGCCGGTCGAGGAACCGGCCGGTTTCGGTGGCTCCCATCGAAATCGGCACGGCTCCGAAGCGGCAGCCCTCATAGAGCCGATTGGGCAGCAGCCATTCGGAGTTCAGGCCCCGCTCAAAAAAGTCGATGGCCCAGGAAAAGTGGACCTCGCGGTAGATCGCCGCCATATCCTCGGGATTGCGGTAGGGCCCGCCAAACGAGAGCCAGGGTTCCGATTCGACGAAACCGTGGAAATCGGGAAATTCGGACAGCGCCGGGCGCCCCCTGAGGACGATTTCAAAGCGGCCGTCGAGGCGGCGCGAAAATTCGGCCAGAAGCTCCAGGGAGCGACGGCAGCGAAGCGCCCCGAACCAGCCGATCCGCCAAGGCGGCGCTACGGTGTTCTCCGGCGCCGCGCGGTCATCCAGCGAGGCCGCGGCTGGCTCGAAATACTTGTTTTCGAGCAGTTCGACCGGGGCGGCAATCTGTCCGAACGGCTTGAAATAGTTGGCGATGAAGGCCGGAGAGCTGGTCACCAGAAGCTTCACATCCCTGGCCAGGAAGCGTTCTGCGCCGCGCATCGCCCAGCCCAGGGGATCGTCGCGAAGCAGCAGGCGATGGATATCCAGGCACTCGTAGACGATCGGCACCGTTGCCTGGAAAGCCGACCTGGCGCGGCGGGCAAGCGCCAGCATTTCCAGATTGCGCGCGATAATGAGGTCGGGCCGTGGCATTGAGCCCAGCTTCGAGCCGGTCGAGACGACTGCCTTCATGATCGCGGCCAGACGTTGGGCGAATCGGCCATCACGAGTCGGGCCGAGATCGATCGGCTGCAAGCCCTCGACATCAGCAACTGCGCTTGCCGTACGACGAAAGCCCGCCAGCGTAACCTGGGCGCCGCCTGCCTTGAGCATTATGATCCGCCGGCGCACTGCCGGGTCGGAGACGTCGTGTACCAAGTACAAGACATGCAGCATGAAAACTCGACCGCTGTTGGCCCGCCCGCGACAATGCTAGTACAGCTCTTGCTGCATCGCAACATTTTTGGTTGCAACGTAGCAAAGATCCCCGTTTTTTGTTGCACTGCAAAATCGATGGGTTAATCTCGCTCTGCTTGGGCCACATGGACCGCGCGTTGGCCTGCCACCGGGCTGCGCGCCAATAATCACGACGCGAGGACCATCCTTGGCGTGCAGCATTTTCGGCCAACCCGCCTGCAATCCGCCCCTTCGCACCCGTTGATGGAAGCACGGGACTACTCACGAAATGAGGTCATTCCATGAAGATCGCGGTTGAAAACACCGTCTGCCTGAACACCGGGGATGCAGCGATTCTCCTGGCGATCCGCCATGTTTTCAAGACGATCGTGCAAGACGATATCCAGTTCTACGTCTTCGACAGCCAGCCGGAGGTGGCGGCGAGGCTCTACACGAAGAAAGAGTATCCTGATCTCGAATTCCACAAGCTGCTGTCGGAATCGCTGTTCCGCTACAAATACGGCAGCGGGCTGAAGAACCTGTTCAAGCCGATCTACAATCGGCTCGTCCTCAATGCCCTGCGGCGGTTCGGCATCCGCGGCGTTCTCGGGCGTTTGTTCAGCTCAAGCAATCGCCGTGGTCTCGAGATCTACAAAGACGCCGACCTCGTGGTCACGACAGGCGGAACCTATCTTGTCGAGACTTACAATCTGGAACGGCGACTCAATCAATTCCGGATCGACGCGATTCTGGGCAAGGACCCCGTCTTCTTCACGCAATCGCTCGGCCCGTTCAACAAAAGTTACAATCGCCAGGAGTTGAGCCCAATCTTCGATCGGAGCCCGCTCATCCTGCTGCGCGACGAACGTTCGCGAGGCCACATTGTGGACATGGTGAAAGACCCCGGCAAATGCCACGTCGTGGCCGACGCCGTCTTTGCCCTGGCCGACACCGACAGGATCGGAAAAATTCTGGCCTCCGGCCAGTCGGCGACCGTCACCGGCCGCGTCGCCATTTCCGTCCGCCACTGGAACTATGTCAGCGACGGCGAGGGCGGCATGCGCCGCTACATCGACTCGATCCGCGCGATCGCGACCATCCTGGTCAGGGACCACGCCAAGGAGGTCACCTTCGTCTCCACCTGCCAGGGCGTGCCGGAATACGCCCATGACGATTCCAAGACGGCGCGGGCTATCGTTGCCGAACTCGATTCGGAGATCGCCAAGCATGTCAGCGTGGACGCTTCGTTCCACACGCCGGAGCAACTGATGGCACTGGTGAAAGGCTTCGACTTCGTTGTCGCAACGCGCATGCACATGATGATCATGTCGCTCTGCGTCGGCACGCCGGTGCTGCCGATCGCCTATGAATTCAAGACCAAGGAACTTGCCAAGCGGATCGGCGTCGCCGACCTGCTGCTCGACATCGACACGGTGACGCCCGAGGAAGCGAGCGAGAAGCTCGGCAGACTTACCGCCAATCTCGATCTCTATCGCAGGACGAGCCTTCAGGCAGTGCTTGAGGAGCATGCGTCGGCGATGTCGGCAGGTGAGCTTTTGAGGCCGGTGATTGCCGGCCTAGCGGGCGTTGCGCATGGCGCTGGAAAGCGTGGTGAACAGGGCGGTGCGCGACTGGCGAAGGGCAAGCATGAGGACCAGGCCGATCGAATAATTGAGGGCAACCGCCAGGACCACCGCGAGCAGGTCTGACTGGCCGGTCAGCGATGCCGGCAACTCGCGGTACACGGACCAGGCAAGCAGCGACGACGCGATGAAAAGTCCCTGCATGACCAGGAAGTCGGCTGCGGTCACCGGGCCGACCCGGTGGACAAGAACGGCAAGTACCGGGACGCGCAGCATATAACCGCTGATCGCGTAGGCCGCCGCGACACCGACGGCGCCCCAATGCAGGCCGATGATGAAGGCGGCGACCGTCGTCAGCGACGAGTAGATGCCCCAGTGGAACATGGTCTTGGTCTTGCCCTGGCAGATGAAGATCCAGCCGGTGGTGCTCGAGACGGACTGGATTAGGCTGGCGATGCCCAGCCAGGCGAAGATCGGCGCCACCGCCGTCCAGCGCTCGCCGAAGAGAAGCCCGACGACCTGGTCCGACGTCAGCGTCAGCGCCGCGATGCCGGGCATAGTGATGGCCGCCAGCATCCAATTGGTTCGCACATAGATGTCGCGAAACCGCGCCTTGTCCTCATGGATGCGGCTCAGCAGCGGCACCATCACGCGTGTCAGCGGCTGGTTGATGTTCTGCAGCGGAAACAGCAGGAGCTTGTAGGCGCGGTCATAATAGCCGAGCTCGATCGCGCCCGAATATTTTCCGATCAGGATGTTGTCGAGATTGCGCGAGAAGAAGTTGGCCAGATTGAAGCCGGTCAGATTGGCGCCGAAAGACAATATGTCGGTATCGACCTTCAGGTCCGGCCGCGACGGCGTCCAGCGCGCCACCTGCCATGCCGCGGCCAGCGCGACAACGGCCGATACCGCAGGGCCGATGACCAGCGACCAGTAGCCCAGCCCCGCATAGGCGGCGATTGCGGTAGTCGCAAGTCCGGCAGCAGCGGTTATCACGTCGTTCAGCGCGAGCTGGCCAAAGCGCAAGTGACGGTTCATCAGCGCCAGCGGCACCGCGGCGAGGCTGCCAAGCAGCAGCGGCAAGGCAGAGCCGATGGTGATCCCGACCATGCGTTGATCGCCATAGAAGGCAGCGATGGCGGGCGCCAGGCATGCAACCACCACGGCACTGCCCAGCCCCACCAGCGCACTGATCCAGAATACCTGGTTGAGCTGCTCGGTACTGATGTCCTTGCGCTGGACCACGGCCTGCTGCAGGCCAAGGTTTTGAAGCAGCCCGACAAAGGCCACGATCGGCCCGACGGAAGCCACCAGGCCGAAATCCTCGGGCACGAGCAGACGCGCAAGCACGATGACGGAGAGAAACTGGATCGCCATCTTGAAGCCTTGCGCGCCGATCGTCACCACGCCGCCGCGCAGGGCGACGCGACCGAACTGGGGGGGCGGGTTGGCGTTCATGCCGGCTGCCTAGCTTCGGCCAGTTGAGCAACGATCTGCGCAAAACGTTCGTTGAGTACGTCCGCGTTGAAATCCTGCTCGATCTTGCGGCGCGCCGCACGTGCGATGCGCTCGCATTTGTCCGGGTTCTCGGCCACCCAGACAAGCTTGCGGGCCAACGCCGCAACGTCTCGCTCCGGTGCGAGGAAGCCTGTCTCCTGATCCTCGATCAGTTCGGGAATGCCCGAGTGATAGGTGCTGACGACGATCAGCCCGGCGGCCATAGCCTCCATAAGCGCCACCGGAATACCCTCGAGATCGCCGTCTCGCGCGGCAACGCTAGGCAGCAGGAATACGTGGGCATTGCGCAGGCGCTGCTTGACCTCGGCGTGCGGACGCGGCCCGAGGAAAGTCACCCGGTCGGCAACGCCGAGATTTGCGGCGAGCTTCTTCAACTCTTCCAGCAATTCGCCGCCGCCAATCACCGAATAGACCCAGTCGCGCCGCGGCAGGCTGGCGAGCGCGCGAAGGGCGAATTCGATGCCCTTCTTTTCGGTCAGCCGGCAGACCGAGATGAAGGACAGCGTGTCCCGGTCCCAGGAACGCCAATGGTAGCCGATCTCACCGGGCCGCACGCCCATATGGTGAACCATGACTTGCGCCGGGGGTGCTCCGACGCCGATCAGGGCATCGCGGAAAAACGCGTTCACCGGGAGCTGGAGAACGCCCTTGTCGAAGACAACCTTGTAGCGCGTGAGCGTGTTGTCATGCAGCGGTTCGCCGACATCGCGGCCGTGGAATATGGTCACCAGCGGAGCGGAAATCCGGCCTCGTTTCATGGCGCGGGCGACGCGCATGCCGTTATTGCCGAAATGCGCGACGATCACATCGGCGTTCTGCAATTTGCGCGCAAAAGCGATGTCGACAGCGGTCGAGAGCTTATCCCAGAACCTGCCCGACCATCTCCTGAGCGTCGGGCGAAAGCGCCCCAGCCCGCCCCACCAGCAGACGACCTTGCCAGGGAGAGCCTGCCAGCGGCGATCGTCGATGTTGCTGTCCTTGCCGAAGGACGTCTCGTTGCAGACGACGCCGACTTGCATGCCGCGCTCGAGGCACCCTTCTATCTGGTCGAGGACGAAGGTCTCCGACAAAGAGGGGAACTTATCAACTACGAAGCAAATCTTCATCGAATGGACGATCTTTCGAGGCCGGTCGGCGATCTGCTCGCGCGGATGAGGGATGACGCCCGTCGCCACCGTGCGAGGCGCCTCAAGCGTCTGGTGTTGTGCGTGTCTTTGTCCCAAGGCAGCTCCCACCCCGGTCAGGCGCGAGAGCCGGCTTTTGGGCAACGTGCATGGTTTTGGACGAAATGCATCAGGCGGCACGCTCCAGCGCGCCTTGCCTGGCGTTGTCGAGAACGCGGAGGAAGGTCGCGAACTGGCTGTCGGGGTTCATTTGCGGCCGCTCCGAAAACAGCTGCGCCGCCGCCGACAGCCGATCGTACTCGGCCTTGTCGCTCCATAGTCGCCTGACCGCGGCGACCCAGTCGTCGAGCGGTGCGTCATAGTCGAGCACCACGCCGCCGGCGCCAATCGCTTCCGGCAGGCCGCCGCGACGGGACCCGACGACTGGAATGCCGCTGCAATGGGCCTCGGATGCCACCCGCCCCCAGGCCTCTTCCCATTTGCTGGGCGCCAGCAGAATCTTGGTGCGGCCATAGACGGTCTTCATGTCGCTAGTACGGCTTTCCAGCCTGACGTTGCGCAGCGGGGCGATGATCTGTTCGATCTGCGCCCGATGGTCGTCGTCGAGCTTCCAGCTTTCGACGAACAGGAACGGGATTTCGGGGCATTGGCCGGCGATGCGCACGGCGAGTTCGAACCCTTTTTCATTGTAGGGATTGATCAGCGTGACGAATTCACCGGTGGTCGGCGTGCTGTAGAGCCCGGGATTGATGGTCGGCGGGATCACGGTCGAATCGATGCCGAACCTTTCCTTATAGGTGCGCGCAGTGAATTCGGAGTTGGCGATATAAAGCGCCGAATGCAATTCGCGCAGGTCGCCGGCCAGTTCGTGGAATTCGACGTTCCGCAGATAGACCACCAGCGGCACGCCGAGTGCCTGCAGCGCCTTTCCGATCGGCACCGATTTGTGGCACTGCACGACGGCGACATCGGGATCGAGCCGTTCGACCGCGAAGCGCGCCGCCTCCCAGGGAAACCATGCCCGCACGACCGGATAGCCGGGATAGCTGTCGATGACCGCTCGCTGACGAAGCAGCTTCATCTTGGCGCGCGCCTTGAAGCCGAACATGCCGTCACCGAACAGCGCCGCCAGAACCGAGGCGTCATGACCGTGCTCGCGCAGCTGCTCGACCAGATGGTGCGTGCTCGACTGAACGCCACCGCTGAACTGCGGCGTGTAGCCGTTGCCGCCCGCAAACAGAACTTTCATTGACCTGGCTCCTTGCTGGACCGCCCTAGCGTCACGCCGCCATTCTACCGATGCTGTGGTATTCGATGCCGTGGCGGGCGATGACCTTGGGGTCGTAGAGATTGCGTCCGTCGAAGATAACGGGCGTGGTCAGCGCGTTCTTCAGCGCATCGAAGGACGGCGCGCTGAAGCTCTTCCACTCTGTCACGATCAAGAGCGCGTCGGCGCCTCGCAGCGCGGCCTCCTTGGTGCCGCACAGTTGCAGGTCGTCGCGCAGCCCGTAGATCGCCTGGCATTCCTGCATCGCCTCCGGATCGTAGGCCTGCACATTGGCACCGGCGGCCCAGAGCGCTTCCATCAGCGTGCGGGCCGGGGCCTCGCGCATGTCGTCGGTATTGGGTTTGAAGGCCAAGCCCCACAGCGCAAATGTCTTGCCTTTGAGATTGCCCTTGAAATAGCGGTCCACCTTCTCGAACAGGACCGACTTCTGCTGGTTGTTGCGCTCCTCGACGGCACGCAGCAGCTTGGCGTCGAACTTGACGGCCTCGGCGGTCTTGATCAGGGCACGCACATCCTTCGGGAAGCACGAGCCGCCATAGCCGAGGCCCGGATAGATGAAGTGGTAGCCGATCCGCGGGTCGCTGCCGATGCCCTTGCGGACCTCCTCGATGTCGGCGCCCAGTTGCTCGGCCAGGTTGGCCATTTCATTCATGAAGCTGATCTTGGTCGCCAGCATGCAATTGGCCGCGTATTTGGTGAACTCGGCACTGCGCACATCCATCACGATCATCTTTTCGTGGTTGCGGTTGAACGGCGCGTAGAGCTCGCGCATCACCGCCTCGGTGTCCTCGTTGCTGGTGCCGACGATGATCCGGTCGGGCTTCATGCAGTCGCTCACAGCAGACCCTTCCTTGAGGAATTCCGGATTGGAGGCGACGTCGAAAGCGAGATCCTCGCGCCCGCGCGCCTTCAGCGTTGCGGCGATCCTGGCCTTTATCCTTTCGCAGGTGCCGACGGGCACGGTCGACTTGCCGACGACGATCTTGGGCTCGTCCATCTCACGACCGATGGCCTCGGCGACGGCCAGCACATATTTGAGGTCGGCCGAACCATCCTCGCCCGGCGGCGTGCCGACGGCGATCATCTGGATCTGGCCATGCTTGATCGCCGCGGCGGCGTCGGTGGTGAACTTGATGCGGCCGGCGGCATGGTTCTCCTTGACCATGTTTTCGAGCCCCGGTTCGAAGATCGGGACATGACCCTGGTTGAGCCGCTCGACCTTTTTTGCATCGATGTCGACACAGACCACCTGATGGCCGACTTCGGCAAGCACCGCCGCCTGTACAAGACCGACATAGCCGATTCCAAAGACAGTCAAATTCATTCGGTTTCATTCCTGTTCAAGGTTTCGGGCCTTTTCGAGCTTCGGTTTTCCGACCACCTTCGGCCCGGCCGATTCAGATGCGCTTCTAGTTTGTCTTGCATGCCAGCGATTCGGGGAATTGGCAGGGCTGGCCAAGTGCGGTGAATGCAACACGATCCACCTGCATGGTGAGCTTGCGGCCCGGATCCGAGAACGGCCCCATCCAGCCCTTCATCGTATCGCTGCCCCACAGGCTGAAATAGATCCTTTGCGAATGGGTGGGCAGCTTCGCCGGATCGGTGATCTCGTGGACAAGCTTGCCGTTGACGTACCAGCGCAGCCGGTCCTTTTCCCAGACGAAGGCGTAGTCGTTGAAGGCCTTGTCGGTGCCGCCAGCGACGTCGACCAGTTTCTCGTTCTTGCCTTTGCCGGCTATGTAGGCGTTGACTTGAACCTTGGACGTGTCCTTGGTCAGCACCTCGAAGTCGATTTCATCATGCGGCTGCTTGTCGGCATCGCCGACGAAGCTGAAGAATGCCGCGTTGACGCCGGAGCCCGTGTCGGTCTTCATCCGCGCCTCGTAAGTGCCGTAGCCGAAGCGCTGCTTGGTCTGGATCTCGGCGCAGGCGAATTCGCGATCCTTCAGCTTGCGCTTCTCGAAACCGAGCGTCAGCATGCCGTCGGAAAGCCCGATCAGGCTTTTGGACCAGGTGCAGTTCTGATGCTTGCCGTTCGTCCAGCCGTCGGAAATGTACCAGCGCGCGCGACTGAGGCTGGTGAAATCATCGACAAAGGACGGCGCGGTTGGGAGATCCTGGGCGCGCACGGGCACCAGGCCCGCAACCATGCTGACGAGACCAATCAGCAGAAACGCGCCGTCTGAACGGAGCCGCCGCAGCTTGCCTGGGATCGGGTGCGTGAACAGGGTGCCTCGGGTTGCCGGGGCGGGCGTGCTTTTAAGATCTGCGTTCATATCAAATTCACCTTGTGCTGTGCGCCCCCAAAGCGATCGTTCGAACCGTGACGAAACAACCTGATCTCGACCTCTGTCGCTCCCAAGCTCCGTGTTGTGCCTAAAACCATTGCGCCGACCCGGGGTGTTCGCTCAGCCTGTGCCGGAATCGGCGGGCTTCACAAAATCGGTCCTTATGTCGGGACCGTTCTGCCGCTTCTCGTCGAAGATTTCATCCAGCGAATGACGGAGATCCTTCATCATCTGCATCTGGCGCGACAGCGCTGCGATGCGCCGCTCGCAATTCAGGATCGACCTGGTCAGTTCGCCGACTTCGGAAGACCTGCGAGAGGAGACCGCTCCGTTCTCCATGGCCTCGACCAGAAAGGCGGCATTGGTAGCCGTCGTCCTGTAGCGGTTCTCAAGGCCGCTCTTCTCCGCCTCGACTTCGGCCGAGATCTGGTCCAGCAGCTTTGCCAACCGATCGAGGCGCGAGGTGTCGGTCTGCGTGTCGCGCGCCGGATCTCTCGATCGGAAGCGAAAGATCGAGGCCATGCAGTCAGCGCCCCATCATCGTCGAGCTGGTGAACGGCCTTAGTGCGCGTCCACATTCAACAGACATTTCTTGCATCGTCCAGCTCCTCCGACAGGGTATGTCTCGGGCCAGTTCGGTTGGCCGTCCAAAATTGCTGCACCGCAACATAGATTGCCATTCCCTGCGCGGATAGGCAACCACCTAGATCGTAAACTCATGAATCTCGTTGAAACGGTCCGAGCCGACCGAAGGGTAAGGGAGTAGCTACCGCCGTCGCACGTTGACGGGCCTAGCTTTCGCTGGCCGTGCTGGTTCCGGCCATGAGGAAGCGCAGCGGCGGCACATGCTGACGCTTCGCGGCGAGGCCGGCGCGGCGAAACAGCGCATCCAGCTTATCGGAGGCGACGCCGCGGACGACGGCTGTGAGGTTGGACGAGCCGGCCAAGGCGTAGGCCGCGGCCGGCGCCAGCCCACGCTCAGCCTTCACGTCTAAAAACTTCCGCAACCGGTATTTGTCGCGGATGTGCCGCTCGTGCCTTCTCAGCGCAGCCTTCGATGCCTCCGGCAAACTGTCGATCGCAAGCAGCGCCAGGTCGGCATCGGCCAGATGCTTCAGGTCCTGGGTCTTGTGCCGTCCGCTCAGCGAATCGGCGCGCACGATCGCGCCGTAGCCACAGGATTTGATGACCTTGAAGCGCGCGCCATGGGCAACCGCGCGCGCATAGAGTTCATAGTCTTCACCCAGGCGCAGCTTCTCGTCGTAGCGCAGCCCATGCCGATCGAGAAAGGCGCGGCTGATCACCGGCTTGAGGAAGCCCAGTTCCCCGCGTTGCACACGGCGCCTGGAGATGTTGGCGTCGATGAAACCCTCGAAATCGAGGAATTCCGGCTCGGGCGAGAACGGTGGAGCAACGATTTTCGAAACGTCGGTTGCCGCGTCATCCCTGACAAGCATGATGTTGTCTGCGGCGAAATCCCAATCGGTGCTGGCGAACAGTCTGTGAAACCTGCCTTCGAAAAAGAAATCATCAGCGTCCAGAATGCTGATGAACGGCGACCTGGAACCGGCTATCGCGGCGTTGCGTGCAAACGATGGGCCGCGATTGACGTCGAAGCGGATGACGGAAAGGCGGCCCGTGCCGTCGCCGGCCGCGTGGGCGACTTTCGCGGTATCGTCGGTAGACGCGTCGTCGACGACGACAACTTCCGCAACCTCAGGCTCGCGTAATGCCGATGCAATGGCAGCCGGGATTGTCCGCGCCGCATTGCGGGCGGCGATGATCACGCAGACCTGGAATGATGTCATGAACATGCCTCTCGATTGCAGAAGTCGTTGCGGATTTCCTCGCCCCGTCCGCTCAATGCCCCACCGCCCATTCTGAAATGCATCGGCCCAAACGCCTATGCTGCAAGTGCGAAGCAAGCATCGCCAAAATCATCGGCGCCGTCCAGTTTTTCATTTTGCTGGGTGTCATGGCCCGGTTGGGCAGGCGGCGAGCCTCAATCGGGATGGCTCCAGAAATGCGCCGCTTGGCAGAGCCGTTCCTACACGCTCCATCAGAGCGCTCGACTGGCAGAAACCAGTTGCTGATCCTCGCCGACCGGACGGCGGCGGGGCGGAGCGAGCGCGTCGAGGCCCGCAGTGTCAAGGAATTGAAAGAGCAGGAATGCCGACTGCCGGTGTCGTTTGAGGCGAGCAATTCGTCAGAGGACCGGCGAGCTTAACCACAGGTCACATGGACATCGCAGACCGCGACCAGGCCCGAAATCAGTGAAGGCCTCTCCTGGCGCTGAGTTTCTCGCCTTCGGCCGCTTCGTTCGAACTCAGCTTTCGTTCAGCGTCGCGGATTTTGTCGGCCGGGGTCGGGGCATTTCTGGCAACCATGGCAAAGACCAGCAGAAAATAACCCAGTTGGATGACTATAGCGCAGCCGATGACACGAAACAGCGTCGTACCGAGCGAGGCGCCGCCCAAATAGGACCAGACGATCACGATCGCCAGCGCAAAACACATTCCGATAATGAACTTTGGCAGTGACATACCCGATAGCCCATCAACCGGCTCGGGAAAAATGTCGACAAGCCCACCCCGAGCACCTCCCTTAAACTCTGCGAGCTTATTTAGGTTGCCCGCTTCTGGCCGGTTGCTTCCGGCCTAGCCCAATCTGTCCATAGTCCGACAGAAACAATTTGCAACTCTATTGAGCCACGCAATAGGCGGCAAGGGCAGCTGCGGAATAAATTTTAAACGAATCCTCGGGATCGACTCCGCCATGGTGCAACGCACACGTCGGCATCACCACTAATTGCCGGATATCGACTCGCTCCAGTATGATTCATAATATTGAATAGTATTTTATCATAACATCAGTCATTATCTTGAAATTCTAAATGACGGCAAAGCTCCACAGGAGGGTATAAAGAGCGATTCGCCTAAAATCAGCCCAAAAATTGGACTAGCTTTTCCAAAATTGCCCATAATCTGTCTCTTTTGCGACATAAATGGGAAATTTTGTGCAGGACGAGTTTATTATTTAGTCAGTTCATGACGCGACTATTACAGCCGTCTGAGAAATTGTGTGTTGCGCTGCAACATTTTTTTGGTATCGTGCGGTAAACCATCCGTTCAACGTATGGAGTTTACGCATGAGGGACGTAGCCAAGCCGGCCGATGCGGATTTTTCGCAGGCCGGCGTCGATTTTCCGCCACCGATTGGCGGCCTGCTCAAACGCAGCTTCGATATTGTCGGTTCGCTGATCGGCCTGGTCGCTCTCAGCCCGCTGTTCGTAATGATAGCGCTGCTTGTCAGGTTTTCCGATGGCGGGCCGATTTTCTATGGTCACAGCCGAATCGGCCGCGGAGGACGGATTTTTCCGTGCCTCAAGTTCCGCACCATGGTTGCAGACGGCGAGCGGGTGCTTGCTGCCTATCTCGCCGCGAATCCGGAGGCCAACGCCGAATGGATAGCGACCCGCAAGTTGAAGAACGACCCGCGGATCACGCGCGTCGGAGCGGTGCTGAGGAAGCTCAGCCTCGATGAGTTGCCGCAGATCATCAACATCCTGCAGGGGGATATGAGCCTGGTCGGGCCTCGTCCCGTGGTGCGCGATGAGCTGGAGATATATGGCAATTCGGCCGTCTATTACCTGAAATCGCGCCCCGGCCTCACCGGGCTCTGGCAGGTCAGCGGACGCAACGATGTTTCGTATGACAGCCGCGTCGCATTCGACAGGCACTATGTCGAGAACTGGTCGATGTTCGAAGACATTCGCATCATCATCAAGACCGTACCTGCGGTCTGGATGTCGCGAGGCTGCTACTGACGGCCGCTTGCTGGCCGTGCATCGAGGAGCGGCTGTCCAGAATTCGGGCCCGGAACTCAGGCCCCTAACTCAGGCATCGGCAGCTCATCGGGCGGGGCAAACCAGATCGGAAACGCTCAGTTGAAAGCAGATATAATCGATATCTTTTGCACCGGCATTCTCTCCAGACGCATGCGGCGAGTACGGCTTTTGACGACTTGCCTTACAATGGCGACCGGCCTGACCCTGTCGCTAGCCTTGCCACAGTTTGCCTTCGCCGACGACTATCGGCTTGGAGCACAGGACAAGCTGACCATCCGCGTGGCGGAATGGCAGACCGTCGAAGGCACGTTTCGTGACTGGTCGGCCATCAATGGAGAATACACGGTCGGCCCCGCTGGAACCTTGTCGGTTCCCTTCGTCGGCGAGATGCCCGCATCCGGCAAGACGACTTCGGAGATCGCGGCATCGCTCGGCGAGGCGCTGCAGCGCAAGCTCGCTCTGGCCGACAAGCCGGAGGCTTCCGTCGAAATGGCGCAGTACCGGCCATTCTACATCTCTGGCGAGGTGCAATCGCCCGGCCAGTATCCTTGTGTGCCTGGGTTGTCCGTGCTGAAAGCGATGAGCATTGCCGGCGGAGCCCGGCGGAACCCGGAGAGCGGACAGCGCTACGACCGCGACCTGATCAATGCCAAGGGCAATTTCGACGTACTACAAGACCAATTGGTCAGGCTGACCGTCAAGCGCGCCCGCATCGAAGCGGAACTGGCGGACAAGCCGACATTCGCGGTGCCGAAAGAGGTGGCCGACGATCCGAAGCTGCCCAGCATCGTTGCCGATGAGACGGCGATCCTGGCGGCCGACCAGAAGAAACTCAAGCTGCGCTTGCAGGCGCTCGACGATTTGAAGGCGCTGCTGCAGAGCGAGATCGATTCGCTGCAGAAAAAGATCGTCAACCAGCAGAAGCAGGTTGATCTGGCGAAGGAGCAGCTCAACGGCATCGGCTCGCTGGCGCAAAAGGGCCTGGTCGTCAACACGCGGGTTTTGAACTCGCAGCAAACCATCGCCGACCTCGAGGGCCAGATCCTGGATTACGAAACGGCGATTCTCACGGCCAAGCAGTCGATCAGCAAGGCCACCCAGGACGCCATCGATCTCGAGAACACCCAGAACTCCAGCCTCGCGACCGACCGGCAACAGACGGAAGCCGATCTCAACGAGGCGACGCTGAAGCTGAATATGGAAAAGGCCTTGATGTCCGAAGCCTTGTCGGGCAGCCCCATGCCGCAATTCTACGGCAACAACGAACCAGCGGCCTTGTCATTTTCCCTGGTGCGGGTGGTCGACGGCAAGACCAGCGAAATCACCGCCGATGAAGACACGCCGGTGCTGCCAGGGGACGTGATCAAGGTCAAACCGGCGCCCATGGCCATCCAGTAGCTTCTTTCCACCGGAGCAAAGCACCAACCCCGCAGGCAGCGGTCTGCGGGGTTTTTGCGTTTGGGATCTTATGGATCAGAAAACAAGGCGGCCTTCGGGCAACGAACCGCCTGGATCCGCCCGCTCTAGCCTCGCACGGCGTCCGGTTCCTCGAGATGGTTCACGGCGCTCCACCGGGAAGGAGCGACGGCCGGCACCCTCACCAGCTTGAAGTAGCTGTAGTACAGCAGGAACGATCCCATGATGTAGGGATTGAGGGTCTCGACCTCGACGAAGGATCGGATGAACAGAAGCACCATGACGCCGGCAAGAATCACGGAGTCGGCTTGCCATGTCCTGAATATCAGCGCCGAGACGTGACCCCAGAGCGTGCGCAGGATGATCAGCGAAAGCAGTGTCGCGCCGACGAAGCCGAGTTCCACCAAGGTCTCGATGTAGGTGTTGTGGAAGTGGAAGCCGCTTCGCGCGGCGATATAGAATTCGTTCCACAGCCGCTCGGCCTCGGAGAAGCCCTGCACCCAATAAGCCGCGTAGCCGACGCCGAGGATGGGCGATTGCTGCGCGGCATTCCAGCCCTGTTGCCAGAGGTAGGTTCGTCCGGTGAGCGTCGAATCCTTGCCGAAAAGGCCAAGGACAAAGTCCATCAGCCCGAGATTCAGCGCAATCACGGTGCAGGCGACCAGCCCGCCCGCACCGATTATGAAAATTACCCGGCGATGGCGGAGCGAAAGCAGCTTGCCGATGGAAAGCAGGGCGACCAGAGCGAGAACCGCGGGGGTAGATGCCATCGAAGTGGCGGAATGCGACACCACCAGCAGATAGCCCGATAGAAGGACAATCGGTACGATCAACAAACAGCTTATCCGGCCGCGCCTGAGAAAGGCCAGGTAGACAACGCAGAAATAGATGCCAAGCGATGCGACAAAGCCGATCTGGTTCTTGGAGCTGAACGCGCCGACGAAATTATACGTCCCATCGAGAACGTCGTAGGAATAGCTCGCGACCTTGAGCGAGTAGAGCAGGACGACGAAAATCCCGATCAGGGCGCCTATGGTCAAGGTCCGGACGCTGACGGTGCGCGCGGCAATGTAGGCGCAGGCGATATGGGAGCAATATTGGACGGCCGTTCTTGCCGTGGTGCCGGGAGCCGCCGACCAGAACACCGAGAAGCAGACATAGGTTGCAAAGGCCAGCGGAAGCCAGGCGCTGGAAGCGTGCCTTAATATCTTGCGGTAGTCGACCAGGATGAGCGGTAGCCAGACTGCATAGTAGGCCAGGATCATGGCCTGGCCGAAAATGGTCGAGTAGGAAAACGCCCAGATCGAGACGGCAACGGCAAAGCTGCCATAGACCGTGTTCTTGTCCGGATCGATCAACAGAGATTTTGGAATCTTCATCTCGATAGCGGTTTTCCGTCCTTGCAGCTCAATGCCGATTTCATGGGCCGCTCGTGGGCCGATTCGTCGGATCGATGGGAGCCTCGCCTGCAGGCGCTCGCATTGTGCAGTGCAATATAACCCATCCGGCGCCGCCTGTCACCCGGATGCCAACCGGGCGCGTCGTTCCAGCCGTTCTCTCCATACCGGGCGAGACGATTTGGCCAGAAGGCAGTGCCGTACAATTGACCGGTGCTGGCCCATCATAAGCTGTTCTGAGGTTGCAAGTCCGCGCTTGAACTTGTCCGCCGTTGACTTCACATTCGCCGCCAATTGGGAGGAAGACCACATGCCGATGAGTTTCGCGGGACGATTTGCCGGACGATCTGCTGTTATCACCGGCGGCGCCTCAGGCATCGGCCTGGCCGTCGCGCAAAGGATCACTGGCGAAGGCGGGCGTGTTTCGGTCTGGGATCGCGATGCCGCCCAGATCGAGCAGGCCAAGGCCATTGTTCCAGGCCTGCACAGCGTCACCTTAGACGTCGCCGACCCCATAGCGGTCGAAGCCGCCGCCGGAGAGACGATCGAAGCGCTTGGCGCGGTCGATGTCCTTGTCACCAGTGCTGCCATCACCGGGCCGAACATGACGACCTGGGAGTATTCGGTGGAGGATTGGCGCCGGGTCACCGACATCAACATCAACGGCGTCTTCTTCTGCAACAAGGCGCTGGTCCCGCATATGCTCGAACGCAATTACGGCAGGATCATCAACATCGCCTCGATTGCCGGCAAGGAAGGTAACCCGAACGCCTCGGCCTACAGCACCTCCAAGGCGGCGGTGATCGGCATGACCAAATCGCTCGGCAAGGAACTGGCCAAGACCAAAGTAACGGTGAACTGCGTCACGCCGGCGGCCGTGCGCACCGCGATCTTCCAGCAGATGAGCCAGCAACACATCGACTTCATGCTGTCCAAAATACCGATGGCGCGGTTCGGCGAGGTCGAGGAGGTGGCGGCGCTGATCTGCTGGATCGCGTCCGAGGAATGCTCGTTCACAACGGCGGCCGTCTTCGACGTCTCCGGCGGCCGGGCGACCTACTGAGGCGGGGCCGGACGCAAACCGCCCGACCGGATCGCGGCGCCTCAGTCGTGAAGCTCCCGCGAGATCGGCGGGCCGATCGAAAAGTCGCTGAATGTCACTTCGAAGCCCTCGCGCTGCGGCGAACAGCACATCATGCCGACATCGACCGTTTTCGACGGGGGGAAATAGGCAAGCCGCACCGGTTTCCAGTGCTTGTCAGATGGGTCGCGATACTGGACGCGGATCGTCTCGGCATGGCGGGTCATGCGGATCCTGACCCCGTCCGGATCGGCCGGAATGCTGGCCAGCGACCAGTCGGAGGCATCGTTGGTGACGACGACGGAAAAATACATCAGCCCGTCGGTGTATTCGATGCCGGCCTTGATCCAGTGCGTCTCGCTCAGACGGACCATAAGCCCGGCCTGATCGTAAAGCACCTCATAGTGCCCCTTGACGGTGACTTCGGCGCTGAAATCGCCCTCGACCTCACGATAGAGGAAATGGCCATTGTCGCGCCAGAAGCCGTAGAACGTCTCGCGCCAGAAGTCGGTCTCCTCACCGGTCCGTACATGCACCGTATTGTTGCCGAAGGCGTGGTGCGGCGGCGGATTGAGCCAGGTCAGGTCCGTATTCTCAGATGCCATCGACTTGCTCGCTGCCTGGCTGGTCTGCCGCCTTTTCTTAGCCGGCAAACGTGTAAGCGGTCTTCACCGTGGTGTAGAACTCTGCGGCATAGCGGCCCTGCTCGCGCGGGCCGTAGCTCGATCCCTTGCGCCCGCCGAAAGGCACGTGGAAGTCGACGCCGGCCGTCGGCAGATTGACCATGACCATGCCGGCTTCCGAATTGCGCTTGAAGTGCGTGGCATGCTTGAGGCTCGAGGTGCAGATGCCGGACGTCAGCCCGAACGGCGTGTCGTTGGCCACCGCCAGCGCCTCGTCATAATCCTTGACGCGGATGACGTTGGCGACCGGGCCGAAAATCTCCTCGCGCGAGATGCGCATGGCGTTGGTGGTTTCGGTGAACAGCGCAGGCTGCAAATAGAAGCCGCGGGTTTCGCGATCGAGCCGCTCGCCGCCGAAGGCGAGATCGGCACCTTCCTGACGTCCGATGGCGATATAGTCCTCGTCCTGTTTGAGCTGGCTCTGGTCGACAACCGGCCCGATCTGCGTCTTGGCATCGAGAGCGTCGCCGACGACCAACTTGGCCATGCGGTCCTTGAGCGCCTCGACGAAGCGGTCGTGGATGCCGTCCGTCACCACCAGGCGGGACGACGCCGTGCAGCGCTGGCCGGTCGAGAAGTAGGCACCGTTGATGGCGCAGTCGACCGCGACGGCAAGGTCGGCATCGTCGAGCACCACAAGCGGGTTCTTGCCGCCCATTTCGAGCTGGAACTTGCGCATGTGCTCGACGCTGGCGGCGGCGACGCGCTTGCCGGTGCCGACCGAGCCGGTGAAGGTGATGGCGTTGAGGTCAGGACTGTCGAGCATCGCCTGGCCGACCACCGAACCTTTGCCCATCACCAGGTTGAGCACACCCTTGGGCAGCCCGGCGCGGTGCAGGATGTCGACAATGGTCCAGGCGCTCTCCGGAACGAGTTCCGCCGGCTTGAAGACGATGGTGTTGCCGTAGGCCAGCGCCGGAGCGATTTTCCAAGCCGGAATGGCGATCGGGAAATTCCACGGCGTGATGATGCCGACGACGCCGACCGCTTCGCGGGTGATCTCGACGCCGACGCCGGGCCGCACGCTCGGCACCAGCTCGCCCGACAGGCGCAACGCCTCGCCGGCGAAAAAATCGAATATCTGGGCGGCCCGCACAGTCTCGCCGATGCCCTCGACCAGCGTCTTGCCTTCTTCGCGCGCCAACGCCCGGCCTATTTCATCTTTCCGCGCGGTGATCTCGTCCGACGCCTTCCTCAGCACCGCATGGCGTGCCAGCAGGCCCGATCGAGACCATGCCGGAAATGCCGCTTTCGCCGCCGCGATGGCCTGCCGGGCGTGCTCGGCGCCTCCCGATGCATATTCGCCGACCACGTCGTCGAGATTGGACGGGTTGATGTTACGGGAGCCGGCATCGCCTACCCACTCTCCATCGATGAGGTTCTTTCGAAACGGGATCATGTCGCTGTCTTCCTTGTCGTCCTTCGATCGCCGTCTATCTGGACCACCGACCGCCGCACCGCAAGGCCGAAGGCAGGCAAACTTCTCCTCCTCGACAGGCATGTGATAGGTGTCGGGGCGGGGAAGACGATTCTAGTGTGGTGCGACGCGGATCGCACGGGAGGAAATCATCATGTCCGACAGCGCCTTGCCGCTGGTGATCAGCGCACCCGAACCGCGCACGCTCGACCTGATCTTCACGCCGGCTGCGCTGGCGAAATTTCGATCGAAATACCGCATCGTCGAAATATCGCCCGAAGCGGTGGCGGCGCTGCCGGCCGATATCCTTGCCGAGGCGCGCTACATCGTCGGCCAGCCACCTATCGCGCCGGAGACGCTGGAAAGAATGAAGGCGCTGCGCTGCATCTTCAATGTCGAGAGCAACCTCATCAACAACATGCCCTACGAGACGCTGTTTTCGCGCGGCATCCATGTCGTCACCACCGGGCTGGTGTTTGCCGAACCGGTGGCCGAGCTCGGCCTTGCCATGGCGCTCAACCTCGCCCGCGGCATCGTCGACGCCGATCTCGCATTTCGTCATGGCAAGGAGCTGTGGGGCGGCGACGGCAACCGGACGGCACGGCTTCTTTCCGGCGCGGATGTCGGCATTATCGGCTTCGGCGATCTTGGCCGTGCGCTCAACCGGCTGCTGTCAGGCTTTCGCACGCGGACAAAAGTCTTCGACCCGTGGCTGCCGCCGTCGATCCTGATCGAAAACGGCGTCGAGCCGGCCTCTCTCGACGACGTTCTGTCGAACAGCGATTTCATCTTCGTCGTCGCTTCGGTGACCAGCGAAAACCAGGGTTTCCTTGGTGCCGAGGCGTTTGCCAGGATGCGCAAGGGAGCCGCTTTCATCCTGCTCAGCCGAGCCGGCGTGGTCGATTTCCCGGCACTGATGGACGCCGTCCGCAGCGGCCATATCGTCGCCGCCAGCGATGTTTTTCCTGAGGAGCCTCTGGCCCAGGATCACCCGGTCCGTACATTGCCGGGGTTCCTGCGCTCCGCCCACCGGGCCGGCGCGCTTGACATCGCCTTCAAGCGGATGGGCGACATGGTGCTGGAAGACATGGACCTGATCGACCGCGGCCTGCCGCCGATGCGTTCGAAGCGGGCCGAGCGTGAGACCGTTTCGCGAATGCGTTCGAAGCCGGTCGACAAGAATTAAGCCGCCTGCCGACGGTCGCACATGCTCAGACGGTGAAGGACCAAAACAGGCAGGCCAGTGTCGCTGCGGCGAAGACGACGAAGAACAGGCTTCTCAACAAGATGTTGCGGCGCAGCTCGTTGATGAACAGATGACACCCGACGACGGCTGCGACAAACAGGAAGCGCCAGTTCAGCAGTGCGGAGAGCACATCGCGCTGACCGAAAGCAAATCTCGCGGCGAGACATCCAACGATGACCGCAAACAACACGATGACCGTCCAGAAGATCGCATCGGCGGCATGTGTCAGGACGATGCCAGCGAGCCTGATCGGCAGAACCATCATCAGCAGTGCGCTGAAAAAATAGATCGCCGCGAGCGGAATGAACGTCCCCGCATCGGCGACGTCGCTCAAGCGCTTGGCGCCGATCGCGCCATAGGGATAGCCATGCCTGGCCACCGCCAGGCTGAGCGCCATCAGCAAGGCCGTCAGCATGGTGGCAAGCGCGAATGAGGTCAGGGCTTTGCTCATGGGGCTCCCGTTCCGAGCGAATCGAAGTCAGGACGTTGGTAGCCCATGGTTTGTAAATTGCTAGTAAGCATCATGCAGCGGCACGGCAGAGTTTCTCGGTGCATTCACTCCGCAGCTTGCAGACGCCGCCCGTCGATAATGGTCTTGATCTCGGCGCGGCAAGAGCCGCAATTGGTGCCGGCGTGAAGGGCGGCGCCGATTGCCGCGACGCTGGTACAGCCGCCGCGTACCGCTTCCGCGATCTGGTTGGCACCGACCCCGAAACAGGCGCAGACGGTGGCACCGCGGTCGACGCTGTTGCCGCCCGGCCGCCCGGCGACAATCGCCAACCGCGCCTGCCGATCGGCATGGTCAGCACCAAGTTGTTCGACTGCCCACCCGCGCGACACCGCTACCGGGGTAGGCGCAAGATAGAGCGCGCCGACCAGCCGATTGCCTGCGAAACGGGCGAAGCGATGGTGCCCGCCGGCGATGTCGTGATAGGCGAGCGTCTCGCCTTCCATGCCTAACAGGGAGGCGGCAAACCCGGTCCAGTCACGGCTGTCCTGCAGCGCAATTTCAAGCCGCCAGCCGGCGGGGCAGCGGGCGAGGCTCCAGTAATCGGCGTCGATCGAGGCGGGCCGTTCGGCAAGCACCGCGAAACCGAAGGCTGCGGCAGCGAAGCGTTCGAGGCGGGCGGCAACGTTCTTCGAGGCCGGCTGACCTGAAATCGCATCGGTCGTCGGCGGGACCAGTGCATCGACACGCGCGCGGGCGGAGATCTGATCGGTCCAGTGCATCGGAACGAATACAGAGCCTTGGCGTTGGCGCACCGTCACCAGGGCGCGGACCAGCACCTCGCCATGGCCAGTCGAGACGCGCACGATGTCGGCATCGCCGATACCGAAGTGCTGCGCATCCGCCGGGTGGATTTCGACGAACGGTTCGGCCATGTGCTGCGACAGGCGCGGGCTCTTGCCGGTCCGCGTCATGGTGTGCCAATGGTCGCGGACGCGCCCGGTGTTGAGGACGAGCGGGTAGTCCAGGCTGGTGCGGGTTTGTGCGGCTGGGCGGATGGCAATGAAGCGTGCCTTGCCGTCGGGTGTGTAGAAATTGCCGTTGGCGAAGAAGCGGGTGCTTTTGTCCTCCGGCTGGCGCCGCGCGCGCCGCTCTGGCCTGCCGGCCACCTCCCCCTCAAGGGGGGAGATTGGCAGTTTTGCCGGCTGCGCCCACTCATCAACCTGGGAGACTGGCGATAGCCGAGCAGCAGGCTGATCTCCCCCCTTGAGGGGGAGATGGCCGGCAGGCCAGAGGGGGTCATCTGCGACGGCCTCCACCTCGGTGGGGCGACCCGGAGAGGTCGAGACTTCACCACCGACCCCACCCCGTCCCGCTTGTTTCGCTTTGCTCAACGCGCGTGCCGACCCTCCCCTCAAGGGGGAGGGTGGAGCCGGCGCTGGCCATTGGAACGGCAGAAGATCCTCATAGGCCTCTGCACCGATATCGCCATACGCGCCTATATCAAAATCGCGCGCGCCGTCATTCTCGAAGCCCGACAGCGCCGCGTGCTCGGCGAAGATGTCGGCCGGCGACACATGCGAAAAAGCCTCGCCGAAGCCCATCCGCTTGGCGACTTCAGTGATGATCCACCAATCTGGCCTTGCCTCGCCGGGCCTGGCCAAAAAAGCCCGCTGGCGCGAGATGCGGCGCTCCGAATTGGTGACGGTGCCATCCTTTTCGCCCCATGCGGTGGCCGGCAGCCGGACATGGGCGTGGCGGACCGTGTCGGTCTCGCCCAGCACGTCCGAGACCACAACAAACGGGCAGGCCCTGATCGCCGCTTCGACGGCATCGGCATCCGGCATCGAATCGACCGGGTTGGTGGCCATGATCCACAGCGCCTTGATGCGTCCGTCGGCCACCGCTCGGAACATCTCGACCGCTTTCAGGCCGGGTTTTTCGGCGACGGTTGGGGCATTCCAGAAGCGCTGCACGCGTTCGCGGTGCTCGGGGTTTTCGATCTCCATGTGGGCGGCCAGCATGTTGGCCATGCCGCCGACCTCACGGCCGCCCATGGCGTTGGGCTGGCCGGTCACCGAGAACGGCCCGGCGCCGGGCTTGCCTATGCGGCCGGTGGCCAGATGGCAGTTGATGATGGCGTTGACCTTGTCGGTGCCCGAAGACGACTGGTTCACGCCTTGGCTGTAGACGGTCACCGTCTTCGCCGTCGCGGCAAACAGGCTGTAGAAGCGGGCCAGTTCGTCCTCACTGAGACCCGTGGCAGCCGCGATGCCGGCAAGATCGAGCGCCGAGGCGGCGAAAAGCGCTTGCCCGAAGCCGGTCGTGTGCGCCGTGATATAGGTGCGGTCCAGCGCGTTGTGCTGGCCGAGATAGGCGAGCAGCCCGGTGAACAAAGCGACGTCGCCATCGGGCGCGATCGCCAGATGCATGTCCGCGATGTCTGAGGTCATGGTGCGGCGAGGGTCGATCAGCACCACCTTCATCTCGGGCCGCTTTTCCCGGGCGGCGGCAATGCGCTGGTAGAGTACCGGATGGCACCAGGCGAGATTGGAGCCGACCAGCACGATCAGGTCGGCAAGTTCCAGGTCCTCGTAATTTCCCGGAACGGTGTCCGAACCAAAGGCGCGGCGGTGGCCGGCGACCGACGAGGCCATGCACAGGCGCGAATTGGTGTCGATATTGGCCGAGCCGATAAAGCCTTTCATCAGCTTGTTGGCGACGTAATAGTCCTCGGTCAGCAACTGGCCGGAAACATAAAAGGCGACCGAACCGGGGCCGTGTTCGGCAATGGTTTGCGAGAAGGTCGAAGCGACAAGGTCGAGCGCTTCGTCCCAGTCGGTGCGGCGACCGTGGATCTCCGGGTATAGCAACCTGCCGTCGAGGTCGATGGTCTCAGCCAGCGCCGAGCCTTTGGAGCAGAGCCGGCCGAAATTCGCCGGGTGGTCCGGGTCGCCGCGAACGGTTATTTCACCGTCCGCGGCGACCTTCGCCAGCACGCCGCAACCCACCCCGCAATAGGGGCAGGTGGTCCTCACCTCGCGCGCTTCATCAATCTGCATGGTTCACGCCGCGCGGCTGGCCAGCGCTTCCAGCGCAATGAACAGCCGCTCGCCGTCGACCCGCACGGCAATGGTGCGCACCGCGCCCTCGTCCGCGCCGAGCGCCTTGCCTGTCTCCAGCGAGATCACCCAATTGTGCAAGGGACAGGTCACCGCCGTGCCATGGACGATGCCCTGGCTGAGCGGCCCACCTTTGTGCGGGCAATGGTCGTCGATGGCAAAGACCTGATCGTCGGCCGTGCGAAAGACGGCGATCTTTCCTTCCGGCGTGGCGACGCAGCGCGCGCCGCGACGCGGAATGTCCGAGAGCGTGCCGATCGATACCCAGTTCATGTGGCCATTCCTCTTTTGCGCGTGTTCTTGTCCGAAAACCGCATTCCACTTTTCGGGAACACGCGCCTACTCCGCCGCCTGGGCAAAGCCGACCGAAGCCATCGGCCGGAATTCATGCTTGTCCTTGCCGGAAGCACGTTCCGACCATGGGTCGACCTGGGCGAATTTCTGCGAAAAGACGAAGCGGTCGAAATAGGCTTTGCGCTTCTCGCCATCGTCCATGATCTGACGCTTGATCTCAGCTATGCCGACGCGCTTGGCCCATTTGTAGATACGCTCGAGATAGCGGCCCTGCTCGCGATACATCTGCGTCAACGCCACGATATGCTCCAGCGCCTCGTCCTCGGTCTTGACCTGGCCGAGCACTTCGGTGCCCTTGATGTCGAGACCGGCGGCGCCGGCGAAATGGATCTCGTAGCCGCTATCGACGCAGATCACGCCGACATCCTTGCAGGTCGCCTCGGCACAGTTTCGCGGACAGCCCGACACCGCCATCTTGACCTTGGCCGGGGTCCACGAGCCCCACATGAATTTTTCGATACGGATGCCCAAGCCGGTCGAATCCTGCGTGCCGAAGCGGCACCAGTCCGAGCCGACACAGGTCTTCACCGTGCGCAGTCCTTTGGCATAGGCGTGGCCGGAGACGAAGCCAGCCTGGCCGAGATCGGCCCATACCGCCGGCAGGTCTTCCTTGCGGATGCCGAGCATGTCGATGCGCTGGCCGCCGGTGACCTTGACCATCGGGATCTCGAACTTGTCGACGACGTCGGCGATGGCGCGCAATTCGGCGGCGTTGGTGACGCCGCCCCACATGCGCGGCACTACCGAATAGGTGCCGTCCTTTTGGATGTTGGCGTGGACGCGCTCGTTGATGAAGCGCGACTGGTAATCGTCGGCGTATTCGTCGGGCCAGTCGCAGACGAGATAGTAGTTGAGCGCCGGCCGGCATTTGGCGCAGCCGCAGGAAGTCTTCCACTCCAGTTCCTGCATGACGGCGGGAATGGTCTTCAAGCCCTTGGCCTTGATCAGCCGGCGGACCTCGTCATGGCCAAGCGCGGTGCAGCTGCACATCGGCTGGACCGCCGCGGGGTTGTATTTGTCGCCGATGGTCAGCACCATCAGCTTTTCGACCAGCCCGGTGCAGGAGCCGCAGGAGGCCGACGCCTTGGTGTGGGCGCGCACATCGTCGAGCGAGGTCAAGCCCCTGGCCGTGATCGCGCCGGTGATCTTTCCCTTGCATACGCCGTTGCAACCGCAGATTTCCGCATCATCCGGCAAGGCTGCAACGGCCGCCATAGGGTCCAGGGGGGCGCCTCCCTGGTAGGACTGGCCGAAGATGAGCGTATCGCGCATCTCGGATATGTCGGTCTGCTTCTTCTTGAGGTCGTTGAACCAGGCGCCGTCCGCCGTCTCGCCATAGAGCACGGTGCCGATGATGCGGTCGTCCTTGAGTACCAGGCGCTTGTAGACGCCGGCCGCGGCATCGCGCAGCACGATCTCCTGACGGTCATCGCCCTCGGCGAAGTCGCCGAGAGAGAACAGCTCGATGCCGGTGACCTTGAGCTTAGTCGGCGTGTCCATGTGGACGAAAGCCGCCGCCTCATTGCCGGCCAGATGGCTGGCGGCGACGCGCGCCATCTCGTAGAGCGGCGCGACCAGCCCGTAGACCTGGCCGTTGACCTCGGCGCATTCGCCGATTGCGTAGATATCGGGATCGTTGCTGCGCATGCCGGCGTCGACGACGATGCCGCGATTGACCGCAATGCCGGCTTCCTTCGCCAGCGCCGCATTCGGCCTGATGCCCACCGCCATCACGACGAGCGTTGCGGGAATGACTGTGCCGTCGGCAAGCTCCACCCGCTCGACCTTGCCGTTGCCGGTGATCGCCTGGGTGTTGGCCTTGGTGATGACCTTGATGCCGCGCTGCTCGACGGCGCGCTGCAGGAGATATCCGGCGGCCGGATCGAGCTGACGCTCCATCAGCGTCGGCATGACGTGCAGCACGGTGACGTCCATGCCCTGCGCGTTCAGACCCGCAGCCGCTTCCAGGCCGAGCAGGCCGCCGCCGATGACGACAGCCTTGGCCCGCGACTGGGCGGCAAGCATCATCGCCCGGACGTCGTCGAGATCGCGATAGGTGAGCACGCCCGGCAGGTCATGGCCTGGCACCGGAATGATAAACGGCACCGAGCCGGTGGCGATGACGAGTTTGTCATAAGGCTCGGTCACGCCATGATCGGAGGTGACGGTCTTTGCCTGCCGGTCGATGGCGACGATCTTGTGGCCCTTGTAGAGGGTGATGCCGTGCTTGATGTACCAGCCGTCGCCATGGATGATGATCTCCTCATAGGCCTTTTCTCCCGACAGAACCGGCGACAGCATGATGCGGTCGTAGTTCACGCGCGGCTCGGCGTTGAAGATGGTGACCTGGTAGCGCCCAGGCGCCTTTTCCAGGAGATGCTCCAGCATGCGCCCGGGGGCCATGCCGTTGCCGATGATGACGAGTTTCTCGGTCATGTCCTGATCCACTCCGCTCTCACTCAGCCGCGTAGGAAAGGCCTGAAGCTTCGTCAGACGCCGTGCGCTCCATCCGCCGGATGGAAAAATGCATCCAGGCAAAGCAGGTGGCGACGATGACGAAGAGCAGCATGAAGCAGCTCGACCAGACGCCGGTGAGGTCGTTGAGCACGCCGAAGGCGATTGGCAGGATAAAGCCGCCGAGCCCGCCAATCATGCCGACAACGCCGCCGACCGCGCCGACACTCTGCGGATAGTAAGCCGGGATGTGCTTGTAGACGGCGGCCTTGCCGAGGCTCATGAAGAAGCCGAGCACACAGGCAACGGCTATGAAGGCGAGCGGGCCGATCTCGAAATGGAAGGCGATCGGCCCGCTGATACCGCGCACGACGTAGTCTGCCGAGGGGAGAGACAGAACGAGAGTCGCGACGGCACTGACAGCGAAGGTGCAGTAGAGCACGGTGCGGGCGCCGATCCGGTCGGAAAGCACGCCGCCATAGGCGCGGAAAATACTTGCCGGAATTGAATAGGCCGCGCCAATCATGCCGGCGGTCGCAAGCCCGAAGCCGTAGACGCCGATCAGGTACCGGGGCAGCCACAGCGAGAGCGCCACGAATGCACCGAAGGCGAAGAAATAATAGAAGGCGAAGCGCCAGACCTGCAGGTTCTTGAGCGGCGCGAATTCCTGCAAGAAGCTTCTCTTGGGCGCTGCCTTGCCGGCGCGGCGCTCGCGGATGACCGGGTCGTCGCCAGTCGTGAACCAGAAGACGGCGGCCATGACGACGAGTGCTGCCGCCCAGATCAGCGCGACCGACTGCCAGCCCCAGGAGAGAAGCACGAACGGTGCCAGGAACTTGGTGACCGCGGCGCCGACATTGCCGACACCGAAAATGCCAAGCGCCGTACCCTGCTTGCCGGCCGGGAAGAAGCGCGAGACATAGGCGACACCGACGGCGAAGGAACCGCCGGCGAGCCCAACGCCTAGTGCGGCGACCAGCATCTGCCCGTAGGTGTGCGCAAAAGCGAGCAGAAAGGTCGCGACCGCCGCCGCAAGCATGGTCGCGGTGTATACCAGCCGTCCGCCAAAACGGTCGGTCCAGACACCGAGCACCATACGCACGAGCGAGCCGGTGAGGATCGGCGTGCCGACGAGCAGGCCGAACTCCGTCTCGTTCAGCCCCAGCTCCTGCTTTATGCGCACGCCGATAATTGAAAAGATCGTCCACACCGCGAAGCAGACGGTGAAGGCGATGGTGGACATGGCAAGCGCCTGCCGGGGAGCGCTGTCCTGGCTGGGCGCGGCTGGGAGATTTGCGGTCATTTTCTGGCTCCGGTTTGCGGCGTGGGAGGCACCGCCCTTGTCTGTTCGTTCGCGACTGTCAGCGGCGCAGCATCGGCGAACTGGTTGAAACCGAGCTGTGCGCGGTCACTTCGAGACCCTTGCCGTCAGTCTTGGCGCCGTCGGGAAAGAGGAGGAGCGCGGCGGTGAACAGCGCCGCCGTCAGCGCGCTGACGGCCAGAAAATCACGGCGCGTGAAGTCCGCGAGGGACGCGGCAGTTCCGATCCGTTTCGTCATCGTCGTCTCCGGTTGGACGCCGCTTGGGATCAGCGCCGTCGATTGCGTTAAAACAAAAAAGCCGCCGGCCAGGTCTTCGCGTCCGGGTTCCGGGAGCGCGTGTGGACCTGAGCGGCAGCTTTGCCTGTGGCGCCCGCCATTGGACGCCGTTTCAGTTGGCCCTTGCGGACCCTACATTTCGGAAAGCAGGAAGCGTGCCAATTCGACAGCGCTCTTAATTATCGAATGAAATCAATATGAACCGCAGCCGCGCGACTTTTGACCAAGCTCGGCAGCGGATCAAAGATTAGTCAAAATGCCTTGCACAGCAGCATAATATTTGTGCAATGCGGTAGATTGCCCATTGCCGATGCAGATTGCCAATGATGATGACGAGTTTTCCCGTTATGGCCTTACTCCGCGGCTTCGACGAAGCGGTGGCGTTCGTAGAGGAATTTCAGCACCGCCTCGCGGCAGCGCAGGAAGGTGCGGTCGGAGGAAAGCTCGATGCGCCGGCGCGGCCGGGCCAGCGGCACGGCAAGAACCTCGCCGATGGTGGCCGCCGGGCCGTTGGTCATCATCACGATGCGGTCGGACAACAGCACCGCCTCGTCGACATCATGGGTGATCATGATCGTCGTCGAGCCGAGCCTCGAATGGATATCCATCACCGCGTCCTGAAGATGGGCGCGCGTCAGCGCGTCGAGCGCCCCGAACGGCTCGTCGAGCAGCAGGATCTTCGGCTCCATGGCCAGCGCCCGGGCGATGCCGACGCGCTGCTTCATGCCGCCCGAAATCTCGGCCGGACGTTTGTCCTTGGCATGCCCCATCTGCACGAGATCGAGATTGCGCATGATCCATTCATGCCGCTCGGCCCGGCTCTTGCTCCGGCCAAAGACCTTCGTGACTGCCAAATTGATGTTTTCGTAGACGGTGAGCCATGGCAGCAGGCTGTGGTTCTGGAACACCACGGCGCGTTCCGGGCCGGGACTATCGACCTCCTTGTCTTCGAGCAGAACGGCGCCGGCCGAGACCTTGGTCAGGCCGGCGATCAGGTTGAGCAAGGTCGACTTGCCGCAGCCGGAATGGCCGATGATCGAGACGAATTCGCCCTTGTCGATGGTCAGCCGGATGTCCTTCAGCACGTCGCTGACCTGGCTGCCGCGGGCGAAGGATTTGTCGATGTGGTCGAGTTTCAGATAGGCCGTCATCGTCCCTCTCCTCACTTTGCCGTTGTGCCGCGGGTGACGAAGACGCCGACCGCCGCGACCAGGCGGTCGAGGCAAAAGCCGGTGACGCCGATATAGGCGAGCGCGACAATGATGTCGGGCAGGCGCGACGAGTTCCACGCGTCCCAGATGAAGAAGCCGATGCCGACGCCGCCGGTCAGCATTTCGGCGGCGACGATGGCGAGCCAGGACAGGCCGATGCCGATCCGCAAGCCGGTGAAGATGTAGGGCGCGGCCGCCGGCACCATAATCTTCACAAAGAACTCGAACTGATTGAGCCGGAGGATACGGGCGACGTTGCGGTAGTCCTCGGGGATGTTGCGGACACCGACCGCGGTGTTGATGATGATGGGCCAGATCGAGGTGATGAAGATGACGAAGATCGCCGACGGGCTGGAATCGCGGAACGCCGCCAGCGACAGCGGCAGCCACGCGAGCGGCGGCACCGTGCGCAGGATCTGGAAGACCGGATCGAGACCGCGCATCGCCCAGATCGACTGGCCGACGAGCGCGCCGAGCGCGACGCCGACGATTGCTGCCAGGCCGAAGCCCATGGCGACGCGCTGCAGCGACATCAGCACCCGCCAGGCGAGTCCGATGTCCTGCGGGCCATTGTCGAAGAACGGGTGGGCGATCAGGTCATAGGCCTCGTTCCACACTTGGCTCGGCGGTGGCAGGCTGGCTGTGGGCGACGAACAGGCGACCTGCCAAACGACGAGCATAATGGTAATGACGATGACCGGCGGCACCAGCGTGCTGGCCAGTTTGGCGGCGATCGCGGCCGGGTCGAAGCGGCGCCGCGCCCTGGCGGTCAAGGCGATGACCTCGGCGGGCTTGGCCGGTGCGGGGAACGGCTTCACCTTGCGGTCCTCGATGGCTTGGATAGACATTTCTCGAACGCTCCTTTGGCATTTGGCGACAAGCGGCGCCGTTGCGCTTGTGGCGACAAACGGCGCGAGCGCCGTTTGCACCGTTCAGGCCGATGCCTTGATCTTCAGGCTGTCGAGATAGGCGGACGGGTTCTCCGGATCGAAGATCTTGCCGTCGAAGAAGGTCTCGACGCCGCGCGATGAAGACGCCGGAATATCGGCCGCGGCGACACCAAGATCCTTGGCCGCCTCACGCCACAGATCCTCACGGTTGACCTGGTCGACCAGCGCCTTGATGTCGGTGGTCGGCGCGAACTTGCCCCAGCGTATGTTTTCGGCGAGAAACCAGGAGTCGTGGCTCTTGAAGGGATAGGACACGCCGCCCTGCCAGAACTTCATGTAGAGATCGGTGCCGTTGGCGACGCGGCCATTGCCGTAATTGATGTCGCCCTTGAGGCGGCCGATTATGTCGGCGGTCGGCACGTTCATCCATTGCCGCTTGCCGATGATGGCGGCCATCTCGTCCTTGTTTTCTTTTGCCTCGCACCATTGCTGGGCTTCCATGACGGCCATCAGGATCGCCTTGGTGGCGTTCGGATACTTGTCGATGAAGGCGGCGCGCAGGCCGAGCGCCTTTTCCGGATGCCCCTTCCATAGCTCGCCCGTGGTGGCGGCGGTGAAGCCGACGCCCTGGTGGACGAGTTGCTCGTTCCACGGCTCGCCGACACAGAACACGTCCATGTTGCCGACCTTCATGTTGGCGACCATCTGCGGCGGCGGCACGACGATGGTCGATACGTCCTTGTCGGGATCGATACCGCCGGCGGCCAGCCAGTAGCGCAGCCAAAGATCGTGCGTGCCGCCCGGGAAGGTCATGGCGGCCTTCACCTCCTTGCCTGCGGCCTTCTTGGCTGCGAAGGCGTCCTTCAGCTTTGAGGCGTCGAGGCCGACGCCGGTGCCGGCATATTCCTGGGCGACAGAAATGCCCTGGCAGTCGTAGTTGAGCCGGGCCACGATCGCCATCGGCAGCGGCTGCTTGTTTTGCGTCACCTTGCCGGTGTGCATCAGATAAGGCATCGGCGTCAGGATATGGGCGCCGTCAATGCCGTTGGCTTCGCCGCCGAGCACCAGATTATCGCGCGTCGCCCCCCAGGAGGCCTGCTTGAGCACCTCGACGTCGGGCATGCCGAATTTCTCGAACAGGCCCTTCTCCTTGGCAATCATCAGCGGCGCCGCATCGGTCAGCGCTATGAAGCCGAGCTTGGCGCCGGTGACTTCCGGCGCGGCGGGCGCCGCATAGGCGCCGGAGGGCAGCAGCGCACGCGCCGCGGCCAGCGTTGCCGCGGTGGCCGCGCTGATCCTCAGGAAATCGCGGCGGCTGATCGCCGTTTGGGCGGAATGGCTATTGGTGCTTTTCGTCATCGTCATCTCCGGTTGGGCGCGGCTTGGGATCGGCGCCGTCGATTGCGTGTTCGACCAAAACAAAAAAGCCGCCGGCCAGGCCGCGCGCGTCCGTCCATCCGGGATCGCGTGTTGACCTGAGCGGCAGCGTTGCCTGTAGCGCCCGCCATTGGACGCCTATTCCGTGACCCGAGAAGAGTCTGCCTATTGCAACGCAGGAACCGTGCCAGTTTCGGAATGGATGACAAACATCAATGAGATCAATGACTTGCCAAAATCGTCGGCGCGCCGGCCCGCTGGGCGAGCAAGCCAAAGATTGTTCATTAGCGCAGTTGCACGCACATTTTTTGTGCAGCGCACAAGAATGGCGCCGAAATGATCAGACGGCGCGCGCCAATTTCTGGCCGGCAATGTAGGCGTCGATCTCGTCGGGATCGAAGATCTGGCCATCGAAGAAACCATCGGGACCGAGCACCAGGCTTGCCCCCGCCGAACCGACCGGAGTCGCGGCCTTCAGCGCGCCCTCGACCTTGGCATTGGCACCGGGAAGCGCCACGCCAAGCGGCTTCAACGCCGAGCGGTAGAGATCGGGGCGGTAGCAGTCGCGGGCAATAGCGAGGTTTTCCGGCGTGTGCGCGACATGCCCCCAGCGCACCATCTGCGTGTAGAACCACAGCGCATGGCTCTTCCACGGGAAGTTCGCCGCCTTGTTGAAGGGCAGAAAGAAGTCGCCGACACTGAGTTCGGCGCTGCCGCCGAGCGCCAGATGCCCGCTGAGGATCGGCATCTGCAGCGCCGGCGCAAGCCCGAGGAAGGCCGGCTGCGCCATCAGGGCCGCGAGTTCGCCACGGTTTGCCGGATCCTGGCACCAGCGCGCCGCGTGATGAAGCGCACGCAGCAGGGCTGAAAGCGCGTCCGGCTCTCTTTCCGCCCATGCCTTGCGCACGCCGACGACTTTCTCGGGGCTGGTCTTCCAGATGGCCGCCTTGACCGTGGCGATATGGCCGGTGCCGGCGACGACCGAGGCGCTGTTCCAGGGTTCGCCGACGCAGTAGCCGTCGATCCTGCCGGCGGCGAGTGCGTCGGCCATGAAGGGGGGCGGCACGATGACGATCTCGATTTCACGCGACGGGTCGATGCCACAGGCGGCGAGCCAGTAGCGCAATTCGTAATTGTGACCGGAGTGCGGATGGACGACGGCGAAGCGAAGCGGATCGCCGCCGCCATTCGCCCGTTCACGAATCAGCGCTCCCAACGCCTTGCCGGCCCGCGCCGGATCGAGATCGGGTTGGGCGCCGTGCGCGGCCATGCCGGCCCAGACCGCGTTCGAAACCGTCACGCAATTGCCGCCGAGGCCGAGCGAGAACGGCACGACGGTATCGGAGGCGAGCGGCGTCAGCCCCAGATTGCAGGCGATCGGCATCGGCCCCAGCATGTGCGCCAGATCGAAATGGCCGATGGCGATGCGGTCGCGGATGTTGGCCCAGGATGTTTCCCGGTTGAGCGTCAGGTCGATGCCTTCACGCAGGGCGAAGCCGATTTCCTTCGCCGCGACAAGGACAGCGCTGTCGAAGAGCGGCATGAAGCCAGCATTGATCCGGTGCGCGGCCGCCATTCTCAACTCTCCTCGGGATCCAGCAGGCCTGCCGCCGTTACCAGGCTCTGGGCGATCTCGGCGATCTTGCGGTTCTGGTTCATGGCGGTCTTGCGCAGCAGCGTATACGCCGCGTCCTCCGACAGGCCGCGCGACTTCATCAGGATGCCCTTGGCGCGATCGATCACCTTGCGGCTTTCCAATTCGCTGCGGGCTTCTTCCAGTTCGCGCGCCATGCGCGAAAACGCATTGAAGCGGCTGATTGCCATGTCGAGGATCGGCTTGACCCGCTCCTGACGCAGGCCGTCGACGACATAGGCTGATACCCCCGCTTCCACCGCTGCTTCGATCGAAGCCTGATCGGAGCGGTCGACGAACATGGCGATCGGCCGCTTCACCACGCGCGAAAGCTGGAACATGTTTTCGAGCATGTCGCGGTTGGGATTTTCGAGATCGATGACGATCACGTCGGGTTCGATCTCGGCGATCCGCCGCGCTATGCCGGCGACGTCATGGATGACCGTGACCTGCTGATGCCCAGCCTCCCGCAATCCCGCTTCGATTATCGAAGCGCGGATGTGGTTCTCATCGATCACCAGGACAGTGAGGGATTTGCGGATCATGCCGCATTTTGCGCAGGCGAGACGATTGTGCAATGCGGCATCGCGAGATTCACGGAAACAAAGCCGGCGTCCAGGCGCCGCCTGAGGAATTGGACGCGACGGCCAGCGTCGCGGGCGGCGGTCGGCGACAACGAACGGGCAACGCGCCTGTCCGGCGTACGCTGCTGGCAGGTGATCACCGCGCTCTACGTTATCTCGAGCGTGCTCGTCGGCGCTGCACTACATCGGCCTGATCAAGGCCGTCGCTCGCCGACCCGCTGGTGCTGCCTTGGGTGGCCGCCGCCGTCGTCGGCGGCACCTCGATCTTCGGCGGCCGCGGCGGCTGCACCGGCACAATCAACGGCGCTGATCCCTACCGCGCTGACGACGCTGCTGACGATTTTGCAGATGCCGGAAGGGGCGTGGTGGATATTGTTTGGATTAATCGTGCTGTTTGTGACGGCGGCCGATTTGCGGATTGTGGAGGAGAGATAGGGGGAAGCTGAGGCGGGGGGCTGCTTTGACCCAATCACGACGCTCACTCCGGTCAGTGGTAACGTCCGGATTTGGCGCGCGATTCCGACCTCAGCGAACGAAGTTATGACACGCCATTCCAGTGTATGCTTGCTTCGCCAAATTGGGTGTGCGCTGCAATAGCAGCCCGAGACAGTCGCGCTTGCCGAAGGGGCTGTCGGCTTTGACGGGATTGGCGTAAGCTACAGTTAAGGGGGTGCAGACATGCACCGCATCATCGCCATAGCGATCTTAGTTCTCGCGGCCGTGTTCAGCTCCGCGCGGGCGGAGGTGCTGATCGGCGTCTCGGCTGCGATGACGGGACGGCTCGCCTGGATCGGCGAGCAGGGACAGCGCGGCGCGGAGATGGCAGTGGCCGACGTCAACACGGCGGGCGGCGTGCTCGGCCAGAAGGTGAGGCTCATCTCGGTCGACGACTTCTGCGATCCCGAGCAAGCTGTGGCGGCCGCCAAGAAGCTGGTGGCTGACGGGGTCGTGCTCGTCGTCGGGCATTATTGCTCCGGGGCCTCGATCCCCGCATCAAAAGTGTACGAGGAGGCGGGCGTCGTTGAGATATCCCCAGGCTCGACCAATCCGCAGCTGACCGAACAGGGCCGTGCCAATGTCTTTCGCACCATTGGCCGCGACGACGCGCAAGGTTTCATCGCCGGCAACTACCTTGCCGATCGCTGGGGCAACAAGAAGATTGCGATCCTCCACGACAATTCGACCTATGGGAAGGGTCTCGCCGACGAGACCAGGAAGCAGCTGAACAAGCGGGGCGTGACTGAGGCCGTTTACGACGCATACATTCCCGGGAAGGACGACTATTCGGCCGAGGTCGCTACGTTGCAGACCGCCGGCGTCTCCGCCTTATATGTGGGTGGGTATCATGCCGAGGTTGCGCTGATTGCTCGCGCTGCACACGACAGTGGCTACACGGTTCAGCTCATATCCGGAGATGCTTTGGCGACCGAGGAATTTGCCCTGATCGCCGGCCCCGCGGCGGAGGGCACCCTCTTCACGTTCCCGGCGGACCCGAGGCGAAGCCCCGAAGCGGCCGCGGTCGTTGAGCAGTTCCGTGCGGAGAATTTCGAACCCGCGGGCTACACGCTGTTGAGCTACTGCGCGGTCCAGGTTTGGGCCCAGGCAGTCTCGAAGGCAGGTTCGCTGGAGCAGAAGGCCATCATTGCGGCACTGCACGAACAGGAATTCGACACCGTCATCGGCCGGGTCGATTTCGACGACAAGGGCGACCTCACGAAGCAGAGTTGGGTTTGGTACGTGTGGCGCGGCGGAGAGTACGTGCCGGTTGAATAGGGTTCGCTGATCGCCGGCGTGCCGGCTGAGATGTCTAGTCTGATGCAGACCAGTGTGGCCGGACTGTTCCGACTCGCCGAGCTTGAACGCCTCGGCATACGCGGCCGGCTGTTGCTCGCCTTCTTCGGGATCAGCGCCCTTGCGGTGCTGGCAACCGCTGCGGCGCTTTATGCCTTCCTCCAGGTTGGCGACGTCGTGGACCGAATTACCACGGATCGAGTGCCGTCGGCGCTCGCCTCCCTCCAGCTGTCGCGCCAGGCCGAACGGGTCGCTGCTGCCGCGCCATCGGTGCTGGCAGCGACAAGCAGGGCTCAGCACAGCGAGGTCTCGGCTGCCGTCGCGCTCGAGATGTCCCGCCTCGAGGCCCTGCGCACGGACCTCCGGGATGCCACGTTGGGCACAGTGCCTTTGGCCGAGATCGAGGAAGCCGCGATTGTTCTGAGGCGCAACCTGAAGGAGCTCGACTCTCTTGTTGTCGCCCGGCTCGACGTGGTCGCCCGCAAGGAGGAGCTCCTGAACCGCCTCGCCGCGACGACGACCGGAAGCCAGCGCCTTGTGGCCACCGGCATCCTAGTAATGGATTCCAGGCTCCCGCAATGGCGGGCGGTCGCGGCCGACACATCGCTGTCGCCCGATCGACGCGCAGCGGCGATGGCCGACCTGGTCCAGGCGATTGCGGCTTACATTCCCCAGCAGAAGGCGCAGCTGGAGATCTCGGCGGTCAACGACGCGCTGGTGAAGGTCGCGAACGCGCCGACGCCGGGCGACCTGGCGTTGATCCTTTTTCCGCTACGCCGTTCGCTTACTGCTCTTGAAAAGGTTTCCACGGAGATCGACGAAAAGCTGCGGACCCGCTTCCGGCAGCGTGTTGACGAGTTCAGGGGTTTGACCGACGGCGAGGACAGCATCCCCAAGGTGCGGGAGGACGAGTTTGCTGTCCTGGCACAGGGCGAAAGGCTTCTGGCCGAGAACAATCGACTGTCGCGCAATCTCACCGCTGGCGTCGATCGCCTGGTCGCCACGGCAGATCAGGAGATCGCTGCGTCCGGTCGCGAAGCCGCGCTCGTCCAGCGCTACGGCACCGCGGTTGTACTCGGCTCCGCCTTTCTCAGCCTCCTGAGTTCGGTTCTGGTTGTCTGGCTCTATGTCGACCGCAGCCTCCTCGCCCGACTGGGGGCCGTGAGCCAAGGCATGCTCGCGATTGCGGGGGGCAATCTTCGTGCGCCGCTGCCAGCCGCGGGCAGCGACGAAATCGGGCGCATGGCCGAAGCGCTGAGACTCTTCCGGGATACTGCTGTCGAGGTCGAGGAAAAGAACCTGCGCGACGTTGCGGAAGCTCGTCAGCGGCTCATCGATGCCATCGAAAGCATCTCCGAAGGATTCGCTCTGTACGACTGGGAGGACCGGCTCGTCCTCAGCAACAGCCGCTACCGCGAATTGCTCTACACCGGTCTGGAGAGCGAACTGACGCCCGGCACGACATTCGAGCAAATCATTCGCCGATCCGCTGAGCGCGGCTACATCAGGGACGCCGAGGGGCGGGTCGAGGAGTGGGTCGCCGAGCGCCTCTCGCGGCACCGCAACCCTGGCGAACCTTGGGTGCAGAGGCGAGGCGACGGGCGATGGGTCATGGTCAGCGAGCGGCGGATCAGCGCCGGCGGCACGGTCGCCGTCTATTCGGACATCACTGAGCTGAAGCAAAGGGAGGAGAACCTCGCCGAGAAATCCGTGGTTCTGGAGGCGCTTTCCAGCAAGCTGGCGAAGTATCTGGCGCCCCAGGTGTATCGCTCGATATTCACCGGCCGCCAGGAGGTCAGGATCGCCAGCCAGCGGAAGAAACTGACAATATGCTTCTCCGATATCGCCGGCTTTACCGAGACCACTGACAAAATGGAATCCGAGGATCTCACCCAACTCCTCAATCACTATCTGACGGAAATGTCGAAAATTGCTTCGGATCACGGCGCGACGATCGACAAATATATCGGCGACGCGATCCTGATGTTTTTCGGCGATCCCGAGACTCGCGGCGTCAAGGAGGACGCGCTGGCTTGCGCGCAGATGGCACTTGCAATGCAAAAGCGGATTAGCGAGCTTGCCGAAGTCTGGCGGGACATGGGGATCGAAACACCGCTGCGCTGTCGCATCGGCATCCATACCGACTACTGCACCGTCGGTAACTTCGGCAGCGAGGACCGGATGGACTACACGATAATCGGCGGCGCCGTGAATCTCGCCTCGCGCCTGGAGCAGGAGGCGCCGCCGGGGGCCATCCTCATTTCCTACGAGACGTTTGCGCAAGTGAAGGACGCAATCGACTGTGAGGAACTGGGGCAAGTCCAGGTCAAGGGGATCGCCTATCCCGTCGCCACCTACCGCGTCATCGATCTGAAGGCCAATTTGGCGGCCGCTCGTCGTGCTGTTCGAACGGAGCTGCCGCACTTCAGGTTGGAACTTGAACCGGAGCTGATGTCCCCTGACGAGCGTGGCGATGCCGCCAATGCACTTCGAGACGCGCTGGATCGGCTTCGTCACAAGCCTGGGTAGTAGGGCTTGGTCCACAACGACCCCTCCCAATGGACACAAGGAGTGGGATGTGGGACGCCGCTCATTGGCGCTATCGATGCGAAGGCCGCAGAACGGTCGCGGTCAGTCTTCGAACTCGGGCGGAACGTCCGCATCGGAGCCGAGACTTAACATTCACGGCATCACTGGCAAGGTCCGGATATGGCGCTTTGCTGATGTTGAGTAACGTCAGTTTTGGCCTAAACCACCCCAATCAAACAGCCACCCTCCCCTGCTCCGCCTCCTCCGCGTTCGGATCGCCCGGCGCCGTCGCCCAGGCCAGCTCCACCAGCGTCACTGTCCGCCGTCCGACCCCGTCGAGCTGGCAGACGATCAGCCCCTGCTCCTCGATATAGCTCAGCAGGCGACGGGCGCGGCGCAGCGAATGTGAGCCATAGGCGCGGGCGATTGCCGCGTCGCTCGGGCAGGGCCAGCCCTCCTTGGCGGCGCGAGCGATCATCATGAACACGCCTTGCATGTCCTCGGGCAGCAGCGAGGCGCGCGCCGAGACGTCCTGCCAGGCGTCGTCGCCTGCCATGTCGGAGCCGAGGCCGGCGCGGGCGCGGGTCAGCATGCGGCGGAACTCGGGCAGGTCCGGCACGACCGAGGCGAGGCCCTCGATGCGGCAGCGGACCACGAACTCCTGATAAAGCACGCCGATGACCCGGAAGCCGGCATCGGGTTGCGCCAGCACGGCGCGCAGCACCCGGTCGACGCGCTCGCGCCGCTCCGCCAAATCCTCGGCGCTGATCGGCGGCTCCACCGCTTCGGGGCGGATTTCCAGCGCCGCCGACTTCGCCGCCATCAGCTGATCGAGCAGATCCGGCGACGAGCGGCGCTGCGGCCGGACGGTTTCGGGCGGCGGCGCCGCCAGGATGATCGCGCGGGCATCCTCCAACGCCGATTCCGGCAGCGGCATCAGGCGCGGGGTCGCATTGCGCGGACTGGTATCGGTCGGGCCGATGCGCAAGCCGAGCGGACGGCGCGACAGCGCCGGGCCGAGCGCCATGAATTGCCCGCGCTCGAGGTCGCGAAAGGCCTCGGCCTGGCGCCGCTCCATGCCGAGAAGATCGGCGGCGCGCGCCATGTCGATATCGAGAAAAGTCCGGCCCATGAGGAAATTGGAAGCCTCGGCGGCGACGTTCTTGGCGAGCTTGGCCAGCCGCTGGGTGGCGATGATGCCGGCCAGCCCGCGTTTGCGGCCGCGGCACATCAAATTGGTCATGGCGCCGAGCGAGAGTTTGCGCGCCTCGTCCGAAACCTCGCCGGCCACCGCCGGTGCGAACAGCTGCGCCTCGTCCACCACCACCAGCATCGGATACCAGTGGTCGCGGGCGACCTCGAAAAGCCCGCCGAGGAAGGCGGCGGCGCGCCGCATCTGGTTCTCGGCGTCGAGCCCCTCGAGATTGAGCACCGTGGAGACGCGGTGGATGCGCGCCCGCTCGCCGGCGCTCTGCAGGCCGCGCTCGGTATGCTCCTCGGCATCGATCACTAGGTGGCCGAAGCGGTCGCCCAGCGTCACGAAGTCGCCTTCGGGGTCGATGATGGTCTGCTGCACCCAGGGCGCGCTCTGCTCCAAGAGCCGGCGCAGCAGATGGGATTTGCCGGAGCCCGAATTGCCCTGCACCAGAAGGCGCGTCGCCAGCAGTTCCTCAAGATCCAGCGCCGCCGGGGCGCCTGCGCTCGTCTGGCCCATCTCGATCGCAACAGTCATGTCTCGACTCTCCTTGCGGAGAGGGCTTATCAACCGCATCACAGCCCGTCGAGCGCGCCATGGGCCGGCGCTCCGTGTTGCGCACAGGCTGGATGTCGCGGACGATCGAGGATACGGAACGTACCGTTTCGATTCGATGAGGCTTGTCTCTTCAGGTCGAAAACCGGTACCCGCCTTTCACCGGCTGGGCCTGCCTGGCTTTCTGCGAGCCGGCGCGCGCGGCCGCCGCAAGAATGCTCTCCATCAGGTCCTTTTCGCGCAGCGGTTTGCCGAGCAGCGGCACGTCGGGGGGCCGGTCGGCGATCGCGTCGGCGTCGGCATATCCCGTTATCATCACCGCCGGCCAATCGGACCGCAGATTGCGGGCGAACCGAATGACCTCCAGGCCCGAGACGAGCGGCATGGCAAAATCGGTGACGATGACATCGAAATCGTACGGCGCCCGCTCGATCATCGCCAGCGCTTCGGCACCGCCCCCGGCACAGGTAACCGCAAAGCCATGTTGGCGAAGCGATTGCGCCGTCAGTTCCCTCAGTACGTTGCTGTCGTCGATCAGCAGGACCGATGGATAGTCCTCGCCGGCATTCACGACGCTGTCGTCGGCATCGGATTTCTCGGGGATTTCGACCGGACGCTCGATTGAACGCGGCAGCCAGAGCTGGACGGATGTTCCACTGCCGACGGTGCTTTCAATGCGAAGCGTGCCGCCCGATTGCTCGACGAAACCATGCACCGTGCTCAGACCGAGGCCAGTGCCTTTGCCGACCGGTTTTGTGGTGAAGAACGGTTCGACGACCTTGGCGAGAATGTCAGCCGGTATGCCCGAGCCCGTGTCCTTGACCGTGACCACGACATAGTCGCCCGCCGAAATATCCTCGGCTGCACTGCCTAGCGTTCGATCTTGCGCCTCCACGATTATCGTGCCGCCGGACGGCATGGCATCGCGCGCGTTGAAGACCAGGTTCATCAGCGCGAGCTCCAGCTGGCTGGCATCGACATGCGCCGGCCACACAGTGTCGTCGACAAGCCAATCGAAACGGATCAGGCCGCCCAGGACCGGGGCCACCAACCCGTTCATTGTATCGCCGAGCGCGGCGAGGCGCACGGCCTGCGGCCTCAGCGTCTGGCGGCGCGAGAAGGCAAGCATGCGGTTAACGAGCTCGGCGCCTTGTTTTGCCGACCGGCGTGTCAGTTCCAGAACCTGCCTGGTCTGTCCGTCGAACTCGGCATGGCGCTCGAGCAATCCCAATCCGCTGAGAATTGCGGCAAGCAGATTGTTGAAATCATGCGCCAGGCCACCGGTAAGCTTGCCGATCGCGTCGAGGCGCTGCGACTGCAGCAGCTGGTCCTCAAGCTCGCGCCGCTCGGTAACGTCCAGCAATGTGCCGAGGATCTCAGGCTTCCGGCCGTCGGAGCCATTCGACAGGACGCCCTGGTCGAGAAAAATCCGGTAATTGCCGTCGGCGCATTGCCAGCGGAATTCGCAGGTGTAGGAGCCGGTGGCCTTGGCTGCGAGCAGGACCTCCCTCACTCTCGGCAGATCGTCGGGATGAACGCGGCTCAGGCCGAAGCCTGGATCGGCGGTCAGCCGTTCCGCAGGAAAGCCGGTCAGGCGTTCGACCCCTTCGGTGACAAAGCTGGCGCCGAACGGCGGCTCCGCCGCCCTTGCGTGGAAGCAGACCGGAAGAGAGCTCAAAATGGCATGCTGCCGCTCCTGTGCGCTGCGCAGCGCCCGCTCGGCCTCGAGCTTTTCCTTCTGCGCCTGCAGTGCCTGGGCCAGCAGCCGTTGCTCGGCAGCCGCCTTTTGCTGGATTTCGAGCGTCTTCTCATGAAGTTCGACGAACACGGTAACCTTGGAACGCAGCATGGCCGGGTCGAAAGGCTTGAACACGTAATCCACCGCGCCGGCGTCGTAGCCGCGCAGCATGTGCGCGTCTTCCTTGTTGATGGCGGTGAGAAAAATTATCGGCGTTCGCCTGGATTGCTCGCGCTGGCGGATCAATCCCGCGGTCTCGTAGCCATCCAGCCGGGGCATCAGCACATCCAGCAGGATGACTGCGAAATCCTCCTTCAGCAGTGCGCGCAACGCCTCTTCGCCCGACTGCACGCAGACGACTTCACCGATAGGGGTCAGAACCTCGCCGATCGCCAGCAGATTGCGCTCGTCGTCATCCACGGCCAGGATGCGCGCCTTTGCCGGCCCCGCTGCCGGCGCCATGACCTCCAGTTTCCTTGCTCCGCTTCTCGACAGCTTCTGCATCGAGCGGCCGTCAGTTCACTGCCATGAGCGTCTTTTCCGGACCATGGACACGGGATCGCGAACGGCCGATCCAGACACGCAGCAATGCCAACAGCAGATCGAGGTCGACAGGCTTGGCGATGTAGTCGGAGGCGCCGGCGTCGAGGCACTTCTGCCGGTCGCCCTTCATTGCCTTGGCTGTGACCGAGATCAACGGGATATGGGCGATCTCCGGCATGCTGCGGATCTGCCGCATCGTCTCGTAGCCATCCATTTCCGGCATCATGATATCGATCAGTGCCGCATCGATGTCCGGGCTCTGCTCCAGAAGCGCGATACCTTCCCGGCCGCGCTCCGCATGCAGCACCTGGATGTCATAGGTCTCGAGAACGCTGGTAAGCGAATAGATGTTGCGGATGTCGTCGTCGACGATGAGGACCTTTGCGCCGGCGAGGTCGAATTTGTCCGGCTGTTCGGCTGCCGCACCATCGTTTTCGTGGCCTCGCCCGGGGAGTGTTGCCGACATCAGGAGAGCCAGCTGCGCGAAATTCTCCGCCCGCGGAACATCCGCCAATGCCGGATGCAAGGCGAGCGACTGTTGCAGCGCTTCCGGATGAGGCGCAAAGAACAGCAGTCGCGACACCGACTGCCCGAACAGGACGGCAATCTCATCCAGCATCTGGGCGTTGTCCTTGGCCGAGCGGCCAAAGCCGAGCACAACGGCATCATAGTTGGCGATGCCGATTTCGTCCGCATTCGCCGCGACGCGGCCGATCGCCGTAACCGAGGTGACGCCGTCGCGGATCGCCTCGATCAGCGAAAGGCGGCGCTCGGGATCGGGATCGGCAATCAGGACGCGGCTCTGGACGCGGAGCTTTCTGGAATGAATATCCTGGAAGACCTTCATCAGTTCGTCCGACGATACGGGCTTGGTTGAAATGCTGGATGCACCCTTGCGGGCAAGCACCTCGATGTCTTCGGCGCCCGAGATGACATGAACGGGAATGTCCTTGGTTTTCGGGTCATGGCGAAGCAGATCGAACAACACCCAGCCGTCGATATCCGATAGTCCGAGATCGAGCGTAATCGCGTCGGGAACCAGCTTGCGTGCCAAAGCCAGCGTGCCGGAGCCTGCGGTCGACAGGACGCCTTTCAGCCCGGCCGAACGTGCAAGGCCGAGCAGCAAACCGCCGAAGGTCGGGTCGTCCTCGACGATCAGCACGACCCGATCTTCCGACGAGATCGTGTCGCGGTCATCGAGCAATTCGGAGGACGGCGGGCTCGGCTGCGCTGTCGTCGCGGCCACCTCCATCGCCGGCAGCAACGCCGCTTGCGGGGCCAAGGCCATCCGGGGTCCGTCGAATGGAATGACCAGAGTGAACGTCGAACCCTTGCCCGGCGTGCTCTCGACCCGCAATTCGCCGCCGAGCAGCCGGGCAATCTCCCGGCTGATCGAGAGCCCAAGCCCGGTGCCGCCATATTTGCGGCTTGTGGTGCCGTCGGCCTGCTGGAAGGCCTCGAAAATTAGCTTCTGCTTGTCTTGCGGAATACCGATGCCGGTATCGCTGACCACGATCGCGAGCGCCTCCATCGGTTGCGCCGAACCGTTGTGACGGCCCGTCTTTTCGGCCCGGAAATTCAAGCGGACCTCGCCTTGCGAGGTGAACTTGAAGGCGTTCGACAAAAGGTTGAGCACGATCTGCTGCAAGCGCTTCTCGTCGGTGCGGACGGTCTCCGGCAGCTCGGGGTCGACATTGATGGTGAAGCCAAGTCCCTTGTCGGTCGCCAGCTGCCGGAAGGTTCGCTCCATATGCTGGCGAAGATGCACCACGGGCATATCGTTGATATCGATCGAGACGGTGCCCGATTCGATCTTCGACAGGTCGAGGATGTCGTTGATGAGGCTCAAGAGGTCGGTGCCGGCCGAATTGATGGTGCGCGCGAACTCGACCTGCTTGTCGTTGAGATTGCCCTGCTGGTTGGTTGCGAGCAGGTTTGAAAGGATGAGCAGCGAGTTCAGCGGCGTGCGCAGTTCGTGGCTCATATTGGCGAGGAATTCCGACTTGTATTTCGAGGTAAGCGCCAGCTGCTCGGCCTTCTCCTCCAGCGCCCGCCGCGCCATCTCGATTTCCAGGTTCTTGTTCTCCACCTGCTTCTTTTCGTTCTCGAGCAGCTGCGCCTTTTCCTGCAGCTCCTCATTGGTGGCGTGCAGCTCCTCCTGCTTCTTGGTCAGTTCGGTCTGACGCGCCTGCAATTCCGAGGTCAGCAGCTGCGACTGCTTGAGCAGGCCTTCGGTGCGCATGGTGGCGGCGATGGTGTTGAGAACGATGCCGACGGATTCCATCAGCTGGTTGAGGAACGACTGGTGCGTGTCGCGGAATTCGCTGAACGAGGCGAGTTCGATGACGGCCTTCACCTCGTCTTCGAACAGAGCCGGAAGAATGATCACGTTCGCCGGCGCGGCATTGCCAAGGCCGGAGGTAACGCGCAGGAAATTCGGCGGCACATTGTCCAGCATGATGGCGCGCTTGTCGGCGGCACTCTGCCCGACAAGGCCTTCGCGCAGATCGAGGCGTTGCTTGATCTCCGCCTTGCTTTCGGCGCCATAGGAGGCGGCGAGCTCCAGATAGAATTCATCCTCGTCGCGGTTGGTCACGTAGAACACGCCATATTGCGCATTCACCAGCGGGGCGAGTTCGGACATGATGAGGCGCGAGATCGTGGCCAGGTCGCGCTCGCCCTGCAGCATGCGCGAGAAGCGGGCGAGATTGGTCTTCAGCCAGTCCTGCTCGGCATTCTTCAGCGTCTGGTCCTTCAAATTGCGGATCATCTCGTTGATGTTGTCTTTCAGCGCCGCCACCTCGCCGGAGGCCTGGACGCTGATCGAGCGGGTCAGATCGCCCTTGGTCACCGCCGTCGACACCTCGGCGATGGCGCGCACCTGAGTGGTCAGGTTGGCCGCGAGCTGATTGACGTTGTCGGTCAGGTCGCGCCAAAGGCCGGCAGCGCCGGGCACCCGGGCCTGGCCGCCGAGCTTGCCTTCGATGCCCACTTCGCGGGCGACGTTGGTCACCTGGTCGGCGAAGGTCGCCAGCGTCTCGATCATGCCGTTGATGGTGTCGGCGAGCGAGGCGATCTCGCCCTTGGCATCGACCGTCAGCTTGCGCTTGAGATTGCCTTGCGCGACCGCGGTCACGACATCGGCGATGCCGCGCACCTGGTTGGTCAGGTTCGTCGCCATTAGATTGACGTTGTCGGTCAGGTCCTTCCAGGTGCCGGCAACGCCCTCGACCCGCGCCTGGCCGCCGAGCTTGCCCTCGGTGCCGACCTCGCGGGCGACACGCGTCACTTCGCCGGCAAAGGAGTTCAGCTGGTCGACCATGGTGTTGATCGTCGATTTCAGCTCCAGGATCTCGCCCTTGACGTCGACGGTGATCTTCTTCGACAGGTCGCCGCGCGCCACAGCGGTGGTCACCTCGGCGATGTTGCGGACCTGGCCGGTCAGGTTCTCGGCCATTGAATTCACATTATCGGTCAGATCCTTCCAGGTGCCGGCAACGCCGCGCACCTGCGCCTGGCCGCCGAGCTTGCCTTCAGTGCCGACCTCGCGCGCAACGCGCGTCACCTCCGAGGCAAAGGAATTCAGCTGGTCGACCATCGTATTGATGGTGTCCTTGAGCTCGAGGATCTCGCCGCGCACATCGACCGTGATCTTCTTCGACAGGTCGCCCAGCGCCACCGCAGTCGTCACCTCGGCGATGTTGCGCACCTGGCCGGTGAGGTTGGCAGCCATCGCATTGACGTTGTCGGTCAAATCTTTCCAGGTGCCGGCAACGCCGCGCACCTGCGCCTGGCCGCCGAGCTTGCCGTCGGAACCGACTTCGCGCGCCACGCGCGTCACCTCGGAGGCGAAGGAATTCAGCTGGTCGACCATCGTGTTGATGACGTCCTTGATCTGCAGGATCTCGCCCAATGCATCGACGGTGATCTTCTGGGTCAGGTCGCCGGTCGCAATTGCCGTCGCCACCTTGGACACGTCGCGCAACTGCACTGTCAGATTGCCGGCCATGGCATTGACGTTGTCGGTCAGGTCCTTCCAGGTGCCGCCGACGCCCTCGACATGCGCCTGGCCGCCGAGCTTGCCTTCCGACCCCACTTCGCGCGCCACACGCGTCACTTCCGAGGCGAAGGAATTGAGCTGATCGACCATCGTGTTGACGGTGTCCTTGAGCTCGAGGATTTCGCCCTTGACGTCGACGGTGATTTTCTTCGACAGGTCGCCGCGGGCAACGGCGGTCGTCACCTCGGCGATATTGCGGACCTGGCCGGTCAGGTTGGCGGCCATCAGGTTGACGTTATCGGTCAGGTCCTTCCAGGTGCCGCCGACGCCCTTCACTTCGGCCTGGCCGCCGAGCTTGCCCTCGGTGCCGACCTCGCGGGCGACGCGCGTCACTTCGGAGGCGAAGGAGTTCAATTGATCGACCATCGTGTTGATGGTGTCCTTGAGCTCGAGGATTTCGCCCTGCACGGCGACGGTGATCTTCTTCGACAAGTCGCCCGAAGCGACGGCGGTCGTCACCTCGGCGATGTTGCGGACCTGGCCGGTCAGGTTCTCGGCCATCGAATTGACGTTGTCGGTCAGGTCCTTCCAGGTGCCGGCGACGCCGCGCACCTGCGCCTGGCCGCCGAGCTTGCCCTCGGTGCCGACCTCGCGGGCGACGCGCGTCACCTCGCCGGCAAATGAATTCAGCTGGTCGACCATGGTGTTGATAGTCGATTTCAGCTCGAGGATCTCGCCCTTGACGTCGACGGTGATCTTCTTCGACAGGTCGCCCAGCGCCACAGCCGTCGTCACCTCGGCTATATTGCGCACCTGGCCGGTCAGGTTCTCGGCCATCAGGTTGACGTTGTCGGTCAGGTCCTTCCAGGTGCCGCCGACACCTTCGACGCGCGCCTGGCCGCCGAGCTTGCCTTCTGTACCGACTTCGCGCGCGACGCGCGTCACTTCCGAGGCGAAGGAATTGAGCTGGTCGACCATCGTGTTGATAGTGTTCTTGAGTTCGAGGATTTCGCCTTTCACGTCGACGGTAATCTTCTTCGACAGGTCGCCGGAAGCGACGGCGGTCGTCACCTCGGCGATGTTGCGCACCTGCCCGGTCAGGTTCGTCGCCATCGCGTTGACGTTGTCGGTCAGGTCCTTCCAGGTCCCGGCCACGCCTTTCACGCGGGCCTGGCCGCCGAGCTTGCCCTCGGTGCCGACCTCGCGCGCCACGCGCGTCACTTCCGAGGCGAAGGAGGCCAGTTGCCCGACCATGGTGTTGACGATCTTGCCGATGCGCAGAAACTCGCCGCGCAACTGCCGGCCGTCGATTTCGACCATCATCGTCTGCGACAGGTCACCCTTGGCCACCGCGCCGATGACGCGCGCCACTTCGGCCGTCGGCTGAACCATGTCCTCGATCAGATCGTTGACGGAACGGACGCTCGATTCCCAGCTGCCGGTGGCGTTGCGGACACGGCCGCGTTCGCCGATCCGGCCATCCTTGCCAACGACCTTGCTGAGGCGCTCAAACTCGCGCGTGACCTGATCGTTGAGCTCGACGATTTCGTTGAAGGTGTCGGCGATCTCCGAATCGAGGCCAGAATAGATATTGTCGATGCGAACGGAGAAGTCACCGCTCCGAAAAGCCTTCAGCGCGTTCAGTATTTGACGGTGGTCCAATTGCCTTGTGGATGCAAGCACGCTCACAGCGCCCCTCCCAGCTCACGGATTTCTTAAATGTCCTGGTGAAACTGTCCCCTGCGGCCGACACAACTCCCCGCAAGCGCAAGAACGCGGCATGCTCGATTTGGTTCCAGACGAAATTGCCGCTATGCGGCAGGAATTTCGCAGCCGCATTCACGAAACGACGAGCAACAAAGATCCATAATGATTGTATCGATCAATATTTCTGCCCAACGGAACATCTCGAAAAAACTCTCGTTGGTATAGATCGCGATAGAGCGATGCAACTCGATGGAGACACTAAGATGATGAAAATTCTCTCTGCATCCCTACTTGCTATCGGCCTGGCCACATCTGCCATGGCACAATCCATGGGCTCCGGGACCGGTAACGACCCCAATACCGGCGTCAACACAAGCACTTCCGGCGGCAACACCGGGACTGGCAGCGCAACTACCCCGAACACGATCGATCCGAACGCAACGAGCGCCACCACGCCGCAGACAAACGGTATGGAGGACCGCTGTAAGGATACGGCGAGCAGCGATACCGACAACAATACCCCCAGCGGCGCCATGACGTCGGATATGCAGAACTGCAACAAGTAACGGCGTTTTGCTCAGCCGTCATTTCAGCCCGCTGCCTGGTCCAGACCGGTGCTCGCGGTTCAAACCACAGCCAGAAACATGCACAGACCGGGCACGGGCTCATTACTTCTGAATGGATCGGCGAGCCCAAGTAGAGCGGCCGATTACACTAGTCTCAGCTGGGTTCAGCGATAGGCGGCGGCCAGCCCGGACGGGCGGGCGTTCTGCTGATTTTCGCGGAGAGAACTGGTGGAGCCAATCGGAATCGAACCGACGACCTCTTGAATGCCATTCAAGCGCTCTCCCAACTGAGCTATGGCCCCACTCCGGCAGTTCACCGGCGCCGTTTCCGGCGAAGAGATCCGGCGCGGGTTCTAGACCGCGCCGTTAGTGAAGGCGGCTTCTAACCCCGCCTTCAGTCAATATCAAGCCTTCAAGAACCGCTTTTTCTAGGCAGCGCCGCGAAAGCCGGCGAATGCGGTTCGCTCAGACTTCGTCGTCGTCTTCGCCGACGCCGATCATGTCGGCAACGTCGTCGTCTTCTTCCTCCTCGTCGGCGAGGAACGTGTCATCCTCGTCATCGCCAAGGTCAACGTCGTCTTCGTCATCGCCGAGATCGGGAAGCTCGTCGGCCTTCGCGTCCTCGTCCGCCTCTTCGAGCGAGACGACCTCGACGCCCTCTTCCTCCTCGGCGTCCACTTCCTTCTCGGCAACTTCCTCTTCCTCCTCGAGGGCGGCGATCTTGCCTTCTTCGAAATAGGAGCGCGGATAGCTCTTGCCCGTGTAAGGCGAGACGATCGGGTCCTTGTTCAAGTCATAGAATTTTCGACCCGTCTCCGGGTCGATGCGTTTGGTGCCAAGTTCGGGTTTTGCCACAGCAAGCCTCGTCGATGAAAGTTTGGTCCCCTTAACCAGAGTTTACGGCGCTGTCAAAGCGAAAAGCCGGCGTCCCAAAAAGCTTGAATTCGAAGGCCTTCATACCAAGGGGATGACCATTTCGGTACGCCATGATAGGAGACCCCGCAAACCAGCAGAAAATGGCCGGCCGCCGGCGTTTCCAGGAAAGAACCATGTCGCACACTGCCGCCCCGAAGCAGGCCACCGCCCGCAAATCATCTGGCCTTTCAGGCGCGGCACGGGTGCCGGGCGACAAGTCGATCTCGCACCGCTCGTTCATGTTCGGTGGCCTGGCCTCCGGCGAAACCCGTATCACCGGGCTGCTGGAAGGCGAGGACGTGATGCGTACGGGCGCTGCCATGAAGGCCATGGGAGCCCATATCGAGAAGCATGGCGCTGAGTGGGTGATCCGCGGTACCGGCAACGGCGCGCTGCTGCAGCCGGAAGGCCCGCTCGATTTCGGCAATGCCGGCACGGGCTCACGCCTCACCATGGGCCTGGTCGGCACCTATGACATGGAAACCACCTTCATCGGCGACGCCTCGCTGTCGGGCCGGCCGATGGGCCGGGTGCTCGAACCGCTCCGCCAGATGGGCGTGCAGGTGCTGAAGGCGACGCCCGGCGACCGCATGCCGATCACGCTGCACGGGCCCAAGCACGCCGCGCCGATCACCTACCGCGTGCCGATGGCATCGGCGCAGGTCAAGTCGGCGGTGCTGCTGGCCGGGCTGAACACGCCGGGCATCACCACCGTAATCGAGCCGGTTATGACGCGCGACCATACCGAAAAAATGCTCAAGGGGTTCGGCGCCAATTTGTCGGTCGAGACCGACGAGCGCGGCGTGCGCCACATTTTCATCGAAGGCCAGGGCAAGCTCATGGGGCAGACGATCGCGGTGCCTGGCGACCCCTCCTCGGCCGGCTTTCCGCTGGTGGCGGCGCTGATCGTGCCGGGTTCGGACATTACCATCGAAAACGTGCTGATGAACCCGACCCGCATTGGACTTCTGTTGACGCTGCAGGAAATGGGCGCCTGGATCGACATAATCGATCCGCGCAACGAAGGTGGCGAGGACGTCGCCGACCTGCGCGTACGCTATTCCGAGCTGAAAGGCGTCACCGTACCGCCGGAACGGGCGCCGACGATGATCGACGAGTATCCGGTGCTTGCCGTGGCGGCCAGCTTTGCCGAGGGCGAAACGCTGATGCTTGGCCTGGAAGAGCTGCGCGTGAAGGAATCCGACCGGCTGTCGGCAGTGGCCGAAGGGCTGAAGCTCAACGGCGTCGATTGCAGCGAAGGCGGGGCCTCGCTTGTCGTGCGCGGAAAACCCGGCGGCAAGGGCCTCGGCCAACACCCCAACGGACAGGGCACCATCGTCCAGACCCATCTCGACCACCGCATCGCCATGAGTTTTCTGGTTATGGGGCTGGCAACGGAAAAGCCGGTGACCATCGACGACCAGGCGATGATCGCGACGAGTTTTCCGGAGTTCATGGGCCTGATGAAGGGGCTCGGCGCGAAGATCGAGTAGCTTGATGGCAATCAATAGCCTTGGGGGTTGGGGCCAAACTGGAACGTCGGCGGGACAGCGCCCCCCTCTGTCCTGCCGGACATCTCCCCCACAAGGAGAGAGATTGGCAGCTTCGGCGCTCCGCTTAATCCTGCGACGTAGACAATTGGCGAAAGCCGCGATGGCCGCCGATTTCCCCCCAAGTGGGGGAGATGTCCGGCAGGACAGAGGGGGGCGCGAAGGATCGCCACGCCTATCTGGATCATTGCGCTTTTCGATTCCGGTGGGCGGCCAATGACCTCAACTTTCACCATCGCCATCGACGGACCTGCCGGCGCCGGCAAAGGCACCCTCGCTCGGCGACTCGCCGATCACTACCGGCTGAACCTGCTCGACACCGGCCTTACCTATCGCGCGGTGGCGCATGCGCTGCTCCGGCTCGGCCTGCCGCTCGACAATGTTTCGGCCGCTGAAACCGCGGCCCGGCAGGTCGATCTGGCAAAGCTCGACCGGACGGTGCTGGCGGCACACGCCGTCGGAGAGGCTGCCTCGAAAGTGGCTGTCATCCCGTCGGTACGGCGCATCCTGGTCGACAAGCAGCGTGCATTCGCAAGAACACCGCCTGGCGCGGTGCTCGACGGCCGCGACATCGGCACTGTCGTCTGTCCCAATGCCGACGTGAAGCTCTATGTCACGGCCAGTGCCGAAGTGCGGGCAAAGCGGCGGCTGGATGAAATCGAGAGCATCGGCGGCACCGCTAATTTCGATGAAATCCTTGCCGATATCGTGCGCCGCGACGAGCGCGACATGGGCCGCATGGACTCGCCCTTGAAGCCGGCCGCCGATGCGCACTTGCTCGACACGTCGGAAATGGCTATAGAAGCCGCGTTTCTGGCAGCTCAGGCGATCATCGACGATGTCCTGGCCAAGAGAAACGAAGCCTGAGCCGGGTTTTCCTGCCGCCGCCGATTGCCGGCGACAAAAAGACTTCCCATATCGGGTATGAACCAGCCTGCCAGCATTCTTCATGCGCCGGAATTGCCGCTCAAGGGCGGCCAAGGGCTTTTTGCCCGGAACGCTGGCAGGCCAACGCAACGCTAACCCACGGCGCCCGCCCCGCGACAGATTGCGGGGCATTCCAGGAGAAACTATGTCAGTTGCAAATCCCACTCGCGATGATTTCGCGAGCCTGCTCGAAGAATCATTTTCCGCCGGCCATTCCGGCGAAGGCCAGGTCGTCAAGGGCATCATCACCGCCATTGAGAAGGACATGGCCATCATCGACGTCGGCCTCAAGGTCGAAGGCCGCGTGCCGCTGAAGGAATTCGGCGTCAAGGGCAAGGACACGACGCTCAAGGTCGGCGACACGGTCGAGGTCTATGTCGAGCGTATCGAGAACGCGCTTGGCGAAGCCATGCTGTCGCGCGAAAAGGCCCGCCGCGAAGAGAGCTGGGTCCGTCTCGAAGAGAAGTTCACCAAGGGCGAACGCGTCGAAGGCGTCATCTTCAACCAGGTCAAGGGCGGCTTCACCGTCGACCTCGACGGTGCCGTGGCCTTCCTGCCGCGCAGCCAGGTCGACATCCGCCCGATCCGCGACGTCTCGCCGCTGATGCACAACCCGCAGCCCTTCGAGATCCTCAAGATGGATCGCCGCCGCGGCAACATCGTGGTGTCGCGCCGCACCGTGCTCGAGGAAAGCCGCGCCGAACAGCGTTCGGAAATCGTGCAGAACCTCGAAGAAGGCCAGGTGGTCGAAGGCGTCGTCAAGAACATCACCGACTATGGTGCGTTCGTCGACCTCGGCGGCATCGACGGCCTTCTGCACGTCACCGACATGGCATGGCGCCGCGTCAACCATCCGACCGAAATCCTCAATATTGGCCAGACGGTCAAGGTGCAGATCATCCGCATCAACCAGGAAACCCACCGCATCTCGCTCGGCATGAAGCAGCTCGAGAGCGATCCGTGGTCCGAGATCGGCACCAAGTTCCCGATCGGCAAGAAGATCAAGGGTACCGTCACCAACATCACCGACTACGGCGCGTTCGTCGAGCTGGAGCCGGGCATCGAAGGCCTCATCCACGTTTCGGAAATGTCGTGGACCAAGAAGAACGTGCATCCCGGCAAGATCCTGTCGACGACGCAGGAAGTCGACGTGGTGGTGCTCGAAGTCGATCCGGCCAAGCGCCGCATCTCGCTCGGCCTCAAGCAGACGCTGGAGAACCCGTGGGAGGCCTTCGCGCGCAGCCACCCGGTCGGCAGCCAGGTTGAGGGCGAGGTCAAGAACAAGACCGAGTTCGGCCTGTTCATCGGCCTCGAAGGCGACGTCGACGGCATGGTCCACCTTTCCGACCTCGACTGGACCCGTCCGGGCGAGCAGGTGATCGAAGAGTACAATCGCGGCGACATGGTCAAGGCGCAGGTGCTCGACGTCGACATAGACAAGGAGCGCATCTCGCTCGGCATCAAGCAGCTGGCCAAGGACACGGTCGGCGAAGCAGCGACGTCAGGCGAACTGCGCAAGAACGCAGTCGTCACCTGCGAGGTTATCGGCGTGAAGGATGGCGGTCTGGAAGTGCGGCTGGTCGACAGCGGCATCGAGACCTTCATCAAGCGCTCCGATCTCAGCCGTGACCGCGACGAGCAGCGCCCCGAGCGCTTCACCGTCGGCCAGAAAGTCGACGCCCGCGTCATCGCCTTCGACAAGAAGACCCGCAAGCTGCAGGTCTCGATCAAGGCCCTGGAAATCGCCGAAGAGAAGGAAGCGGTCGCCCAATACGGTTCGACCGACTCCGGCGCTTCGCTGGGCGATATTTTGGGTGCCGCGCTGAAGAAGCAGGGCAGCTAGAGCGGTTCCTGATTTGACGGAATCGAAGGGGATTCCGGATCAGTCGGTTTTGTGATTCAAGATGCTGGCTGGAGTGGAGGCCAGCATCGGATGACGCGACCTCTTTCGGATGATCTTCGCGAACGTGTTGTAGCGGCGGTTTTGGGTGGCGAGAGCCGCCGGTCGGCCGC
>NZ_JAMYUA010000001.1:377500-380639 GCF_040322715.1 Mesorhizobium sp. M0106 | reverse complement strand
TTTAATTGGGCGGGCTCGGTCCTTTTTTAAAAACCCCCTGTGGGTTCGGGGTTAATCCCCGTTTTTGTTTTTTTTGGGCCCCGGCTGGGGGGTGGGGTCTGCGCGGGGGGCCCCCGCCTTCTTGCGGGGGGTCGAGGACAAGGATACGGGTGCGGCCTCGGGCATCAACAACGCCGTCTCGCGCATCGGCGGCCTGATTGCCGTGGCGGCGATGGGATCGCTGGCGGCCTGGGTCTATGCTGGCGTGCTCGGCACCGCTGCCGGCTCCGGCATTCCGGGTTTCGGCGAACCGCCGCCAGCCGGCCTGGCGCCCGGCCTCGATGCGGCACGACTTGCCGCCAGCGACGCGGCATTCGCCGCCGTTGCCGCGGTGACCGCGGTGCTTTGCCTGCTTTCGGCAATCGCCGCGTGGACGACGGTTTCCGGCGAGCGGCTGCCATGGGCGCGCGACACGGCGAATCAGCACGGCTGACGACGAAAAACGTCGGCTCAGCCTTCGATCTTGGCGCTCGCGACCTTCAACTGATTGCTGTCTTCCTGCTTGAGCAGGTCGTCGATGCGTTCGCGCTCGCGCTTGAAGGCGACGAGGTCGTCGCCCTTCAGCGTCTTGCCGACCGGTAGGCGGACGCGCATCGAATCGACCTTTGTGCCGTTGACGATCAGTTCGTAATGAAGATGCGGACCGGTGGAGAGGCCGGTTGAGCCGAGATAGCCGATAACCTGACCCTGGCGAACGCGAACACCCGGCTCGATGCCTTTGGCAAAGGCGCTCTGGTGATTGTAGGACGTCTCGTAGCCATTGGCGTGACGCAAGATGATCTGCTTGCCATAGCCACCGGCCCAGCCGGCTTTTTCGACGACGCCATTGCCCGCGGCAATAATCGGCGATCCCACGGGAGCTGCCCAGTCGGTGCCGGTATGCATTTTCACATACCCCAAAATGGGGTGGCGCCTGGCACCGAACCCTGACGTAAATCGGCCATTGGGCAACGGATTGCGCAGCAGAAACTGCTCGGCGCTGCTACCATTTTCGTCGAAGTAGTCGGTGCTGCCGTCCTGCATCTGGAAACGGTAGAAATTTCGCGTCGTGCCGCCGAAAGTCGCGGAGACGTAAAGCAGCTCGGATTCGTCAGACGCCTGGTCGTCGCCATCGGGCTGCGAGAACAGCACCTCGATGCGGTCCGTGGGATTGAGGCGCGACTGAAAGTCGACACTGGATGCCAGCAACTTGATCAGTCGTTGCGTCATCGCCTTGGACATGCCGTAGGAATAGGCGGTGCGGTAGATGCCGTCATAGACGTTCGGCAGATTGCCGCGCACTACGGGCGCAGGCGAATCGTCGAACGCCGTCAGCAATTCGGGATTTGGCTCCGGCTCCTGCGCCGGCACGTACTGGTCGTGGTCGTCGAGTGCGATGGTGACGATGTGCTGGGTCCTGTCGTACACGCTGGTGCGAACGATCTTGGCGGCGTCGCCATGGACCTCAAGCCCAACGCGCAGCACGGTTCCTGCCTTGAGGGCCGTCGCATTCAGCAATTTGGCGATCGCCTCGGCCATTCCGGTGGCATCCTCGCCGGTATAGCCCGAATCAGCGAAGGCCTCGGCAATGTCGAGATCCTTGGTGAAGGGGATGATTTCCTCGGCGAAAGCCGGCGCATGGTCGTCGATGGCGGCACGCGGCGACACCGAGACGTTTTCCGGGACGATCTTGACGTCATAGGAGCCGGCCATGCTTTCGGCGAAGCCGTCACCGAATCGCTGTGGGTCGACATAATGCAGCGAAGCGACCTGGACAGCGCCGTCGCTCAGATCGGTGCCGGCCTCGCGCACGACCTTTTCCACCTCGTCGGCAGAAAGGTCGCTCTTTTCGTCGAAGGCCGCCGTCTCGATCGGGAAATCGACGGTCTTCAAGCTCATCTCGCTTTCGACCTTGGCGCCATAGATCTGGCTGGCGGCGGCGGCTGCCGGCTGGGCAGCATTATCGTCGCCATTGCCAAACACCTGCATCGGGTCGAAAGGCGGATAGGCCCGGCTGGTCGTGTGACCGGCGGCAAGCGCCATCTTGATCTGCACGAAAGGCATGGTGTGGATGACATCGCGGTCGCCGACCTTGGTCACCATCGACACTTCCATGCGCCGGCGATCCTTGGCCTTGGCGATCTGGCGCAGCGCCACCAGCCTGGTCGTCTTGGCGATCTCACCGGAATCGTCGCCACTGGCAAGGCTGATCAGTTCGGCGATCTCGGGTGGCGTCGCCAACTGCTGGCGGCCGTCAAGCGCTGCAAACAGCGCCACGCCCATCAGCACGCTCGAGGTCACGCCGGTAAGGAAGGTGCCCGACAGCCAGCGCGCCGAAACCTCGCGCCGGTCGGGAGGGCCGCTGCGGCCGTCCGCGATCAGCGGCGGCTCGTTGCCGAGGTCGGCTATGACATCTTCCGTGTCTGGCATCCAGAAAGGCTGCTTCTTCCCCGGGGCGGAACGGCTTGTCGTTCTTGTTGTGGCCATGACATTTGCCTGTCACGGCGGGTGAAGTCAACGAAGCGCCTGGCCCCGGCCGAAATCCCCAATCGCACGTCTGTCTCTATGGGTTCTCTTTAGTCTCTTATAGGAAGCGCCTGGGAGGCACCGTTTGGTCTCTTATAGAAGGCCCTGCGCGGGTGGCGCTTTCGCCTGCTTCGTTGGCCTTGGTGTCAAACTGCAATACGGCGGCAATAGGGCTCCACCGCGACAGCCGGCTTTGTTGTCCCCATGCCGTAGCGGCAGTCGGCTACAGAAAAGCGGCGCCCCAACTTTCGTCGCAAAAAATTCAAAAAAGTTCGAAATCGCTGTTGACACTTTGGACGCCCCCCGACTATATACGCCTCAACAACGAGGGCGGCGCGCCGCTGGCGACGAAGAAGTTCGCTTCTAAATCTGCCCTCCGCGAAATTCAAGAGAGCCGCGTGAGCGACACTCGACAGGCCCCGAAGCCAAAAGCGTAACGGGCCACGACACTGCGTCTGCAGAGTCTGTTCTTTGAAAATTGAATATTGAAGAAAGAGAAACGTGGGCGGCAGAGTCCTGCTGAACCCCTCATCCCGCCAGGGATGGGACGGTTCGAACGAGACTTTGGCGGACACGTTTTGAGAGAATAAAATCT